>NZ_AYYU01000037.1 GCF_001436455.1 Lactobacillus jensenii DSM 20557
GCAGTCAAGATTTTCTTGACTGCTTTTTGTTGCTACTAAAAGTAGAGTAATATTTCTAACTAGGCTTCTTGTAGATCATATAATGCTTCAGTAGCAACCTTTGAAACATTAATTTTATTTTTCTTTGCCCAATCATTTAAATCAGCAGGAATAGAGATGTTTCTTCTAACGGTTTTACCATATTTATTGAGCCATCTAGTCATGTTTACTGATACCCAAGAGGTTTGTTGTCCTTTGTCTAAAGTCCATTCTCTGGGATCTTGAACTTCAGGACGCTCTGGATCATTTGCTAACATCGTTGCTAATGCATCTTTAGCATTCTCTAAAGCTTCAGGGATAGTTTCACCATCTGTGACCATTCCTTGAATATTAGGAGATGTAACCACATAGTAATGCCCTGATTCATCGTTATATTCAGTTAAGATTACTGGATAAGTAGCTATATCTTGTTTCATGAATACTTAGATATGCCAAAGCAAGCGGGCATTTCCTAATCCCGTTTGCTTAAGCCGGCTTCTTTTAAAATTTGGTTTTCAGTGCCTTTTCTTAATTCTTTCGCATGCATTGGAATCTGTTTCAGGATTATAAAAAGATCTATGTCCACCACTCTTAGGTTCTTCAACAAAGCCATGTTTTAAAAGAAACCTTACCATTTTGGCTGGCTTCCAAGGCATGTCTTTCCTCCTCTCATAATTTATAAATATATTATACACAATATTTTTGTGTATTAGCAATAAAACTAATAAAAAATCATCTTTTTGATGAAGTAAGATGATTTAAATGGTATTACAATACTGCCAAAAATATTCTTTTAATATTAAGGCATGTTTAAAAGTAAAGAAAAAGCCTAGAAGATGCGGTACATTGCAGCTTTCTAGGCTTTATTCTAGTGCAGGTCAGAAATTTCGCAAACCTAATTCATAACAAAGAGGTATCCTTTACGGAAACTTTTTGTAAGTGTGCCGATTGGCAACACATTTGCCTGCGTTGGGATAGTAGCACTAAGCTAATTTACCAACCTGACTATTGAATGTAATTACGTTCATTCTCAGAAGTAATTATAGCATGAATTAGCTATCTAATAAAGCAGTCAAGATTTGTTTTGGCTGCTTTTTCTATAATGCTAAAATTATTCGTTACCGAATAATTTTGAATATTCATTCCAGAATTTACAACGAGTACTATACATTTCATAGATTTGATTTGAAAGATTTGATAGCTCCCTTTTGTTGCTAATATCAATTCTAATGTCACGCCATCTATCACCAATATTTGGGAGAGTTGTATCCATTAAAATCAAATTGTTTAACTGCTTTCTTACACCTTGACTATTTAAGAGTCCTAATAAGTTAAACGGCGTGATGCCAAGATCATTGTTAAGTACCCTTAATACTAGGATTTCTCTTGTTAAAATGGAATGTAGATCTTTTTTATAAAGAATACCCACGTCTCCAATTCTATAACTACCTCTTCTTACAAAAACGATATCTTTTTCTTTAAGAGTCTTTTCCGGAGAGTAAAGTCTCTCATATTCTTTATCGGGAATATCATCTAATCTATTATGGGCAATTTCTAAATTAACAATATCTTTTACTCTAATATATGGGTTAGTTCCTAAACCTTTTAAGTAACTCAATGGTGATCCATGACCATCAAAACTCTTAATAATATTATTGTCGCAGAGCTCACCTAAGGTAATTTGTTTGGAACTACTATTAATCTCAAAATAAGGTCGTGCTACAAGGATATCTTTTTCTTTTATTTTTGAAAAAGGTATTTTTTTTAATTTGAAGAAGAATTATTTCTCAAAGAATTAACGATGCTTGGAATCTTATCGGCAATTTCATCAGTAAAAGAAAAGGTATGAGGATCAAACTTATACTTAGCTTTTCCGGTATGATCATGTCCTATTTCGTCTATTTTTATTCCTGTAACAAACTCTTGTTGCCTTTCTCCTTTTCGCAAAAATATAATATCTGTTTTAGCATTATTATAGGGTCTAAAGGTATCATGAGGCAGATCAATTATGTGGGTAATATTATTTTTATAGAAAAGTTTTTCTCTAACTTGGCGTGCTTTTGGAGCATGAAAGACTGTTTCTGGAAGAATAACGCCAAGTATTCCTCCTTTTTCTAAATATCTTAAAGACATTTCTATAAAAGCCAATTCAATTTTATTGCCAAATTCAAAATTCTCTTTAGTTTCTGTAGATAATTTAATATCTTTGCCGAATGGTGGATTAGTCAAAATTATATTGAATTTTTTATCTTTTATTTTTGCTTGCGTGGCAATTTTCCAATTTTTTTCTTTTAAGGAGTCTTCTACAAATATGCCTGCTCTTCCATCGCCTAAAACAGCCATAAATGCTTTGGAAATTTTTGCTAAAAACGAGTCTTTTTCAATTCCAAATAAATTGTTAGTGGCATATTGCTGCTCTTTATCTTTTTTTGCATCGTCGCGCATTTTAGTTTGCTGTATTTGATTCCAGACATGGAACATGCTCGTGGTTAGAAAGCCAGCTGTACCGCTAGCTGGATCAAAAACTGTAGTAGATTCAGTCGGGTTAGCAATTTCTACCATTAAGCGAGCAACATTTTCGGGCGTAAAAAATTGTCCCTGTGATCCTTTAGTAGCATAGGAGATGATACTTTCAAATGCCTCCGAAATAACATTACGGTTAGAATTCATTAAAGAATAATGCTGCAACTGGGCAACGACTTTTATTAAGACATCATCGTCCAATGTTATTTCATCGTCTTTCGTAAAAACATCATTCCAGCGATTTTTTGCTTCATTATAGAGTTGCTTAATTGTTTCTGCTGTCTTTTTGGGATTATCTTCAACTACTCTAAATTTTACGTAAGTGTCTTCTGCATATTTTTCATCATATAGCTTAGTAATAATTATCATAGATAACTGTTCTAAAATGATCTCATCGCGCGTTGTACCAGTTGAATTAGCGGCTAAAAAGCCACGTAAATTTTTAAATATAACTTTTAAATTGCTCGTGGGCTTTAAATCGGAATATTTAATTTGTTCATTAATAGAATTAAATCCATATTTAGGAACATCTGAAATTTCTTCAAATTTAGGGGTGCCGTCTTTAAAGTACTTTTTGAAATAAGCAATTGTTTGACCATTTTCATTGTGGCCGTTATACCAAATGCCATAAGCAACATCACGTTCAAAAGTCATATAATCTTTGAGTTGATCTTTTCCTAAATTATAGTTATCTTTCTTAGTTTCAATAAAAATTTTTGGCTTTTTATTTTTTAAATCTTTCTTTCCTTCAAATACGGCGACGTCAACTGGAACTGATCGTTTAACGTCTGATGGACTTTTCTTTACGCCAAATTCTTTTACCATTAATGATAGAGGATAATTATAATCTTCATGAAGAATCTTAATGATACCTTGTCTATTAATTTCTTCTGGGGTTTTAAAAATTTGTTTTCCAGTTATAAGATCCTTGATATATTCTTTATGCGCCAATTAAGCCACCGCCTTTCTGATTTTGGCGGTGAAATAAACAATTCTTAAAGGTCTCAAAAATAACAAGTTGTTGACATTATGACTGCGCCCTACATAATCAGATAGATAGATAGATAGATACCATACTTTTTATTCTTTCCTCAAATTGACTTAATTTAAAATATACATTTCAATATATTGATAGACTGCCTATTTTGTCAATGATACATTAAAAAATCTATGGTATATTACATATATTATTTAAATAATATCGATTTTGTTAATAATGGCTAACATGCTCTTGCTCTTTACAGTTAACAGTTAAAGGTATAATTTACCGATACCTAAAGTTACTAGCATTTTAGATCATTTTCCTTTTTGTAATGTTATTTTAGTAGTATTTGATTATTTTGTTCATTCGATTAAATAGGCTTGCAATAATGCTTGCCTATTATTTATTATAGCATTCTTACGCTTTTGGAATAGCATCAAGAAAATATTATAAGAAAAAAGCCAGCTTATGCTGACTTCTAAATTAATGTTTATATAAATCAAATTTAGGATCAACAGCGAGAATATAAAAAATATTATCACTTATTTTTCCAATTACGCGACCTTTTTTGCTTAATCTAAAGACCCAATAATCATCATCACATTCATCGTATCTGCCAGAAGTTTTAAATTCTTGCTTAATTCTAAGTTTTACTTGGTCTTCTGGCATTAACTCTAATCCTTGTTCTTTTGAACGATTCAAAATAAGTATTTTATCTTCCTCAGATAAAGTAGCTATTTTTTCTAAAAGCTTTAATCTTATTTTGTTATTTACATTTTTATTATTCTTCTTTAAATTATACTGCGTCGTATTTGTTAAAAAAGAAAAGTTAAAAGCAAGTCTAGAGGTATGATGCCTAATCTCTTGTCTTTTAGGGAAATTATGATTAGAAAAATTTTGGCTACTTGTTATCTTCATTAATTACAAAAACATCCTTGAAATAGCTCTTTATTTTGTCGTCACTAATAACCTCACTCTGCTTTGTCTCTTTCCAAGGTTTTTCGCTATGAGTTTGACGCATTAAATCATAGGCGGAACTATGACCATATATATCATAAATACTATTTAAAATGTCAGCAGTTTGACTATCACTCTGTAATTCACGATAGTCATTTAAAGACTGATTATCAACATAACCTACAATGCCACGTTGATGAATATATTTATTATGAACAGATTCAACAGCAGGGCCATATCTCCATGCAACAATGTCATCTTTGAACATTCTATGACCAGTTACAACTAAACTTGCGGCTTGAATATAATACAGTAATTTCATAGCCTTCATTTGCGTTAATTCTTCTGCATTTGGATTGGCTTGTAAATCAGCATTATTTCTAACTCGTAGCCAATTGACTATTTTAAAAACGTCATACATAATGCTTCCTCCATTAAAATTTCTTATCTTGGCTTAACATTTTATTACTTTTAATATACACAAATATTAAATATTTGTGTATTCTGTCCTATTACATCCTATCATAAGCTTTCATTTGTTTATATATCGGTTGATGAAAAATTATAAAGATTTAATCTTCATGTCCATGCTAAGCTTTATAACTATAAAGATACTATTTGCTTATGACAAAAAATGATAAGATCATATTATTATCACAGCATATAAATAATATTATAATCATATTTAAATCTGATTGATTTTTTAAAAGCATACTATTGCAATAATATAGTTATATTATCTTTATCTAGATATTAATATTATACAAAAGGTATAAGGATAGGATTTTTGTACAAAGAAAAAGCCTAAAAAGCTTTATACTATGCAGCTTTTTAGGCTTTATTCTGTTATAGGTATCCTTTATGGAAACTTTTGGTAAGTGTGCTAAATTAGCTATTTGATAAAGCAGTCCATCTAGGCTGTTTTTTGATGCTATTCAACGTAGTTAGAATTATAATACTTTTTATATTACGCTAAGCAAGATAATTGTAATAGTTTAGCATTATTTTAATAATATCAAAGCAATATAACATATAGAATAAAATATATATTTATTAGAATAAAATATATATTTATTGATTAACATCAAAATAATTTAAAGGTTTACCAAATTTGTCAAGGCGTGGAGTAATAGATATGCTCGGACCATAGGATAGAACAATATATTCTACGCCAGTCTCTTCATCGTAAGCAACATTATAGTTTATAGTCGGGTTGTGCAGATCATTTAACCTTTTCATGTATCAATGCAATCCTTTCCTTAATATTTTTTTCTTTTTAAGTCGTCATGATTACCGGTATCAATCAAGATCAAGATCAATTCTCCAGTATTTTTATCAAAAGTATATTCTAGAAGCCAGTCATTTTGAATATGTAGTTCATAATAGTTAGTTAACTTATGTGCTTTATGTTTTTTTAATAATTTTTTATCTCTAGTTACTATTGCAGTTACGCATTCGTCTAATAATTGAAGGTTATAGTGCTTCTTTTTTAATTTTTTTAGGGATTTTTTGTATAAAGGCGTAAATTTAATTCTCATCCAGTGAATAGAGATCCTTTCTAAAATCTTCTAAAGAATCATATTCACCTGCATATTCATGATTTTTAACTTGTTCTAATGCTTTATCCAATTCACTTCTACCAACACTTGGAGTAAAAGGTAATTTTCCGTGTTGATTTATATATATAAAATACATCTTAGTAGCTGTAGTCATGTCTAATCCCATTTTTTCCAAATTAGACTTTGTTTCCTCTTTTAACTTGTTATCAATACCTAAAGTTACCGGCATTTTACATCATCCTCCTTTATGTTTTACGTACATTATATATTAAATATACTAATAAAGCAATATAATATGATAAAATCATATGTATGATATAAAGTCTACAGAGCGTAATTTTTTTGCATTAAGTCAGATCACAATAATATTTTAATATTATTTATTAAGTTCAAATATATTGTCACAAAATTACGGCAATCGCATTCAAAATAATATTATTATATTGTAACTATCATGCTATAGTCTGATTATAAGATAAAGAAAAAGCCTAAAAAGCTTGATACTATGCAGC
>NZ_AYYU01000038.1 GCF_001436455.1 Lactobacillus jensenii DSM 20557
TCCGTTGCTCTGCCAGCTGAGCTAACCACCCATGTCATTAATAAGCAATGTATATTATGCCAAGATGTTTAAGAAAATGCAAGCTTTTTTTGAAAAAAGTTACTTTTTGGATAAAATTGTAAAAATCAATTATAATATAAAGTATCTATAGAAGGAGGCATTTCCGATGCCAAAGAAAATTCTTGTTGTTGACGACGAAAAGCCAATTTCCGATATTATTAAGTTCAACTTAACCAAGGAAGGCTTTGAAGTTGATACCGCCTATGATGGCGAAGAAGCAGTAAAAAAAGTAAATGAGATAGATCCAGATTTAATGATTTTGGATTTAATGCTACCTAAAAAAGATGGTTTGGAAGTTGCACGTGAAGTGCGCCAAACTCATGACATGCCAATTATTATGGTAACAGCTAAAGATACTGAAATTGACAAGGTATTGGGTTTAGAAATGGGTGCAGATGACTATGTTACTAAGCCATTCTCTAACCGTGAATTAGTAGCTAGAGTAAAAGCAAACTTGCGGCGACGTGATATTGTTCAAAAGCAAGCTGATGAAAGTGAAAACGAAAATAAAAATATTACGATTGGTAATTTAGTCATTATGCCAGATGCCTACATCGTTGAAAAAGATGGTCAAAAAATTGAATTAACTCATCGTGAATTTGAATTGCTTCATTATCTTGCATCACACATGGGTCAAGTAATGACTAGAGAACACTTACTTCAAACAGCTTGGGGTTATGATTATTTTGGTGATGTACGGACTGTTGACGTTACTGTACACCGGCTAAGAGAAAAAATTGAAGATAATCCAATTCAACCAAAGATTTTGGTTACACGTCGTGGTGTAGGATATTATGTTAAAGATCCAAATGAAGAATAGAATCGAAAGCCACTAATTAGTGGCTTTCTTTAGTTATGGTAAAAATGAAAAAAATAAAAAGTATTCTTAATTCACTTAATACAAAGATTGCTGTTGTCTTTATGCTAATGATTTTAGCTACAATTGAAATTATTGGAGCATATTTTACACGGCAATTAGAGCAAAGCACGATTGAAAGCTTTCAAACTTCAATTCAAATACCGACTATTATTACTAATTCTCTAGCTACGCAGCTATCTAAAAATACTAAAAAAGCAGATGAACAGTTAAGCCAAATTGTAAGCAATTATAATAATAGTGCAATCAGTGAAATTATTGTTGTCGATAACAAAGATGTTATAAGAGCTGTTTCTAACTTAAATGATAAAAGTCGTGTTGGACAAAGAGCTACTAATGTAGGAATAAAACAGGTTACGTCGACCGGACGGCAAGTTACTTGGATTGATAGTAATAACACTGGTAGCAATATGGTCCAAATAACACCATTAACTGTTGGAACAGGGGCTAATTCTACTTTGGGTGCTATTTATGTCCGGGCTAATATGCAAGGGGTTTTTGACAATTTGAGAAATATTTCATATATGTTCTTAACCGCTTCTTTTGCCGCTTCGATTTTAAGTGCAATTTTGGCATTATTTATTTCCCGGGCAATAACTAAGCCGATTGAAGAAATGAGAATGCAAGCTTTACAAGTGGCTGATGGAGATTATTCTGGTCAAGTAAAGATTTATTCTAATGATGAATTAGGACAACTAGCTGAAGCTTTTAATACTTTATCTATAAGAGTTGAACGCTCACAGGAACAGTCTGAAAGTGAACGGAGAAGATTAGATAGTGTTTTGTCCCATATGACTGATGGAGTTATTGCGACTGATCGTCACGGAAACGTCATCATTTTGAATCAAATGGCCTTGAGCTTTTTGGATATTAAAGAAAAAGAAGCTGTAAATAAACCTATAACAAAAATTTTAGGCTTGGCAGATGATGTTAGTGCTCAAGAATTGATTGGCAATCAACAGGAAATGATGATTACTGTTAATGAGGGAACTCCAGATGAAATGATATTACACGCTAGTTTCTCATTAATTCGTCGGGTGACTGGCTTTGTTTCAGGAGCTGTATGTGTCTTGCATGATGTAACTGAGCAACAAAAAAATGAAAATGAACAACGGCAGTTTGTTTCTAATGTTTCGCATGAATTGCGTACCCCTCTGACTAGTTTGCGTGCTTATATCGAAGCCTTAAATGATGGTGCATGGAAAGATCCTGAAATAGCACCGCAATTTTTGGAAGTTACTCAAGAAGAAACTGAACGAATGATTCGAATGATTAATGATCTTTTGTCATTATCGAGAATGGATCGTGGTGTTGCCAAAATGGATTTGGAATGGGTTAACTTTAATGATTTCTTGAGTCACGTTTTGAACCGCTTTGACATGATTGTTAAAAAAGATGCAGAAAAAGGTCAGGAGGGTGAAAAGAAATATTCAATTAAGAGAAAAATTACAAATCAAGATTTATGGGTTGAAATTGATACTGATCAAATGATGCAGGTTATTGATAATATCATGAACAATGCCATTAAATATTCCCCTGATGGTGGTGTGATTACAGTAGGATTATCACAATCACAAAATCAAATTATTTTAAGCATTTCTGATCAAGGACTAGGGATTCCTAAAAAAGATTTGAATAAAATTTTTGATCGCTTTTATCGTGTTGATAAAGCTCGTTCACGTGAGCAAGGAGGTACAGGTTTAGGTTTAGCAATTGCTAAGGAAATCGTAGAAGCTCATAAAGGTAGAATTTGGGCTGATAGTCAAGAAGGAAAAGGCTCAACGTTTTACATTTCATTGCCGTTTGAACCAATGAGTGAGGAGGACGACTGGGATGAAGTCTAAAAATAGAGCAATTGATATAGCATTGCATATAGCGACTGGCTTAGTAATCATAACTTCAATAGTTTTGTGGATTTTTATTTTAACAAGTGATCAAAGGTTTAGTGGATTAAATCAATCAACTGATACAGATACTACACACGTTAAAAATTCTAAATCTATTAAAGATGCATATTTACCTACCGAAGTATTTGGTTATCGCAACAATCAGTTATATCAACTATATGATTCTGATAAAAACTTGCCATTGGTATTTTCTAAAGAATTTAATAATGCAAAAATTGAAAGAATTAAACCAATATTTATTACCAAAAAAGACTATCAGAAATTTTTGGCCAATAAGGCTTACTTGCAGCTAACTTATCCGGATCAAATAACTTTTGGAATCTTTTCAAGTAATGTTTCTAAATATAAAAATTCTGAATTTAATCGTATTTTTATTGCTCAAAAAGATGGGAAATTTAAATTATATGCGGGTAATGATTTAAATCATCGAATCTATGAAGTTTCATTGAAAAATGGCAATTTTGATAAATTGCTAAAATATGCTCAAAAATCAGAAAGTAAGACAGCTGTTTCACTAATTAGATTAAGTGAAGGCTACGAAGTTTCATATAAGAATGATTTAACGGTAAATGTTTATAGCTACTTAATTAGTAACCCAAGTGATTCTTACTTTGTTTCGCGATTATTAGGAACTTCTGGTGTTTCCTCAAAAACTGCCGGTAATGTTACAACTTATACTGCCGGTTTATATAATCACTTAGAAGTACCCAAATCTAATAGTAAGGATTATCATAACTACACTTATATTAATTACCAAAAGTCATCAATTCCTAATCCAAATACTCGTTTAAGTGATAGTGTGACTTATGTTCATAAACTGGGACTAGTAGAACAAGATTTGCGCTTTTTTGATGCAGAGGGTTCATCAGTTGTGTATACCAATTATATAGAAGGCTATCCAGTATTTATTAAAACGCAAGGACCACAAATTCAAATTAGATATAGTACGGATAATATAACAATCAAATTTAATAGTACGAACTTACAAATTCCCGTTCCATTTGATGGAAGAACAGTAAAAATTCCTAAAACTAGTACTGTAATTAAAACTTTGCAGGCCAAAGGTATTGCTAAAAGTGATATTCAAAGAATGACTATTGGTTTTGAATTAGTACGTGATAGTGCTCACGATAGCTTGGTAGACTTAACACCGACATACTACATTAAGATATATAATCATTGGTTGTCATTATCTGAATGGCAAAATGCTAACTTAGCTAAATATCGAACTAGTACTACTAGCAGTGCTAAGGGATTAAATGTTACTAGAGAGGAATAAATTATGGATCATCGCAGAATTGAGTGGTTATTTTTTGTTATTTTCTTAGCGATTAGTATTTTTCTCGGAATTGAATTATGGCGGACACCTATTCAGCTTAGTGGAACTAGTTCTGACCCGAATACAACGACCAATATTAGTGATGAAATAAAAGCTGATAATATCGACCTACCCTCTCTTTCAGAAGATACAGCTTCAGGCTATTATTTGGCTGCTAGTGATCAAAATTATTTCAAAAATATAAAAAATTTGCGTAATGTAAATACTAGCTATTCCTCTACTGATAAAACTTTTTATGCCGTATTGCAAAGGGCTGTAAATTTAAGTACTGATAATACCAAAGCTTTGGAGCAAGTTAAAGCTTTCAAAAATAATAGTCACTATGTTCCATTTGGTAAACAATATGTTTATGTAGATGAGTTGTCAGACGATAGTAATTATGTATTTGTTCAAAATTCTAAATTTGGAAAAGTATATGATGCATCGGCTGAATTAATTATCAAAGTTCAAAAACATCAAATTGTCAGTTATCAACAAGGTTACTTAGGAGAATTATCTGCAGTCCGTGAATTACAGTCGACAATTTCATCTTGGAAAGCAATTCAGAATTTATATATTTATCGAGAATTGACTAATAATTCTAAGGTGATTTGGATAAAATTAGAGTATTCCAAGTTAACTGAAGTTAGAAATAGTATTATTTTATTGCCAACTTGGGTTGTTGAAATTGAAAATAAGACAACAAAAACAAGTTCAATTAAGCGGGTTAATGCCTTCACTGGGCAAGTAATACAAAGTAGTATGTAACAGACTAAGGGGATTAATGTGAAAGTTTCTATTTTAGCTAGTGGATCAACTGGTAACACAAGTTTGATTGAAACTGAAAAACATAAAATTTTGATGGATGCTGGTTTATCTGGAAAGAAAATTAAAGATTTACTTGCACAAGTAGGAGTAGATATTAACGATATTGATATGGCTTTTTTAAGTC
Organism: Lactobacillus jensenii DSM 20557; assembly: GCF_001436455.1. Lineage (GTDB taxonomy): Bacteria > Bacillota > Bacilli > Lactobacillales > Lactobacillaceae > Lactobacillus > Lactobacillus jensenii. The sequence continues at coordinate 5,115 of NZ_AYYU01000038.1, forward strand.
ATGACCATAGTGATCATTCTAAAGGATTAGGCGTTTTGATGCGGAGATATCCACAGATAAATGCCTTTGCTAATAGTGGGACTTGGAAGTATTTAATTGATGAAAATAAAGTGGGTAAATTACCAGTAGAGCAAATCAATACTATTGAACCAGGACAAGTAAAAAGTTTTGATGACTTGGAAATTCAAGCATTTGCAACTAGTCATGATGCAGCACAACCTCAATATTATGTCTTTTCAAGTGCTGGTAAGCGTATTACCTTTTTAACAGATACAGGTTATGTTTCAGAAAAAGTACGTGATGTTATCAAAGATAGTGATGCTTATATGTTGGAATTTAATTATGATACTGAATTGTTAAGAAATGGGTCATATTCTTGGCAATTAAAAAAGCGAATTATGTCAGATTATGGACATCTATCAAATGAACAAGCTAGCGAAGTCTTTGAGGACGTTTTAACGGCTAAAACTAAGCATATCTTCTTAACTCATCGTAGCCAGCATAATAATACTTTGCGTTTAGCTCATGATACTCTGGTAAACAATTTAGCAAGGGATGAGATAGATTTTAATCCACAGCTAAAAGTCATTGATACTGATCCCAATATTCCTACAGACTTGATAAAAATTTAAAATTTTCAGCAAATAATATTCATATAATATTCAAAATTAGAGTATATGCTTAATTATGAAGATAAGGAGAGCGAGAATATGACAGAAGATAAAAATCCAAATGTCCAAAACCAGTCACAAAATCAAGCTTCTCGATCTAATTTAAGTACTGCCGATAAAAGCCAAAATAAACTTTTGACAAAAGCAGCAATTGTTGGTGTAGTGGCAGGATTATTAGGTGGTGGAGTTTCTTATGTGGGACTTGAACAATACTCAAATTATGCCGATTCTAGTTCCGCACAAACTTCTATTTCCAGTTCTAGTGCAAGTATTTCTAAAAATAGTGCTAAAAATTCTGGTACGATGACCAGTGCTTACAACAAGGTTAAGGGAGCCGTTGTTTCAGTAATTAATTTGAAGAAAAATTCTACTCGTAAATCAAGTAGTATTTATGACTTATTTGGCGGTGGTGATTCAG
>NZ_AYYU01000039.1:0-4741 GCF_001436455.1 Lactobacillus jensenii DSM 20557
ATCTATTTACACAAAAAATTTGACAGTTTCCTAAAATTTTTACTATTCATTAATTTTTCCACTACTTAGCACCCTTGAGCAATTATCCACAGAAATCATACGATTTTTGCCTTTTTTAGCTCTATTTTCTATTTCTGTGGACCATTACTTGGCACCTTTAACTCCACTATTTGGTACCTTTAACTCCACTATTTGGTACCTTTGACTCCACTACTTAGTACCTTGGGCTCCACTATTTGGTACCTTTGGAATTTGCTATCGCTTGAGTCTCTAAGGCTAATAGAATACCCTTAATACTCTATTAATTCCTTTTAATGTCTTATAAAGTATCTATTAAATTAAATAAAAAAGACGAAATGAAAATCTCGTCAGAAGTAGTAATAATCTTATCAATTATTTTGAGTAAGACTAAGTAGTTTTTTAAAGTAATCATTTATAAAAGTTGATAAATGTTTGTAGCCATTTTTCTTTGCTAACTTTTCAATTTCTGATTTAACATCACTATCAATTGTTATAGAAATTGATTCTTTTTCCACGTTTTTCTTAGATACAAGGTTTAACAGATCAGAGTAATTTTGAGTGTTCTGTTCATTTTGGTTATTTTTACTATTGTTATTAGAATTTGATTGCTTTAATGCTTTAGCAATATTGTCGTCAGGTTTAAAAGCCATATATATTTATCCTTTCTTAACTTTATAATTTGTTTTCTATGTCTTCAAATGTTTTAAAAACTTCGCCAAAAAACTTTCTTTGCTGTATTGCCAATTTATGGTCTTTTGCCATTTCACTCAAAGAAATTTTATTTAATTCAGATTTATTAAATAACTCTTTATAAGGAATATAAGCAATACAACTATTATCACCTGATTTTTTTCATCTTTTAAGCTATTTAAAAGATCACGTGAACTTGTTGTATTATGCTTTAACATGTTAGCTAAGAAATAAAGATTGGCGGTTACATACGATTTATGAGATGTAAAATCAATTGCTTCTTCAGATAATTCTTTTAGTCGTTCTTTCAAGTTATATTTAGCTTTATAACCATATTCGCTTGGTGTAATCGGGCTTAATATATCGTCGCTAACGATAATAGCATTCTTGGTAGCTGTACTGAAATCTGGGTGACAATCAATCAGAATGTAATCATATTTATCTATATGTAACTTTTGATAGTTATCATATAGCCACAAATATAGCATCATGTTTTTATTAGTTTTATTTTCGATTAATGTCTCTATATCATCAAGGTGCATATCACCAGCAATTAAATCGATATTTTCCCCAACATTATGAATTACTACTTCATCTTTAGGATTTAATATATTGCCTACACTGCCCTTTTGATCATAAACATTATAGGTTTGACTAAGATTACATTGATGATCTAGGTCAATAAAAAGAACCTTCTTTTTATTATCGGCTAGCCATGATCCAAAGTTATATGCAATGGTAGTTTTTCCTACTCCGCCTTTAATTGCTGAGAATGTAATTATTTTTGTCATAATATTATATTAGCTCCTTAAACTTAGTTCTAAATATTTATTTCAGTATTATTATAAATCGCATTAGTCGCATTATCAATATACTATTTAAATATTATTAATAATAATATCATTACATGATATTTTTATATATAAATATATATTCTACGATCATATTTCAATAATAAAAAAAGAACACAAGTAAAAATTGTGTTCCTCTTATGAAATAAATATTTAGTAGCTGAGCTACAGTACTGATTGTAAAGGATAATATTTGTAATTACAACATAAAATCTTTTGTTGATAGAATACGATGATTGATAGCTTTTTCTTTGCTGAATAAATCTTTAATCTTCTGCTGATAAGCGGTATCAAAATATTTGGTAAATTTTGATAGCTTATTGGGGCTAATTTCCAATCGGTTTTTTGATAATAAATTATTTTGGTTATAAGCTTTATCAATTAATCTGTTGTACATAGTAGCCCAAGGTTGTAAATTTGTAATGTTTGTTGCTTCTTTTAATGTTAGAAAAGCTTGAATTCCCAAAGTGCTAAGACTACCAAAATAATACATATTTCTAATTTCGTTTACGTTATCTGGAAGGAAAAAATTATATTTTGAATCAAATGTTTCTATAAGGTCAATAGCATCTACAGCCATTAAGGAATCAACATTAAGATTGTTCGCTATTTTTTTCTTATCTTTAAGCTGCTTTTCTATCTTCCATATAAGTTGCTTTGATTCAAAAAATATGATTGTATCCCCTGCTTTTCTGTTAATGGGAATTGCCACATGGGGAAAATACGTTTCTCCAAATACGTAATTTGATAGCACATTATCATTCATTTACTGTAGAATCCTTTCTTAGTTAAATGAAGCAATTAAAGATGGATATTGATTTGTAATTAGTTCATTTACACAATCAACCATGTTAAAAGGAATCGCACAAATTTCCATTAGATCATATAAGTTTGAAAAATATATGCTATTCTTGCTTAACCCTTTAAGAATTAATTTGGTAGCAGTTCTATCTGCATAGTATTCTATTTTAATATCTAGAATTGCACTATCACAGTCACAACGTTCTTGATCTCCATTTAAATAGTGACCTAGTTCATGTGCAAATTGAAAAGCTTGTTTTCTTTCTCCTACGTCTGTGTAATTTAAAAAGATATTTCTGTCTTCGGGAACAACACATGTAGGTATGGGACTTCCTGGTTCTTCTAGATTAACATCTAATTTATATTCTTTTGCTATTTCAAATAAAAAGCCGAATAGTATATCCTTAATATCCATTTTTAATCACTCTTTTATCACATCTTGAACATATGTTCTAATTAAAAGGACAGCATATTTGTGTTCGCTTTGACAACAATAATGTTATTAAAACTATTCAAATAAATTTCTTAGATTTTTGGATTATAATAAATATAGAAATAAAAATGAGGAGAAAAAAATGGCTAAAGGAAGAAAAGCAATATCATTGGCTGCTCGTATACGTAGAGAGCGCATTAAGGAAAATTTAAATGAACTTTTGAAAAAAAGAGGCATGACCCCGAAAGAATTAGCAGAAAAAACAGGTATAGCATATACAACCATAAATAACTATCGACGTGTGTACGCACAACCTTCTTTACCTAGTAAAAAAAATCTGCTTGCTATGGCTAAAGCTTTAAATTGTGAACCGGATGAAATTGATCCATCCTATCTACAATTTGTAGTGACTAATGATAAGTTAGACAATAAAGAGAATTTACAAATTTTCTCTTCAAATTTAGAAGCTTTAATCAGCCGTGAAGGATTAACTTATAAGGAATTTTGTGAAAACCTAGGCATTTCATATCGTGCATTATGGGGTTGGGCTACTGGTGAGATTAAACCAAGTGAAGAAAGTCTAGAGATACTATCTAAACACTTTAGAATTCCAATTAGCGATCTCCTGAATACTAGTATTGATACAGAAGAAGCAATTAAGCGACCTTTTGAAATACTTCAACATATTCCAAGTAATCTTTCAAAAGAAGATAAGGATCAAATCATGGATTTCATTGAATTTATAAAATTTAAAAATAAAAGGAAAGCTAGAAATGGATACTAACAAGCTAACAGAATTAAGAAAAGAGATTGATAAATACCGTCCATTAGATTCTGATCAGATAAGAGCACTTAACAAGGATATTCGAGTGGAACATATTTGGTCATCAAACGCCATTGAGGGAAGTAAAATTGATAAGTTTGAGACAGAAGCAATAATTAATAAGGGAATAACAATTCATGGTGAATCGATAGGAGATGTATTATCAACTATTGATTTAAATGAAGCGTACGATTATATGCTAGATTTAGCTAGTCATAAGCAACCTTTATCTCAAACTACTATTCGTGATTTAAATAGATTGGCCTTAGCAAAAACTCATCCAGAGTGGGGTGGTGAGTATAGAGTGTTAGAAGTACACCCAGCTAAGACTGATTTTAATCCGTATACTGAACCGTTTGATATTAGACCAGAAATGGATAATTTAATTGAGTGGTCTAGAAAAGCCCAGAAAGAAATGCACCCAGTTAAATATGCAGCAGATCTACACTATAAATTTGTAACAATCCACCCTTTTAGAGATGGAAATGGACGGACAGCACGTTTGCTGATGAGTTTAGCGTTGACGGAAAATGGGTATCCTGTAGTTAATATCATGCCTGATAAGGAATCAAGAGAAGAATATATGGAAACTTTACTTGATTCTCAGAAAAGACATGATCCAACTGCTTTTGAAGACTTGGTTGGAAAGTACACTGAAAGGACTTTAAAAAAACGAATTCAAATCTTGCAACTTAATGAAAAGAATAAAGAAGAAGCTAGAGAAGAAACTAGGTTCTCAAAAGAGCAATTGAACGAATTAGCCAAACGTCATCGAATTAAGAGTAAGCTTAGGAAAAGAAATTAACATATTTATCGTAGCTTAATGAGAGATAAATATTATTATGAATAATATAATTGCATTGCTTTTATATTGCAGTAATATTATTAAAACAACTTTTTACAAGCTGGTTATATATTATCTAAGTCGATTCAACTAGCATCACACGTATTGTATTGTCGATATAATATAATGATATTATTTAAATATTATTTATATAATATTGATATATAGAATATAATATTATAATAAAAGCATGAATATAATTCTTTAATGCTATTTGTGCAAATAAAAAGCCTAAAAAGCTTGATACTATGCAGCTTTTTAGGCTTTATTATGTTATA
>NZ_AYYU01000039.1:4934-6182 GCF_001436455.1 Lactobacillus jensenii DSM 20557
GAAACTTTTTGTAAGTGTGCTGGTTGGCAACGCATTGGCCTGCTGGCCTGCGTTGGGATAGTAGCACTAAGCTGATTTACCAACCTGACTATTGAATATAATCATTTCAATGTTCACAAGTAATTATAGCATGAATTAGCTATCTGATAAAGCAGTCAAGATTTTCTTGACTGCTTTTTGTTAGATTTTTATATAAATGCTTGAATTTAATTTTTATCAGATGAATAAAGATCTTTTCTAAAATCTTCTAAAAAACAGCAAAGAGTTTTCTTGACTATTTTTATACTATTAAAGTAGCATAGTTATAATACTACTGCACAAATAATGATATTATATAAATAATATTAAAATATCGTTTTTACACAGCTGTAAATAAAGAAAGAACTGAGAAACCTTATATAATACAGCTTGCTTTATTTTGTTATAATTTCAATGTAAGTAAAGTTGATTTGACTAATAATGGAGATTGAATGAAAAATGTTATTTGCTATTATCGCTCTTATAGTTTTTTTACTATTTGCATAATTCCGGTTTCGATACTTGCTATTGATCAATTTCTTGAAAAGAATGGACCAACAATTGTTTATTTTACTCATCATACTTATTACCTTTTACAAATTATATTCATATTTGCGATTACCTGTGTAATAACGTATTTATATATAAAATGGGCAAACAAGAATTATATTAAAGAAAGAAAAGAAGAAGTTAATGGATCTGCTAATGCTGCAAACAATAAAATTTGGACGTTTGTAAAACTTGTATATAAAATGATACAGGGAATAATCATTTGGTTTATATGTATGGTGGGAATATTTGCATATCAAGTTCAATATTCTGCCTGGGCAGTGAGATTGCAGAAGGTATCTAATATATTCTTAGTTATAATGTTAATTTCGTATTTGTGTTGGTTTATTTATCTTATAGACTTTGAAATAAAAATTAAAGGAGATAGATCCAAATTTTCGTGTTTAAGAAAATTTAGATTAAAAGTTCAAAGACGTATAAGGTATACTGGGTTAAAGATACTCTATTATTTCAGATAATCGAGTGTGATATAAATCTACTATTATTAAGACAGTCAAGAAATTTCTTGGCTGTTTTTTTTTGATGCTGTTAAAAGTAATCAGCTTTTTAGTACTAATTTTATGCTATGTTAAACTGCATAATTATATTTTTAAAATATTATCATATTAGAGACCGTAAAATAGTTTGTGTAAGGAATAATTCATCCTTACACAAACTATT
>NZ_AYYU01000004.1 GCF_001436455.1 Lactobacillus jensenii DSM 20557
GTCCAGGGTTCGATCCCCTGACCACCCACTATATGAAAGCTGCACTGCGAGAAGGCGGTGCTTTTTTTATGCTTTAAGGCTGGATTTTTTTCCAGTCTTTTTTCTTGCATTTGTAGTGACACGGTGTTACCATTTAAATATAAAGATTAATGACACTATGTCACTTTAATAAGGAGCGATATTTATGAAAGAATTTACAAGAGAAGAATTAGCACAATTTGATGGTAAGAATAGTAACAAGGCTTATGTTGCTGTTAAAGGCGTAGTTTACGATGTTACTGGTAATGCCCACTGGCAAGCTGGTGAACACCATGGTGTTTTAGCTGGTAAAGATGTAACTGAAGCACTTAGCCACTCACCACACGGCGACTCAGTTTTAGCAGGTCTTGAAAAAGTTGGTACTTTAAAAGACTAATTAGCAAAAAAAGACTGTCGGAAAACCGACAGTCTTTTTTGTTTTATTTTTCTTCTTCAGCAATTGTTTCTGCCGCAATTCTACCAAAGGTGAAAATATCAGCAAGTGAATTACCACCTAAACGGTTACCTGCATGTAAGCCGCCGGCATTTTCGCCAGCACTATAAAGACCTTTGATAATTTCGTTTTTATCATTTAAAACGTGAGTTTTAGTGTCAATTACTAATCCACCCATTGTATGGTGAATAGCTGGTTTTCTTGGAGTGGCATAAAATGGAGCTTTTTCACACTTCAGATTGAAGACGCTCTTACCAAATTCAGGATCATGTCCAGCATCAACATATGAGTTATATTTTTTAATTGAATCAACTAAAGTAGCTGGGTCCATTCCTGCTTTTTTAGCTAATTCTTCTAAAGTATCTGCTCTATATAAAGTTCCAGCCTTAACTTGGGCATCAATTGATTCTTGAGTGGTGTTATAAGCTGTTTCTTTAATCTTGTCATCAGCAATTAAGTAGAACAAGCCACCTTCTTTAATAGCAGCTCTAGCCAAAGTATCACGTTCAGCATACTCATTAACAAAACGTGCACCTTTTTGGTTAACCATAATATAGTTTTCTGGTGGTGTTTGCAGACCTGTAAACAATTCCCCTGTCACTGGGTCAGAAACTGGCATTAGCTGAATAAAACCCATTCCAGTTAAGGCTGCTCCAACACTTTGCCCAAGCTTAATACCATCACCAGTAATTGCAGGCGAATTGGTTGTAGCCATATCATCCTGAATTTCTGGCCAATAAGTATTGTACTTTTGGCACATTTTAGTATTGGCACCAAAACCACCAGCTGTTAAAACTGTAGTCTTGGCATGAACTGTAACTTTTGAGCCCCTATTTGAAGCGATAACTCCACTAACTTTGCCATCTTCAAGTAACAACTTTTCAGCTTTAGTTTCGGTCAAGATTTGGCCACCGTGAGCTTTAACCCAGTCTCCTAAAACATGAATAAAAGCATAACCCATTGGTTCAACTGGTTTGTGCCCGCGGCGCCATAACGCTCCAACTGGCATAGTCACTTCATGTTCAAACTTAACACCTAATTGTTCCAGCCACTTAACGGAATCAAGCACGTTATTAACAAGAGTAGTTACTAATTCATATTTACCATGAATTTCACGCCCGTTTAAGTCATGACGCTTACCACCTAAATAAGTTTGAATTTCATGTAGTAAACCTGAATCAAAAAGATAATCTGCCCCGCTATCAAGATAGGTCTTAATTTGCTTTTGAAGTTTCTTAAAGTCTGCTTGATATTCTGCATCAATCTTATCAACTGGTGTATTCATCAGTTCTTTCAAAGTTTCTTTTTCACCTGGTAAACATTTGAAATCTTTTTGCCATTCAGGTTCTGCAGCGTTCATCGGACCGCCGGCACGGGTAGTATTACCACCAATTTGAGGGAATTTTTCGAGTACAATAACTTTCTTACCTAATTGTATTGAACGAGCTGCTGCTGCAAGACCGGCACCACCAGCACCGATAATGACAACATCAGCTGTTAATTCTTGATCGCTATTTTTTTCAGTAGCTGGCTTGGCCCGCTTTTTCCATTCTTCACTATCACCACCAGCTTCATCAATTGCTTCAGCAACTCCATCAATTACGCCATGACTTGAAATTGTTGCCCCAGAAATTGCATCAACATTTAAAGTTTGGTTTTTAACAATTTGGTTAGGTAAACGATGGAATACTTCATCAGCAACCCCTTTGGTTTCTCCTTTAGCATCAACTTTGATTGCTTCGATTTTTTCTTCAGACAAGGTTACTTCCATTGGCATAAAACTAGAACCATGCCCTTTAGCCTTTACTTTATAAGTCCCTTTTTTCATAAGTAGTCTCCTTTTTACCTTGATAATTTTAATTCTAAAATTAGCCCAAGATTTTGTGAAATATTTATCTAATTACCATGCTATAATAATTTTGTTATAGCAAAGGAGGCCATTATGCACGATCCTGAAACTGTTTTACATTATCTTGATACTTTACTTGAAGAAAGTAATTTTACTAAGGCAGCTAGAGCTCTATACATTTCTCAGCCTTATTTAACCCAGACAATTAAACGACTAGAAGAAAAACTGGGGATTAAATTAATTAATCGAACTGTTCCTTTCACACTAACTGAAGCTGGAACAATCTATTATAAATACCTTGAAAGTTCGGTTGCTAGCAAACGGAAACTCCATTCTCAACTAATCAAATACGAAAATCCAAAATTAGAAGTTATTCGGATTTCAGTTTTAGAGAGTTTGGGCTGTTTTTTGATTCCTGCTATTTTGCCTGACTTTTTAAAGAGCCATCCTAATATTAAAGTTCAACTTTCCGAAGTTTCTCCTAGAACCAGTGAAAATTTACTTTTAGCTGAAGAAGTGGACTGTTACTTAGGACAAACGCCCAAGGCATTAAGTAAGGGAATCAAGCCATATATTAATGGGAACGAAAAATACTATATTGTAATCCCAGCTAATTCTAAATTTTATCAAGCCGGGAAATTTATTTTAGAGCCGGATGCTTTTGATCTGAAAACTTTGCTCCAGCAACCTTTTCTCCTTTCAAATGGTAGTTCCGCCATCCGACATCAAGTCGATGGGCTCTTTCAAAAGTATAAAATTAAACCAAATATCATCTTGGAGAGTCAAAATATTTTAACAACAACTGGCTTAGCGATTAATGGTATGGGCTTGACTATTTCATCAGCAAGTATTCTAAAGAGATATAAAGAAACGCCACTTAACTTATTACCAATATCTCCTGATTTACTTTCAATTGACTATTTCATCGCTGTTAAACAAGGTCGCACACTAACACCTGGGATTCAAGATTTAATAACTGCCTTTATGACAAGTAACTTGAGTCCTGAAATTAAGTAAACAAAAAGGACTATTTCCCAGGAAATAGTCCTTTTATTTTCTATCGTTTTTGCTTTGTAAAGTAAATTACTAAACCTAAAACTAGGCCAATAATAGCTGGTAACAACCAACTCACCCCAACACTTGAAAGTGGTAAAGTGTTACGTACAGTAATCAAACTTTGAACTAAGCTAGTATTTCTAGCAACATCTGGCAATGCATTCACAAAGTCTAAAAATGCTGGAATTACAGTGAAGACAACAGTAGTAAAGTAGACTATTCGCGACTTCTTAATAACTGGTGTCATGATTGATAGTACAATCAATACCATTGAAAGTGGGTATAAGAACATCAAGAATGGTGTTGACCAAGCAATGATTTCATTTAAACCAACATTTGCAATTAAGAATGAAGCAAATGCAGATAAAACCATCCAAACGCGGTAGCTAAACCGTGGGAAGTACTTGTGGAAGTCTTGACCAAAAGCAGCAACTAAGCCAACAGCAGTAGTCAAGCAAGTTACCGTCATCAGAGTTGCCAAAACTGCTTGTCCAACGTAGCCTGCATAATGTTGTACAATTTGACTAAATGCGACACCACCATCAGCACTCATAGTAAACTTACCAAGTGACATCGCACCAATCAGGATTAAGAAGAAGTAGATAAAGGCAACGGCTCCCATTCCCAACATACCAGAACGTGCTGTTACAATAGCAACACTCTTATCTTCTTTTTTGCCCAATTGTCTAATAGCTGCTACAACAGTAACCCCAAATGCTAGTCCTGCCAAAGCATCCATCGTATTATACCCTTCTAAAAAGCCATTTAAAAAAGCATTGCCACTTGTAGCATAAGCACTAGTTGCGTAACCCGCATTAGCTGATCCTAGTGGATTAATCATTGCAACAAAAAAAACCAAGAAAAGTAAGACTAAAAAGATAGGATTTAAGACCTTACCTAAACGATTCAAGATATCTTTTTCATTATATGAAATCCAAAATGCAGCTCCAAAAAATAATGCAGAATAAATTAATAAAGCTAATTGTTGATGATCCTTAGGAACAAAAGGTGCTACCCCAACTGTAAATGAAACAGTTGCTGTTCTTGGCGTTCCAAAGAATGGCCCAATAGTAGCGTGAATCAAAGCCATGAAAGTCACAGCAAATGCTGATCCTAATGGGAGGCCAATATCATAAACTCCATCTGCTCTAGTTAAGGCAATTGCCAAAATTGACAATAATGGTAAAACTACCCCGGTAATTAAAAAACCAAGTGTAGCAATAAACCAATTATGCCCGGCCATTTGACCTAAGTGTAATGGGAAAATTAAGTTCCCCGCCCCAAAGAATAATGCAAACAACATTGAACTAATAACGAAATAGTCTTTTTTCGTTAACTTACGTTCAACCTTTTTCAGTTCATCCATTAATTCACCCTCTTTATAAATTATATTTTTATTTTTACATTTTATCATATTTATCTAATGACACTATTGTATTTTATATCTTGAAATCGTTTACTTGAAAAAATTTTTTTGCTTGTGTATGATAATTATGAATTGAATAAAATGTTCTTCGGGGCAGGGTGAAATTCCCGACCGGCGGTAAAGTCCGCGACCCACGCAAGTGGTTGAATCCTGATTATAGGTACCGATAGTTAAAGTCTAGATGGGAGAAGATTAATGACACTAGTACAAGCTAGGCTTTTTTGGCTGGCTTTGGTTTGGTGTTTTTTAACTTTGCATATTATTTTAGCCTCGAGATTTTCTCGAGGCTTTTTTGATGCAAAAAGGAAGTGATTTGATGATGAAGACAGATGAAGATTTTATGGGCCTTGCACTCACAGAAGCTAGCAAAGGCCGTTATCATACATGGACTAACCCTATGGTTGGTGCTGTCGTTGTTAAAGATAATCAAGTCTTAGCAACCGGCTATCACCACCGCTATGGCGATGTCCATGCTGAACGTGACGCTATTAGCAAATTGACTCCAGAACAATTATTTAATTCAACTTTATATGTAACGCTTGAGCCTTGTAATCATACAGGTAAGCAGCCGCCATGTAGCGATTTAATCATTGCTAGCAAGATTAAACGAGTCGTGATTAGCGAAATAGATCCACATAGTTTAGTCACTGGCAAAGGGATAAAAAAATTAAAAGCGCATAACATTTCTGTCACTACCGGTGTATTAGCTCAAGAAGCTAAAAAGCTAAACCAGCACTATGTTTATTTTTATGAGCATAACTTACCTTACGTTACTTTAAAGCAAGCTCTCAGCCTAGATCATAAGTGTAGCTACCCTAACAAGCGAATCCAAATTACTGGTAATGCAGCTTCTCAAAGAGTTCATCAAGAACGCGCTGATTATCAAGCAATAATGGTTGGTAGTTCAACTGCTTTAATTGATAATCCAACTTTATTAACAAGTATTAAACAAGACCATCCCCCTATTCGGCTGGTAATTGACCGCCGCGGACGCTTATTAAACCAGCAGCTGACATTATTTTCAGATAATCGGGCACCTACTTGGATTTTTACCCAAAATCCAGAATTAGCTAAAACTTCATATCCACCGCACGTTAAAGTATTTCTTTTAGATCAAGGTACTCTAACTGAAGTTTTACAAATATTAGCTCAAAACAAGGTGCAATCAGTTTACGTTGAAGGAGGACCAGCTCTGATGAAATCTTTTGTTGAAGAAAAACTAGCTCAAGAACTCATTACTTACTTTTCACCTACTTTTTTAGGTAGCAATGCTTTAGATGGTTTTGAAATTACTGAAAATCTTAAATTGATACAACCTAATTATCAGGTACTTGATAAAGATATTCGAATTAGTGGGAGGATTGACTATGTTTAGTGGATTAGTTACTGGTAATGCCCACATTGCCAATATAAAAAAAGATGAACACACTATCACAATGGTGATTAAGACTGTTCCAGCTAATTTAAAGGATTTAAAAATCGGTGATTCAATTGCAGTTAACGGTTGCTGCTTAACAGTTGAGAGTTTTACAGAAACAACCTTCACTGTGACGATGATGCCACAAACTTTCAAAAAGACTATTTTTAAAGATTCAAAAATTGGCGATCAAGTTAATATGGAACGGTCCTTACAGCTAAAGAGTCGCTTAGAAGGTCATATTGTAACTGGCCACATCGATGATGTGATTTTCTTAGTCAAAAAGCAACAAAATGAAAACGCAGTTGAGTTGTTTTTCAAATTACCTAAAAGACTAATTAGTCAAGTTGTTGCTCAAGGTAGCATCGCTATTAATGGGACCAGTTTAACAGTTATGGATATTCATGATGATATTTTTTCTGTTGGTTTAATCCCTCACACGCAAGAAGAAACCAATCTTGCAAAATTAAACGTTGGTGACCAGGTAAATGTCGAAACTGATATCTTAGGCAAATACGTGGCTAAGAATCTAGTAAATTTTCAAGGAGCACAATAAATATGGATGTTAAAAAAATTCAGGCAGCAGTTCAATGGATGAAGCAAGGCGGCCTAGTTATCGTCGCTGATGATGAAGATCGTGAAAGTGAAGGTGACATAATCGGTCTGGGTTCTAAGGTTACTCCACAAAAAATCAATTTTATTACTCAAACAGCCCGTGGGTTGCTTTGCACAAGTATTGGTCGCAGCATTGCCGAAAGACTCAACTTAACTCCAATGGCTCAAAATAATACTGACCCTTATGGAACTGCATTTACAATTAGCGTTGATTATAAAACTACAACAACTGGAATTTCCGCTTTTGATCGCGCAGCCACAATTAAAGCCTTAGCTGATCCAACTACCAAAGCTGAAGATTTTTTCAGACCTGGTCATACCTTCCCTTTAGTTGCTAAAGATGGTGGCGTCTTAGACCGCAATGGCCATACAGAAGCTTCAATTACTCTAGCGCGTTTAGCTGGTGAAGCTGAAGTTGCTTATATTTGTGAAGTAATGGATGGCGATGGTCATATGGCAAGAAGACCCCGACTAAAAGAAATAGCGGCTGAATATAATTTGCCATTTTTAACAATTGCAGAATTGCAAGAATATGTTAAAAATCCTGCAAGTAAAAATAATCAATTTGTCGACCTACCTACTGTATATGGCAACTTCAAAATAAAAGCCTATGTTGGTGAAAACTTGGCCTTAGTTAAAGGCCCAATCGATCCTAATAAGCCGATATTGGTTCGGTTACATTCAGAATGTATGACTGGCGATGTTTTCGGCTCAAAAAGATGTGATTGTGGTGAACAATTACATAAAGCAATGCAAAAAATCGGCCATGAAGGCGGAATTCTAATTTATTTACGCCAAGAAGGTCGCGGAATTGGCTTAACCAATAAGCTAAAAGCCTATGCCTTACAAGATCAAGGTCGAGACACTTATGAAGCTAATAAAATATTGGGTTTTGAGCCAGATGAACGTAAATATAACATTGCAAAAGAAATCTTGACAGATTTAGGAATTAAGAAAATCCGTTTATTAACCAATAATCCTGATAAGGTTACCCAACTAACAAAATATGGCATTGAAGTAACTGAGCGGGTTCCACTGGAAATACCAGCAAATGAGATAAATAAATTTTATTTACAAACTAAACGAGATAAATTTCATCATTTAATTATGGGAAAATAAATGCAAAGGGGAAAATAATGATTAAACAAGGTAATTTTATTAATGTTCATGGTAAGGTCGCAATTGTCGTTTCACGCTTTAACGAAACTATTACTAAAAACTTAGTTGACGGTGCAACTTCCACTCTCAAAAAATTTGGCATAAAAGATGAAGATATTGATATTTATTGGGTTCCTGGCGCATTTGAAATAGGCTTTACAGCAAAAAAGTCCTTGAAACCAATAAGTATACTGGAATTATGACCTTAGGAGCTGTCATCAAAGGCGAAACCGATCACTATGCCATGATTATTAACAATGTAACTTCTGCAATTATGCAATTAAATTTAAAAGGACAAATTCCAATTACTTTTGGGATGCTAACTACTGAAAATATTGAACAAGCTTTGCAAAGAGCTGGATTAAAAGCTGGTAATGAAGGCAGTGCAACCGCTCAAAGCTTACTTGAAATGATGAGTTTAAATGAGCAAATAACTAAATAAAGATAATTAAAGACTTCACTAATTAGCATTTTTTCTTAAAAGATATATTTTCAAGTTTATTTTTAAACTTGAAGCGCTTACATATTAAAATATGATAGTTATGTGTTCTGCTTCACAATAAATCATGTATAATAAAGATATCCGATTGTAATATATGGAGGTACAACATGACAAAGATTTTTGCTTATGCAATTCGTAAAGATGAAGAACCATTCCTTAACGAATGGAAAGAAGCCCACAAGGATGTTGAAGTTGATTACACTGATCAATTATTAACTCCTGAAACTGCAAAACTTGCTAAGGGTGCAGATGGTGTTGTTGTTTACCAACAATTAGACTACACTGCAGAAACTTTACAAGCATTAGCTGATGCTGGCGTTACTAAGATGTCATTACGTAACGTTGGTGTTGATAACATTGACATGGACAAGGCTAAGGAACTTGGTTTTGAAATTACTAACGTTCCTGTTTACTCACCAAACGCTATTGCTGAACACGCAGCAATTCAAGCAGCTCGTGTATTGCGTCAAGACAAGGTTACTGACATGAAGATGGCTAAGCGCGACTTACGTTGGGCTCCAAACATTGGTCGTGAAGTTCGTGACCAAGTTGTTGGTGTTGTAGGTACTGGTCACATTGGTCAAGTATTTATGCAAATCATGGAAGGCTTCGGCGCAAAGGTTATTGCTTTCGATATCTTCCACAACCCAGAACTTGAAAAGAAGGGTTACTACGTAGACAGCCTTGACGAATTATACAAGAAGGCTGACGTAATTTCACTTCACGTACCTGACGTTCCAGCTAACGTTCACATGATTAACGACGACTCAATCAAGGAAATGAAAGATGGCGTTGTTATCGTAAACGTATCACGTGGTCCACTTGTTGACACTGACGCAGTTATCCGTGGTCTTGACTCAGGTAAGGTCTTTGGTTTCGTAATGGACACTTACGAAGGCGAAGTTGGTGTATTCAACAAGGACTGGCAAGGTAAGGAATTCCCAGATGCACGTTTAGCAGACCTAATTGACCGTCCAAACGTATTGGTAACTCCTCACACTGCTTTCTACACTACTCACGCTGTACGTAACATGGTTGTTAAAGCATTTGATAACAACTACGCTATGGTTGAAGGTAAAGAGCCTGAAACTCCAGTTAAGTTAGGTTAATTTGCTTTGATGAGCGTCAGCCATATTATACTTACGCAGCTCCTCACAAACTACTCAATTTAAAGTTAACACATGACTAAAGTTTCACGTGTAACTTTCATAAATTATTTAAAAGAGATTTAGCAATGCTAAATCTCTTTTTTCTATCTATTAATAGCTTCCAAGCAAAATATTTGACATATTCAAAAATTTTTGTTTCCTTTCAAAAAGAAATATGCTACACTTGTGAGCGGCGTATGTGCAACACCTTTAATAGACCTCGTGGTTGAAGTTTGTTCAGCACTTATTCCAAACTAAATTCATGCTCTATAGCATAACGTTGATAACTAAATAAAAGGGGAATTTTTTACATGCATAGTTTTATTGGGGAATTCGTCGGCACTATGGTCTTATTAGTGCTCGGTATTGGTATTGGTGCTGGCTCTAATTTAAAAGGCTCAATCGCAAAAGGCGCTAGTTGGCATCATATTACCATGACTTGGGGCTTGGCAATTACTTTTGCCGTTTATGTAGCCGGCAGTCTTGGCTCTAAAGCACACCTCAATCCAGCTGTAACTTTGAGTTTTGCTACTTTTGGTCTTTTCCCATGGAAAGACGTTTTACCATACATTACAGCTCAATTTTTAGGAGCATTTGCAGGAGCTGCAATTATTGCAATCCACTACTACCCTCACTTCAAAGCTACAAAGAATGAAGATGAAGGTAACCACGTTGGTATTTTTACCACTGGTGCTGCAATTGACAATCCTATTTTTAACTTCCTCAGTGAAGTAATTGCGACATTTATTTTTGTTTTAATTCTTTTAAACTTAGGTGACTTCACTACTGGTCTTAAGCCACTTATTTTAGGTCTATTAATCATGGTAATTGGTCAAGCATTTGGTGAAACTACTGGCTTTGCTTTAAACCCAGCTCGTGACTGGGGTCCACGTTTTGCTTATACTGTATTGCCAATTCCAAATAAAGGTAACGCACATTGGAGTTATGCATGGGTTCCTATGTTTGGTCCATTAGTTGGTGCATTCATGGCAACTGGTTTGCAAGCTCTCGTTTTATCAATGATGAAATAATAAAATTAGTTACTAAAAAATCCCACCTCAACAAAGGTGGGATTTTTTTAATATAATGATTTTTACATTCAATATTTCTTTTTAAAATCTGCTTGCATTAACTTCACAAATTGTGGGTAATTTTCAACTTCAAATAAAGGATGTAAATTTAAAGTATTTTTGCGATGGTGATGATTATACCAAACACTACCGAAACCGTAACGCTCTGCACCTAAGATATCTGACTGTAGTCCATCTCCAAAAAATAAAGTTTTATCTGGACTAATCCCAGATCTACTAAAGAAGTAATCAAAAATTCGCTCATCTGGCTTTTGATACCCTGCTTCTTCTGAAGTCACAATTAAGTCAAAATAATCATAAATTCCTGCTAATTTTAAGCGATGCGTCTGCATAAATTGCTCACCATTACTTAAAACTGCCAACTTATACCCTTCACTCTTAGCAAAGCGCAAGGTATCTTCAACACCTGGCAACAATTGATGGGCTTCACCAAAGTATGAGCGATACTCATCCATTGTCTTTTGACCATCAACATCAATATCTAAGTTTTCTTTTAAAAAGACTCGAAAACATTGCTCACTTAATTCTTGATAAGTTAACTCTCCCTGCTCTAACTTACGCCACAAGCTTTGGTTATAAGCATGATATTGTCGTCTTAGATTATTGGAAAGTCGCCAGTTGTGGGCGTTAAATAAGCTTTGCAAGGCGAAGCTTTCAGTTGATGCCAGACTAATCAGAGTGTCATCAACATCAAATATAAGTTGCTGATAGCGCATAGGTTTATCTCCTCTATCTCAAAAGTTGGGAATATTTATTATAACATGCTTTTTCAAAAAAGGTAGATAGTTTCACGTGTAACACAAAAGAGACATCATCTGATGTCTCTTTTGTATTATCCAAAATTGAATTCTCTGAATTTATTTTGCTAAAGCTGAGTTTCCACTATTTAGCATAAGAGTTAAGCCGAATAAAACGACTGCCATAATTAAAGCAAAAACTCCAAATAAACTAACAGTTGGAATTGACATAGTCATAAACCAGCCGATTAAGTTCAAGACTAAACCAGCAATGTCGCCAGTTAAATTATCCATGTCCTTAGTTGCAACGTATGCAATACCTGCAACTAAGAAGATAATTCCTGCAATCATAGCATTAGTTGCTAGATGTGCAGTTACAGCTTGAAATAACATGTAGAGTGACATAAGTACCATTACAATACCAGCAAAAAATTTTGTATTTTTCATGTTTTTACCTCCGAGAGAAATATATCTTTCTCACAGAAATTATTATACTCAAATAAGCATTGCTATGCAATACTTATTTTGAATACTATTTAATTTTATTTTTGTCTAGTTATTAGCTGCTAGCTTACGGTAAAATTCTGCCTTAGTTGTTTGAATGTATGGAACAAGCCATAGCCAGCCAATACCTAAAGCAAGTGTTGCTAAAATTCCCCAGCCGATAAAACTTAAATCTAAAACAAATAATTGAAACTTATGTCCCTTCATCATTTGACGAGATTTAGTAATGGCTTCAGTTACACCTACTTCTTTTCCAGCCTTATGCATATCTTCTAAGATGTAAAAAGTCATTGCATATGAATATGATTTTACAATCCCAGGAATGATGAATAGTAAAGACCATAATCCAGTGAAGATGGAAGTTAATAAAACATTGACGAAGTAGTTATAAGTTCTGCCACCTCTGAAGGCTAAAAAGATATTTTTGAAAACATTATTTTCTTTTTTACCATCTACTAAATGTAAATAACCAATCTGAACTCCCTTATCAAACATACCAGTAATAAGTGAAATACCAAATGATAATAGGTAAACAAAACCTGCAAAACTTACAAATAAGGAAATTACAAAGCCAGGATCCTCTGTCAAAACACGTTCTGCCATCATAAAGCCAAAAATACCAGCGGAACCAAACATGAGAAACATAATTCCTCTGCTGACCAAATAGGCAATTAGCATAAGCATTAATGACATTAGAGCTCCCCAAGCCCAATTGTTGTGTAGTTTTTCTTTAGCATTAAATTTTAATTCTGAGCGTTTCATAATTGAGCCTCCGTATTAGTTTCCTATTACACTTTAAGTATATAAAAAAATCGTTGCTCTTGCAACGATTTTGATTTGAATCTAAAAATTAGCTTGGTCTGGATCTAAGGCTGAGTTGCCTTTTCCTTCTAAGCCATCAAGTAACTTCATTTCATCCGCAGATAATGAAAAATCAAAGACTTGACCATTGGCTTTAATATATTCTTCGTGAACTGACTTAGGTAGTGGTAAAAAGCCATGTTCCAAACTCCAGCGAATTAAAATTTGGGCAGGACTCTTGCCGTGTTCTTGAGCTAACTTATTAACAAGTTCATTACCTAATAAATCTCCTGTTCCAAGTGGAGAATAGGCTTCACTTAAAATTTGATGCTTGTCATTTTCTTTACGAACATCTGACTCTAAGTCGCTGGGATTTAAGTAAATTTGGTTAACAGCTGGAATTACATCCGCATTTTCTAATAAGGCATCTAAATGATGCTTTCTAAAATTAGATACCCCAATTGCACGGATCTTGCCGGCTTTTTGGGCTTCTTCCATAGCTTGCCAGCTTTCACTATTTAATTCAGCCCAATTATCACGCATAGCAACTGGATTAGGCCAGTGAATCAAATAAAGATCTAAGTAATCTAGCCCTAGCTTCATTAAGCTAGTATCAATTGCTTTTTTAGTATTTTCATAGCCATGATCAGAATTCCAAAGCTTAGTAGTAACAAAAAGTTCATCACGTCTAATGCCACTTTTCTTAATTGCGCGGCCAACACTTTCTTCGTTACCATAGGCAGCCGCAGTATCAATATGACGATAACCACTATTCAAAGCCGCTAAAACTGACTTTTCCGCAACTTCACCATCAGGAGTTTGCCAAGTACCAAAGCCAACAACAGGAATTTTTACACCGTTATTCAAAGTGTAAGTATCATTTAATCCTCTTAAAGCCATAATTTGCCTCACTTTCGTTATTTAGTTATGTGTAATTATATCATTATACTTACTTTTCACTAGTGAAAAGCATTTGATACATGTCACTAGTTAGTGGCGTTTGTAAAAGCAAGTCCATACCAACTGTGGCTTTTTGCTTAGGACCAATCTTTTCTTCTTGCGCATGCATAATCTTAGCCTCTCCCAGATAGAAAAACTCGCGACTAGCTGCGTCACTCTTTTTGACAAATAAGTGCAATTTAACTTTGCCACTTAATAAGCGCTGAACTTCGTCTGAATCTAAATGTCGCGGTGAACGAGTATACCAATGCAAGCTACGTCCATCAGAAAAGTCATTTTGGTAAATACTACTGCGCTTTTCTTCAGTTTTATTATAAATAATAAAAATCGGACAATCCTTTTCTCCTACTCGGTAGCCATACATCGGTGCGCTAACATCTAGTGGCCAATTAAGTAAATGGCAGGCATCTTTGCGATCATAAGGCTGATACAAAGTAAATTCCTGGCTGTTATCAAAAGCTTGATTTAGAGCTAATCCCGTCTTAATTAGATCAGTAAATAAAGTCTTAAAATCAACATCTTCAAGAGCTTTTTTAATCTCTTGACTAAAAGTAAAGTCAAACAAGTTCAAACGCTCAATTAATGCAGTATTACCATATTGGGCTTTTTTGGTAGTTTTACCAGCTTTAACATCGAAGAAATCTAGCATCAAGAAGTTTTGAACAGAAGCTAATAGATCACGACTGCAATAAGCATGATGCTGCTTTAACTCAGTTTCAAATTGCTCACTAGTGACTTTTTCATGCTTCAATAATAGGTTCAGAAGCAATAACTCATGAATTCTTTTCCCGGGTAATAATTCTTTGGTTAAAAAGCTCAAGACTTGACTTTCAAATTGTGTAAGAGTAAGCTCTTCACCCATTTTCTTCAAAAAAGTAGCATACGAAGCAAGACTAGTATTTTGAGCAAAAACGAGTGGAGAAACTGAACCAAAGCGATAGAAATCATAAAGTAATGGTCTCTTGCCTAATTTATCTTTTAGTTCATGATAGGCTTCTCTAAGTTGTTTTAAGCCATCAAGCTTGATTTTAGCTAAAGATGCTAAAATTCTCTCGCTAGCAATACGACTGAAATTAATCGTTGACAATCCAACAAATGACGGTAGTTGTGCTTCCCGCTTAGCGCGATCAATTGAAGCTGACCGATCACCAGTTAAAGCCAATGGAATTAAATAGTTGTTTTGATAGTTACCAATGAAGTCAATCACTGTAACATAGTCTTTACCAGGATACTTTCTTAAGCCACGCCCTAGTTGCTGGATAAAGACAATGCTAGATTGCGTATTTCGCAGCATGATAACTTGATTTAGACAAGGAATATCAATACCCTCATTGAACAAATCAACGGTAATAATGTATTCAATTCTTCCTGATTCTAAGTCATTAACTGCTTGCTGACGTTCAGACTCGGTATTTTCATTAGTTAAGCTAATGGCCTGATGTCCGCGCTTACTAAATTCCTGAGCCAATTCTTTTGCTTCTGCTTGTCGACTGCAAAATACTAAGCCATGAACAGTCTGACCGCAATAACCGTAGTAATCAATTTCTTTAAGTAAATAATCAACCCGTTTGCTAGCTGTTAAATAAGCTAAATTCGTTGTTTCATCAATACTTTGTCCATTAACTTCGTAGTCTTCAACTCCAACATAGTGAAATGGCGTTAACATTCCTTCTTGAAGGGCATCTTGCAGGCGAATTTCATAAGCTAAGTTGTAATCAAAGATTTCAAAAACATTTTCTTTATCCATTCGCTCAGGCGTTGCTGTCATACCGAGTAAAAACTTAGGCTCTAAATGATTCAAGACCCGTTGATATGAAGGCGCAGCTGTACGGTGAGCTTCATCAATTAAAACAAAATCAAATTCAGCTGGATCAAGGCTCTTTAATAAGTCTTCCTGGCTTAAAGTCTGAATTGTTGCAAATAAGTATTTAGCATCGTAATCATGGTGTTTTCCCGAAAGAAGACCATAATCACTCTTGCGCCCACCAATTACTTTTTGAAAACTAGACATAGCCTTTTTAGCAATTTGAGCCCGGTGCACAAGATACAAAAAGCGTTTTAGCTGATACTTCTTGACCGCAAATGCTGCTAGATAAGTCTTACCTGTCCCTGTAGCAGAAACAACTAAGGCTCGCTTTTGGCCTTGATTAATGATGTTGAACAAATTCTTGATTGCTTCTTTTTGCATCAAGTTTGGCTTTATTTCCTGGGTAATAATAGGAGCTTGGGCTTGAGGCTTTGCCCAAGTTTGAGCATAATCATCAATCCACTCAGTAGTTAAAGGAGTCGCAGTTTTAGTCAAATCATTCAATTCAGCTTGAAGTTGCTGGGTTAAACCCGCATTTTGAGTTGAGCTAACCTTTAAGCACCATTCACTATTAGCCAACATTGCTGAGCGAGTGAAGTTAGCTGAGCCAATAATCGCTGTTTGATAATCCACATGATTAAATAAAAAGCCCTTAGCATGGAAGCCTGGTTTATTACTGATTTTCACTGTTAAATTTGGAATTTTCATTAATTCAGTAAAAACTTTAGGGCTGTTAAATTGCAGATATGAGCCTGTAATGATTGTTCCTGAGATCTTAGTATCTGCTAATACTTGCTTTAGTGGAACCAGCATGTCTTCACTAATAAAGGCAACTGCCCAAGTAAAAGAGTTAGCAGTTATGAGTTCTTGACGCAAGCTGAGCCAGATTTTTTCATTACTATTAGATAAAAGTTGGGGCGTTAAATTGACTTGTCCTGGATACTTTGTATCATACAAACCATTTAAAATTGCATCTTTTAAGACTTTTTCCATAAATCCTCTCCAAAAACAAAAGGCATCATTTGCGATGCCTTATTTTTATAACTCGATTTCTAAGACAATTGGACAGTGGTCTGCACGTTCACCAGTATCCATCATTTCGGACTTCTTAATCTTATCCGCAATTCGGTTACTTGTTAGCCAGTAATCAATTCTCCAGCCTGAATTATTAGCTTTAGCTGTTCTAATTCTTTGTGCCCACCATGAATAAACTTCTGGAATATTGCCATGAATCTTACGAAAACTATCGGTAAAGCCAGCTGCAAGTAGTTCAGTAAAATCTGCTCTTTCTTCATCAGTAAAGCCGGCTGAATGGTGGTTGTTTTCTGGGTGTTTCAAGTCGATTTCTTCATGCGCTACGTTATAGTCTCCACTAGCTAAAACAGGCTTTTGTACATCAAGTTCTTGTAAGTATTCAATATACTTTTTATCCCAACCTTGGCGGTCGCTAAGACGCTTCAATTCACCACCAGCATTTGGTGTATAAACTTGAGTGACAAAGTATTCTGGGAACTCTAAAGTGATAATCCGGCCTTCAAAGTCCATTGTATCAGGGGCCCCAATCTTAGGATATGATACTTCTGGCTTTAAGGACTTTTTGTATAAGTACATCGTTCCAGCATAACCTTTTCTAGCTGGTTCTTCAGATGAACGCCACACATAATCATAATCCGGAAACATTTCCTGTAAAATTTCAGCATGTTTTTTAGTTGGACCAGTTGCACGTAATTTTGTTTCTTGAATCGCTAAGATATCTGGTTCTTTTTCTGCAATTTGAGTTAAAACATGTCTAGTTTTTTGCGCACGAGCTGAATCACTAGTTAGTGCAGCATTAAGTGAATCAATATTCCATGAAATTAAAAGCATTGAAAAATCTCCCTTTTTTCGTCTTATTTTTATTATAACGAATCTAGCTTTAATTGGGAGAAAAATGCTTAGTCTAAGCTCTTAAAGGCCTGATCTAAATCGGCAATAATGTCTTCTTTATCTTCAATTCCCACTGACAATCTAATTAAGCCATCACTAATACCATTCTTTAATCTTATTTCCCGAGGAATAGACCCATGCGTCATTACTGCTGGCACTTCAATCAAGCTTTCAATTCCACCTAAACTTTCTGCTAAAGAAATCATCCGTAACTTATTAACAAAATCGGCAACTTGATATTCATCAGCTAATTCAAAAGAAATCATTGCGCCAAAACCCTTCATCTGCTTTTTAGCTATTTCAAAACTTGGATTAGTCTTCAAGCCTGGATAAAGCACTTTTTTGACGTATTTACTTTGCAAAAGATAAGCAATCACTGCTTGCGCATTTTCCTCATGAATTCGCATTCTAGCACCTAAAGTCTTAATCCCACGCATTAATAACCATGAATCATCAGGAGACAAGACAGAACCAATAGAATTTTGTAAAAAGGCCAATTTCTCTGCAATCTTTTCGTCTTTAACCACGGCAATTCCAGCCACTAGGTCTGAATGACCGCCAAGATATTTAGTCCCCGAATGAACCACGATATCTGCACCTAAATCAAGAGGTTTTTGGTTGTATGGACTTGCAAAGGTATTATCAACAATCATTAATACATTTTTTTCTTGAGCGATTTTAGCAATTTCAGCTAAGTCAGATACTTCAAGTAGTGGATTAGTAGGCGTTTCTAAATAAATTGCTTTCACACCTGGCTTAATGGCTGCTGAAACCTCATCAAGCTTACGCGTATCAACTACTGTGAATTTCAAGCCAAAGCGTTTCATCACTTGGTTAGCTAACCGGAAGGTGCCACCATAGACGTCTTTACCAATGATAATCTCATCGCCTGCTGAAAAGAGTGAAAAGACTGTGTGAATTGCTGCTGAACCTGAACTAAAAGCAAAGGCGTCTGCTCCATTTTCTAAATCTGCCATTAAGCTTTCTAGAGCAGCTCGCGTAGGATTACCTGATCTTGAATATTCCCACTTCAAATTACTGCTTAAAAAAGGCTTATGATAAGTTGATGCTCGATATACTGGAATTGACACTGCTCCCGTTGCTTCATCTTCACTAATTCCGCCATGAATTAACTTACTATTAAACTTCATCTTGTAACCTCCTGAGAATAAAAAAAGACGCCAATTCAATCATTGAATTAGCGTCATAGATAAATATTGCTTACTTTTTGCTTAATTAATTTTGAGTATGCCAAAAAGTGGAGCACATCATCTGTGACGCTCCACTACAACAAATATTAGCATTGATAAATGTTAAATTATTCATCGTTTGGCTCTCCTTAATAATTACGACCACTAGTTTACACTTACCAAAAAGAAGTGTCAATTGTTAATTTAGTTTCACATGAAACTCATTTGCTATAAACAAATGCAATCAATATGCCTATCTCTTATAACAACTAGAATTTCAATACTGTTTTACCATGTGAGTGGCCCGAGTCAACCTTAGCAAGTGCATCATTGACACGTTCAAATGGATAAACCATATCAATGCATGGCCTAATTTTACTAGCTTCAAGGATATCAGCAGCTTTTTGAAGTTGAGCCCCATTACTCGTAACATAAACGAAATGATATCCCACCTTACGCTTAGCTGCCATACTATCAAACTTATGTCCTGCTATTTTGAACAAAACTTGTTTCCACTTGGGAAGATTCATTCGCTTAGCAAATTCCCCATTAGGCATTGCCCGTAAAGAAACAAGTTGCCCACCTTGTTTCATAATCATCATTTGGCGTTTAGTTTCAACTCCACCTAAAGTATCTAGCACATAATCAACATTGTTCAAAGTTTGAGTATAGTCTTCAGTCTTGTAATCAATAAAACGGTTTGCGCCTAGCGCTAAAACCGACTTTGCATTATTACTATTGCCATTAGTAATAACCGTCAACCCTTTAGCCTTAGCAATTGGAATTGCCATTGCCCCGACACTACCAGTCCCCCCAGAAATAAATATGGTTTGCCCTGGCTGAATATTCATAAATTCTAATGCTTGCATGGTGGTTAATGCTGTTAATGGAATAGCTGCAGCTTCAACATCAGTTAAATATTCTGGTACCTGTGCTAACGCCACTTCATCAACAGCGATATACTCAGCAAATGCACCAATGGCCTCAATCGGTAAGCGTGCAAAAACGCGATCACCAACTTTAAAACGAGTAACCTGTTCCCCTACTTTTTCAATCGTACCTACTAATTCATTTCCTGCAACTTGGGGTAGTTGATAAGGAATAATTAGTTTAACCTCACCTCGACTAATCATATTATCAACCGGATTGACTCCCGCCGCTTTAACTTTAATCAAAACTTGTTGGGAGCTAATCTTTGGCTTAGCGATCTCGCTTATTTTTAGTTTAATATTATTTTTGTCATATTGAGTATGGAGTGCAGCTAACATCGCTTAATTCCTTTCTTATCAAGTAGTTATATAGATTTTTTCTCGTCTTGAGTCTTTTTTTGTTGGGAAATGTAATAAAGATTATCAATAACGTCTTTTAAAGTTTGACGCCGTAAGGCCTCTGCCAATTGAACTTCAATATCAGCAAAAAGTGGCCTCATTGCTGATTCAATATATTTACCTACAGGACACTTAGGATTAGCATTTTGATGAACAGCAAATAAATGAATATGATCACTTTCTTGAATTGCTAAGTATATAGTTAGAAGAGAAATTTGTTCGGGTAATCTAGTTAACTGATATCCTGTTTTTCCCTGGTGCGAAGTAATAATGCCACTATTTTTCAATAAAGCAAGAATTTTGCGAATATAGCTGGCGTTAGTACCAACACTGTTAGCTAGAGTTTGCGAACTAAGCTTACTTGTCTCTTCACTTATCATTGTTAAAATATGTAAAGCTACTGCAAATTTTGTATCCATTAGTTCATATCTTTCTTGTACTTGTATCAAAGTCAAGTACAAGACTATCAGTGATAAAAAGAAATGTCAATAATTTTATCTAAAAACAGATATAAATAGCCATATTAGCCCCAGCCCACCTAAAATAATAATCTTATTTAGAGAAAGACCCCAATTAGGATTATCTAAAATTCTTTCTTCAATTAGCTCCATTCTCTTTATAACAATATATAAACAATCACGAATATTACAAATAAGTATCCTTAAAGGCAGTTTAGTAACTGTATATGTAGCAGTTTGAGACTTATCAATAATTTTTTGATGCCATTTTTTCGGTCTAATTTCATCAATTAAGCCATCGCCAAAAATTTGATACCCAATTTTACCAAAATGTAGACCATCATTTCGAAGTCCATGGCAAATTTCTTCTAATTCATGATCATCTGTGTTCATTTTATGAAACAAGTTCAAATAGTGCATACCATAATCATTTGCAACTCTTTGAACCCAATTAGCGTATTTTTCAACTGTTTCATTATCACGAACTCTCTGCTTCTCTTCATCAACTGCAGGTGGACTAACCAGAATAACTTGCTTAGCCTCATACTTATTAAGAATTTTTTTGGCAACTTTATTTAAATTAGTCCAAAATTCTTCCTCTTCAATCTTTTTATGGAAAGCACAGTCATTGGTCCCTATTAAGATTATCAGATAATCAGCTTTTACTTGTTTTAAAACTAATTCATTCAGATGAGCTAATAAATAGCGGCTATTGATACCTGGTACAGCAGTATTTACAATCTCAATATCTGAAAAGTTTTCTTTTAAATAGGCATTAATATGTGGTTCGCTTAAGCCTTCATGACGAGCAACAATACTGTCTCCTGTAAGCAATAATTTCATTATTAGCCCTTCAGTCCTTTCAACTTTTTACTTGATTGTATCAAAAATCTCAGTCAAAAGATCAACTTTTAATGTTTCACATGAAACAAATCTTTATATTGGATTTCTACAATTCTTCTTGGAAATATAATTCAAACGTAGGCAAATTAACTATTGCGTGGAGTAAAGAGATTATTTTAGCTACTTCTATCAGCGTAAAGCGATGTGGATTTACTCGGCCGTGCATTACTGTATGTCTTCCTAAGCCAATTTTATTTTTATTAGCCACGAATTGTTGATATCGGGTATCCCACCAATGAGAAAAGCAAGTTAATACACAGTAAATTTCCAGTTTTCTAGTATCATTAGGATCAAAAACTTGCTTCTTTATCCTTTCACGATATTCTTCACATTTGTCACGAATACCATACTTTCTAATGTGTAAAAAGCCTAACTTAACAACTAAGGCATATTCAACCATTCCAAATAAAGCTGGTAAAATAACTTGACCCGCAGTTTTGTCTTCTTTTAAATATTTATTTATCAATATCAAAGCATCATGATAATCAGTAATTGAAGAATATTTTTTGTCTGATTCACTATTAGTAATTAAGTCGTCTAACTGTTGCCACAAAACTTGATAATTATTACGCTTATATACTTTTTCTAAGTACTTATTCAGATCACTATTATATCTTTGACGACAACCTGCTAATATTTTTCTTCCTTCTGCTAAATTTTCAAAAGAAAATACCCAGCCTTCTTTAGCAAGCCAGTGCCCAATTAGAGCATTTTGTCTTTTTTCAGTTAATTGCTTAAAATCACCGATAAAACTCTCTAGTTTTTCATAAGTTATCAAGCCAGTAACTTTACGAGCTGGACGTGCTTTACTCCACGAAAAAAATGATCTTAGTTTATCAAAAATAATTCGTAAGTTCATAATTTATCACCCACTTTCGTTAATAAGTTTATTTTAACTTATTTAATAAAAAACAGCCGAATAAAATTCGGCTGTTTTTTATTGAGGTGTTAAGCTTATTTTTGTTCACTTGCTTGGTTTACTTTTTCTTGAGCAAGCAACTTGTTATCATACATCTTCATGAATGGGTACCAAACAAGGAAGGCAAGGAATACGTTAATTATTGCTAATACAGCAGCTTTCCAGTCACCACCGGTACCAATAAATGCCCCGATACCTAATGGAGAAGGCCAAGGCATTTGAGCAATAACCTTACCAACAATACCAAGCTTAATTGCCCAGTATGAAGTTGTGGCAGTTACCATTGGGGCAAGAATAAATGGAAACATTAAGATAGGATTGTATACAATTGGGCAACCAAAAACAATTGGTTCATTAATATTGAAGAAGGCTGGTACAATTGCCGTTCTACTTAAAACCTTAAGTTGTGCTGAACGAGCTCTAAAAGCCATCCAAATAACAATTCCTAAAGTTGCACCAGAACCACCGATAATAACAAACATATTCATAAATTCACCGGCAAATACATAATGAGCACCCTTGTAGTTAGCAGCAAAGTTAGCTAAAGCAATCGGAGTATAAAAGGCACCAATAATATTTGCACCATGGATACCCATTACCCATAAGAAATGAACTAGGAAAATAATTACCAAAATACCTAACCAAGTATTAGTTAAGTTAGTTACAAAACTAAATGGTAGTGCAATAACATTAAAGATATCAGTTCCTGCAAAAATTAAAGCACCTTCAATAATGATTACTACCCAACCCACTAAGAAGGCTGGAATTAAAGCAGTGAAAGCATTAGCAACACCAGTTGGAACTTGAGGTGGCATCTTAATAACCCAATTATGTTTTACAGCTAATTGATATAATTTTACAGCCAATACAGCCATAATAATACCAACAAAAATTCCTGAAGTACCTAATCTATCAAGACCTGATGAGCTAACACTAAAACCACTAACAGTTCCTGTTCCATCTTTAATTGCTTTAGAAACAACTTCTACAGTACCACTCTTTACAACTAATTCTGGTAAAGTCATAAAGAAAGCAAACATTGATAAAAGTGCACCACTCATTGGTGTCATATTTATCTTTTCTTCTGTAGCAATTATTTTGGTATATTCATAACCTAAAACTATATTAAAGTATAGTGCTAAGGCCCCCATACTTGCATAGTTTATAGTCATATAAAGTGGTGTAAAATGAACAAAGCTTGCATTCCAAATACCTTGTAATTGTGGAAAAGCCATTGGAATAACATTTAAAACAAGCATCATTGATCCAACAATCGTAAATGGAATTGATGCTAATCCTGCAGCCATAATTGCACGAACGAATCTAAAGTTTGCCATCTTGCCCATTGGTCCCAATAAGTGTTCGTTCATAAATTTAATTATCTTATTGTTTTCCATCTTTATTTCCTCTACTTAGAGACAGAAATTAATTCTTTAACTCTGCCATCTGTTTATAAACCTCAACAATTTCTTGTGCCAAATCAATATAAGTAATTGCTGTCATTAAGTGATCTTGGGCATGAACTACTAGTAGTGTTAACTTGGCGTGATTGCCTCTTGCTTCTTCTGTAAGCATTCCTGTTTGTGTATTATGGGCATCAATTAAGGCTTCATTAGCTTCTTTAATCTTAGCTTCTGCCTTATCAAAGTCACCCTTCTTCGCAGCATCTATTGCTTCCTTGGCGAATGCTTTTGCATTTCCGGCATTCATAATCAACATCATTGTTTGCTGCATTGAAAGTTCATTAGCTTCTTTTTCTTTCTTAGCAGCATCATTGACTAAATCTGCAACTTGTTTTGGATCTTTATCCATAATTAAGCCTCCTATTTAATCAAGCTTAAGCCTTGCTTTAAGACTTTTTCGCCATCCATCATGCCGTAAGCTTGCATATCAATAACATCAACTGGAATGTTCTTATCACTTACTTTTTGCTTAAATGAATCAAGCATGTAACGAACTTGTGGCCCAAGCAAGATAGCGCTTACATTTTCTTGTGAAAGCTTATCATCTGCTTCTGCAGCAGGACATGCAAAGATTTCTACATCTTCCCCATCTGCTTTAGCAGCATCTTGCATTCTTGCAACCAACATACTTGTACTCATACCAGCAGCACAACATAACATAATAGTCTTTTCAGCCATAATGAACACCTCCAAAAAATTAATAACTTGGCTGATTGAAAGCTCACCCATTTGATTAAGTAACCGCTTTCACTTACAATGTAAGTGTAATATGTTGGTACAAATTTAGCAAGTACCAAAAAGAGTATTTATTGGGAGAAGTAAAATGAGAAAATATATGGAGATTGCTCGAAATATCTCAGAGAAGATATTTTATAAAGAATTCAAGAAACAATTACCTAGTGAAAATGAGTTAATAGATCAATATCACGTGTCACGAAACACTATTCGTAACGCAATTTCAATCCTGGCTAATCACGGCATAATTAAGCGGGTTCAGGGGAGCGGATATTTTATCAATCAGCAACTCATTAATAATGACGAATTAATGTTAATGGCAAGTAAAGATGGTATTCACCCAACAAGGCCCCAATCATATGAAGATAAATGTACTATTTTGAAAAAACTAAAAACCAAAATACTTTCATTTAAGCTTCTTCAAGCTAATAAACAAAATGCTGAAACATTAGGTTGTGAGCTTGGAGCGGACATATATTACATCGAGCGTTTACGTTACTTTAATAATGAATTATTTTGCTTGGAAAAAACTTACTATCTAAAAAAATTAGTACCTTATTTAGATGAAAAAATTTGCCAAGGATCTATTTTTGAATTCATCCAGAAGCAGTACAAAATCGAAGTTAATGATGCCGATGAATTTATCAAAATGTCATATACTAATGAAACTGATTCTAAAAAGCTCAGCATTCCAGTTAACACTCCTAATGTACAAATTACTGAAATTAACTATCTAAGAAATAATGTTGCGTTTAATTATTCGATTATCAATTACTTTACTTCAGACATTTCGTTCTATAATCACGTAACTTGCTTATAACAAAAGAAGGAATACCTAAACAGGTATTCCTTCTTTTGAATAAAAAATGTTATTACTAAATTAAAGACAATTTTTCAAAAGCATGGTACAAGCCATTATCCATAACCGCATCTGTAACTAAATCTGCATTCTTTTTAGCATTTGGACCACCATTTTCCATGCAAACTCCAATCCCACAGAGTTCAAACATTGGAATATCAACTTGTGCATCGCCAAACGCAATTGTATCACGCAGAGATAAATTCAAATATTGGAGTAGATATTTAATAGCATTGGACTTAGTAATCCCCTTAGGACGCAAATCACCAAAAAGTGGCTGTTCATCTCTTCCACCCCAAGTTCCAAATTCAAGATGTGGGAATTGCTTTTTTACTATTTCAGGTTGAACCTCATCAGTTAAAATAAAACTTATTTTATTTACATCATCGCGAAATATTGACTCCCCATATTGCATTGCTGGAAAAGCTGTATCAACGGTCATGTGGCTTACATCTGTTTGTCCTTTTCCTTGGACATAAGCACGCACAACTGGTAAACCTTTTTCTCTAAAATGTTCACTAGCAAATAAGCCGTTATTACTTTCTAAAAAGAACTCACTATGATGCTCTTTTAGCCAGTTAACAATCTCTACTTCAACTGTTTCAGGTAGCGGCTGATGCAAAATTACCTTTTGATTTACTTCAACAAAATTTCCATTTCCGCAAATCATACCATCAAAACCGATATTAAGTAAATCAGCATCCATTTCTCCCTTACTTCGGCCAGTATTTAAGAAAACCAAATGATTATTGCTTCTAGCTAACCAAATGGCTTGTTTAGCTGAATCAGGAATAGTACCGTTATAGTCGCATAACGTACCGTCAATATCCAAGAAAATAACTTTTTGATTACTTTTGTTGGCCATAAGCTTCATATCTCCTAAAAAATCGATCTTCATTTTTTTCAATTTGAATAATATGATGCAAGCTCCATACTCCAATGGCCAAACCCAAAAGTAAAAGCATAAATACTATACTAAAAGCAGAAGTAGTTATAAATGGATAGAAATAGCTAAAAGCCGGAGTAAAGTAACAAATTCCCAAAAAGATATTTATTGCTACTTGAAAAAAGAAATAATGCTTAGTTTGTGGCAGTTCATTATCTTCTCTTTGATCAAATTTTTGCTTTTGTTCCCAAATCGCCGGTACACACAGCAATAACAATGCTAATGGCAATAAAACAACCTCACTACCACCCATTGCCAATGCTATTAACCACCAAAAGTTAACAAAGAAATATCCTGCAGTTAAATAGCGCAAACTAAAATAGCGATTATAATACAAACTTTTTTCTTTAAATTTTTTTTTACTCTCTGCTTTAGCCATTGTCTTTATCCTATTTTTAATCTAACTCAGCACCATTTGATTTAATGACTTTTTGATACCAGAAGAAGGAATCTTTTCTTGAACGAGCCAAAGTACCTTCTCCTTTGTCATTCTTATCAACATAAATAAATCCATAACGCTTATCCATTTGACCAGTTCCGGCAGAAACCAAGTCAATGCAGCCCCAAGGAGTATAGCCCATTAGGTTAACACCATCCAAGGCTACAGCTTTTTCCATTTCGCTGATATGCTTACGTAAGTAATCAATACGATACTCATCATGAATTGAACCATCTGCTTCAACTTTGTCATAAGCTCCCATACCATTTTCAACAATGAAAAGTGGCTTATGATAACGATCAGTTAACCAGTTAAGCCCATAACGTAACCCTTCAGGATCAATCTCCCAATGCCAAGCAGTTGTTGGTAAATATTCGTTATGCACCTTAGCTTCATCTAAATCAGTTAAACTGTCCGCATCTACCTTGTCACTAGCAACTGTCATTGAAGCATAATAACTGAACCCAATATAATCAACAGTTCCTTCTCGTAAAACTTGACGGTCTTCTTCAGTAATATCTTGACGATATCCCTTACGCTTTAAGTACATTTCAAGTTCTTCTGGGTATTCACCATTAACATGAACATCACTGAACCAGTAACGTCTATCAGCTACTCTTTGAGCTAATAAACAATCGCTTGGCTTGCAAGTTGCTGGATAAATAGAAGCATAATTAATCATGCAGCCAATCTTAAAGTCAGGATTAATTTCATGACCTATCTTAACAGCCAAGGCACTAGCGACTAATTCATAGTGAGCAGCTTGATACATTGCAGCTTCACGGTTTTGGCCTTCTTTAAAGACAATCCCTGAATTAGTACACATTAAGAATGGATTATTAAATGAAGCTTGATTATCAATTTCATTGAAAGTCATCCAATACTTAACTTTACTCTTGTAGCGCTTAAAGCAAACCTTAGCAAAACGAGTGAAGAAATCGATTAATTTTCTATTTTCCCAACCACCATACTTATTTACTAAATGTAGCGGTATTTCAAAGTGGTGAAGCGTTATTACTGGTTCAATTCCGTATTTATGGCATTCATCAAACAAGTCATCATAGAACTTTAACCCTGCTTCATTAGGCTCCTCTTCATCACCATTTGGAAAGATTCTTGTCCAAGCAATTGATGTTCTAAAGCATTTAAAGCCCATCTCAGCAAATAATTTAATATCTTCCTTGTAATGATGATAAAAATCTATTCCTTCATGATTAGGATAATTCTCACCAGGTAAAACTTTCCCAGTAAATTCTCGATCTTTTTCAGTTGATCCTACAGTCATAACATCTGCAACTGAAGGACCCTTTCCATCAACGTTCCAAGCACCTTCTAATTGGTGGGCAGCAACTGCACCACCCCAAAGAAAACCATTAGGCATTTTTGTTTCAAACATATCATTGACCTCTTATCTTTCAATAGTAAGCGTTTACATTTTTAATATAATTTGTTGGTACAAATTAGTCAAGTACTTACAAATAAAAAAGAAAGTAAGTAAACTACTTACTTCCTATATTGCCTGGGAAATATGATTACTTGAACATATAATCTTCTTTCCAACCTACACCATTATTTTCCATTATCTATAACATCTTTTTCAGCTATTACAAAAGGAACTTCTTTATCATTTCCTAACACTGTAGTATAACTTTGGGTTCCACTTGCTGAACCTTTAACAGTTAAATTATCATTTTCAAGTATTCTACCTGATGGCTTAAATTCATTATAAACAGCTACAATCACTATTTGATCAGGATCATCATCCATACGTAAATATACCATTTGGATTCCTTTATCTTTAACGACTTGATTCACTGTACCACTAATTTCTATATTTTTATTTAATAATTTCTTAGGATGTCTAGCCAAATCATCATAAGATACTTTTTCATAATCGTCGTCTTCAGACTCATCATCGGTATCTTTTGAATCAGTTTTATTGCTCGATGATTCTGAACTACTATCATCATCTGAATCATTAGTATCACTATCTGAATCGGTATCGGAATCCGAGTCAGATGAATTATCTTCCATCTCGTTATTGAATTCTACATAAGTTTTCTTACCATCAGGATCAACTATCACAAGTTCAATCTCAACATAGTCACTATTTTTCATAACAAATGATAATGTTTTTGTTTCCCCTGCACGTAATTCAATTTTTCGTATTTTAACTGATTGATCGGTATCTTTATCAAAATCTGGGGAATTTTTGATAGTAACTGTACAATCTCTCAAACCTTTTAGTTTCAGAGATACTTTACCTTTAGAATTAGTATCAATTGAAAACATTTTATTTTCAGTATCCCAATTATCTTTAGAAGTTAACACTTCGAAGTATTTTGAATTGGTATGATTGCCTTTATCTTTTGCTATTACTTCATCGGTATGCAACATAAAATCCTTAGGTGAAGATATTCCCATTACCGCAAATAGTAAAGCAAATATAGTTATTGCAAATATAGTCTTATTATATCTAGGATTTTTGCCTTTTTTATTCAAAAGAACTAAATATGCAAATATACCTAAAGTTCCAAGTGTTGTTACACCCATAATTACTTGAAACAACAAAATATTAGTAATAGCTGCTGTAAACCCTAAAAAACAACAAAGAGCAAAAATTAAACACAATAAAAACCATATATATTTTTTCTTACTATAAAAAAGGCTAGATAACAAACCTGATACTACTAATAAAACTATCCCTACTATCATAAATTCCTCCAAATAAATTAAAAGTCATACAAGGCGCATTTTATCCCCCCCGATTTATTCCTTGTCAAGATTACCTATATGTGAAATAAAACAAAAAATCCTCAACTTATGTTGAGGATTACTAACTACTATTCAAAAAAGTTCAAAATAATATTCTTATATGCTTCTATTACTGCTAAATATGAAGAAATCATCGTATATTCATTTATTTGATGCGCTAATTTCCACTTATCAGGACCTAAAATAAAGACCGGCAAATCTGGTCTGCGTTGAATCTGTTGCCCATTAATAATTCTGAGCTTTTAAGTGATTAGCTCTGCTGCTAGGCCCACTTTTCATATCTGCACTGCTACGACCATACAGCCTATTACCATCTATCCTAGATTCAAATGAATTGCTCTACCATTTAGCTTCATTTACTAAGTCAAAAGTGTCCATATACACAGTAAGACCTCAAATCATCGCCCTGAAGCTTGCGAATTTAGTTCCACAATTAGGATTAGCCCTCTTATCGCCAAAAACATCAACCGTAGCTTCAATATTGTATTTAGCAAATAAGTCTAAAATTTTTTGGCAATTTTATTTTTTAGCTATATCTACTTGACATATACATTTCCCTCAGATATAATACGCTTACTCAAAATTAAGGAATGCCATTATGATAAAACAATTTGCTGATAAAGAAACTGAAAAAATATATAAAGGTAACTTTTCTAAAAAGCTACCTCAAAATATTCAGCATATTGCTTTAAGAAAGTTAATCATGATTGACAATGCTGAGAATATAAATGACTTACGGGTACCACCCGCCAATCATCTAGAACAATTAAGTGGTAATCGTACCGGCCAGTACAGCATTCGAATCAATGACCAATATCGCATTTGTTTTACGTTTGTCAGTCCTAATCAAGTTTATGATGTCGAAATTGTGGATTACCATTAAGGAGGTAATTACCATGAACAAAATTCCATTACCAACTATTGGTGAAATTTTACGCGAAGAGTTTTTAGAACCTCTCAACCTTTCTGCCTATGCTGTAGCCAAAGGTATTGATGTGCCTACTTCAAGAATTCAAGATTTACTTCATGATCGCCGTAAGATTACAGTCGATACATCTGTCCGACTTGGTCGCTTTTTTGGTTTGTCAGATCGTTACTTTCTCAATTTGCAAAATGATATCGATATTCGTAAAGCTGAAGAAACCTATAATTACGATAAAATCAAAAAATATCAATTAGCTTAATAATTAAAAAGATGTTTCCCTTACTATTAGTGAAGCGTCTTTTTATTGCTGTTATTTTTAGACAACAAAAAAGACACCGAACGTATCGGTGCCCCAACTTCATTCATTCTAATGCTGACTAAAGGGTTCGAACCTTCGACCTCCTCATTACTAGTGAGGTGCTCTGCCAACTGAGCTAAGTCAGCAACTTTGTGTGTTGCCTTAACACAATTAATAATTTAACCATAAAAGATAAGTTTATGCAAGCTTTTATTTAAAAATTTTTTCTGCTTTTTACTCAAATTTATATTAGAATGGAAATTGTATTGATTTACTATAAATATAAAGGGAGTATCAAAATGACAATTTTAGCTATTGCCAGTATTACCACTCAAGTTGAATGGTTGATTAGAATCATCGTTGCAGCACTTTGTGGTGCCGTAATTGGTTATGAACGCGCTATCCAGCGTAAAAGCGCTGGTGTGAGAACTCACATTGTTGTCGCTGTTGCATCTGCTTTATTTATGATTGTCTCTAAATATGGTTTTTACGACTTGTTGACAACAAATGAAATTGCTTTAGACCCTTCAAGAATTGCAGCTCAAATTGTTACAGGTATTTCCTTCATCGGTGCCGGAACCATTTTAGTTCGCCGTGAACAAATTTCTGGTTTAACAACTGCTGCTGGTGTTTGGGCTACTTCTGCTATCGGTATGGCAGTTGGGTCCGGTTTATACACCATTGGCGTCTTAGCAACAATTTTTATTTTCTTTATTCAAATGCTATTCCATGATGATTCAATTATTTCACGAGTTATTATTCATGTTCGTTTTAATGTTCAAATTGTTTGCGTCAATACACCAAACATTCTTAACGAAATTAAGACTGAACTTGAAAATAATCATGTTGAATCAATTGCCATTAAGATTTTAGATGTCGATGATGACCAAATCGTTTTTAACGCAGATGGAATTATTAATAACAAGATTGATGAAAATAATATCATCATGCATTTACGCAAATATCCAGATATTAAACGAATTATTTATACCCGTGGTGGTAAATAAGATTAAGGAAGAGTCAAGTTTTGGCTCTTTTTTTATTTTCTAAAAATAAAGTATTACAATATAGCTATTATATTTTGAGAGGATGGATGAGATGGCAGGTCCACTAGACTATTTACGTTGGCGTGGTGATTTATCATTCAAGCAAAGACAATATAACAGTGTAGATGGTGCTATTTTAGCCTCTATTGCTTATTTACCTTTTGATGAGTCAATTGTAGGTCATAGCCTAAAAGAAGCATGTGAGCGAATTCTGGCACTTTACAGTGGTTCTTTAGATTTACACCGAAAAACGGAAACGCGACTTTTAGTCAAAAGTCCTCGTTTTGCTGATTTAAAAATCTTAGATTGGACATCTCGCTTAGAGGCTAATCCTACGCCTTTGCAGTTTGCGGCGCTAACCCTGCAATTAGATGAAAATACTATTTTAATTTCCTTCCGAGGAACTGATAGTTCTGTCGTTGGCTGGAATGAGGACATGATTATGAACTACAGTTATCAAATTTATGGCCAAACTGTAGCTCGTGACTATCTTGAAGCAATGGCAGATAAGTTTAAAGATTGTAAAATTTATATTACCGGCCATTCAAAGGGTGGACATTATGCAATCCATTCCCTAGCAGATGCCCGCTATGATATTCAAGATCGTGTGCTCAATTCTCTAAGTTTTGATGGTCCAGGTTATCGATCAGTATTTACAGAAAGTGCCGGCTTTAAACGCGCTATAGATAAAATGCGTACTTATGTACCTGAGGGTTCTGTTTTTGGAATTATGCTTGATCATCCAGAAAGAACTTTAGTAGTAAAGAGTGTCTATCCAATGATGCACCAACACACTCCACTTAATTGGAGTGTTGGTCGCGATAGTTTTGTATTAGCAGAAGGATTAACAACTTCTGCTCGTATAATTCGACACGCCTTAATTCAGTTTAACCAATCTATTCCATCAGAAAAACGTGGGCAATTATGGTCAGCAATTTTTCTAGCTTTTGAAAATATGGATATTACGGATATGAATGTATTTACTGAGCACCGTATTCGCGGTACTTGGACATTAGGAAAAGTAGTAATGGGCATGGATCCTGAAGTACGCCAAGTTGCAACTGAAATGATTAAACTAATTTATCAAAGTGCTAAAAATAATTATTTGCCATTTTCGGAAGTAGATTTCAGTACTGTCCCGAAGAGTAATGACTCAAGTAAAGCTCCTATCTTCTTTGAGAGCTATAATTTTAAGGATTAAAAAAGGATGTTTCTCGTGAAACATCCTTTTTATTTTTACTCATCATGAGCATAATCCAAATTTGAAAATCGGTTATATGGTTTAGAAAACATTAACTTAACTGTCCCACGACTACCTGAACGGTTCTTTTCGATGATAACTTCAACTTCTCCGTTATCATCATCCCCTTGCTGGTTATTATCTTCGCCACCATCTTCATCTCGATAATAGTCATCTCGATATAAGAAAGCAACAATATCCGCATCCTGTTCAATTGACCCTGATTCACGAATATCTGATAATACAGGTCGTTTATCCTGACGCTGTTCAACCGAACGTGACAGCTGTGACAAAGCAATTACTGGAACGTGTAATTCCTTGGCTAATTTTTTCAATTGTCGTGAAATCGCAGAAACTTCTTGCTGACGTGATTCACTCTTTGGTCCTTCAATTAGCTGTAAATAGTCAATTACTATTAAACCTAAATTACCATCTTCTTTAGCTAATTTTCTGGCTTTAGCACGAATTTCACTCATCTTGATACCAGGAGTATCATCGATAAAAATCGAAGCTGTAGCTAGCGCTCCTGCTGCAACAACTAATTTATTCCATTCTTCATTATTTAGTTGCCCCGTTCTAAGGTGCATAGAATCAATTAAGCCTTCTGACGCAAGCATTCTTTGGACGAGCTGCTCCCCACTCATTTCTAGGGAAAAAACAGCTACTGTCTTATGGTCATGCAAGCCTGCATATTGAGCAACATTCATGGCAAATGAAGTCTTACCTACACCAGGTCGAGCTGCTAAAATTATCAACTCATCTTCATGCAGACCCGTTGTCATTTTATCTAAATTAACAAACCCTGTAGACAGTCCTGTTACATCTGTATCAGCTGCTGTTGCGGCATTAATTTCATCAAGCGCTTTTTGTACAACTTCTTTAATATTTCTAAAGCCAGCTGAATTAGTATCAGATGATACGTCCATGATTTGCTTTTCAGCATCATCCAAAATATTAGCAACATCATCGCTGCCTTCCATAGCGTTTTGAATGATTTTTTGACTAGCAGCAATTAGGCGACGTAATTGCGATTTACGATGAACGATTTGGGCATAATAGGTAACATGGGCGCTAGTAGGTGTCGCTACAGCTACATCACTTATATAAGCAATACCACCTATATCTTCTAATTGCTTTCGCTTAGCTAATTCATCACGAATAGTTAAAGGATCAATAGCTTCGTCACGATCCGCCAAGTCTTTCATAGCAGCAAATAAGATTCGATTAGCCCGCTCATAGAAATCATCTACAGTAACTATCGCTTCTGCATCAGCAATTGCCTCAGGATCAATAAAAATCGCCCCAAGAACGGCTTTTTCCGCCTCTGAGTCATGAGGAATTTGTGGTGAAACTACATTATCCATTTCTTATGTACTACCTTATTCTTCAGTAATATGTACTCTAATTGTTGATTCAACACCCTTAAACAACTTAACTCTTACATTAGTATAGCCAAGAGCTTTAACTGGTTCAGGTAATTCAAGCTTACGCTTATCAATCTTGATGCTAAACTGCTTTTCAAGACCTTCAACAATCTTCTTACCACTAAGTGAGCCGAACAAACGACCATCTGAACCAGCTTTAGACTTGAATTGGACAACAGTATTGTCATTTTCAAGTTGTTTTTTAATTTCAATTGCTTCAGCCTTTTCAGCTTCATAGGCTGCTTTTTCGTTAGCTTCAACTCTCTTCAAGGTATTAAGATTACCTTTGTTAGCTTCTTTGGCTAAGCCTCTTTTAATTAAGTAATTTTGTGCATAGCCATCTGGCACATTTTTAACTTCTCCACGCTTGCCACGACCACGAACATCTTGTACAAAAATAACTTTCATAAGAAACCTCCTAAAATAATTATTCGTTTTCTTCTAGATAATCTTCAATTGCTTTTTCTAGTTTTTCTTTTGCCTCATCAATCGTAATATCCTTCAATTGGGTTGCTGCATTAGATAAGTGACCTCCACCACCCAATTTTTCCATAATTACCTGGACATTGATATCTCCCATTGATCTAGCTGAAATACCAATTGTATCTTTTTTGCGCCTAGTAACTGCAAAGCTAGCATCAACGTGTTCTAGTGATAATGCCATATCAGCTGCCTGAGCTGTCACAATTGGGTCTATTATCTTATCGTTGGGTCCCAAAAGTAAGGCTATATCATCTTTATACATCTTTAAACTAGCTACTAACTTAGCCTTTTGAGTGAAACTCTCTATATCTTCTTTTAACAAATCAGATACAATTGCTGAATCTGCCCCAATTGACCGCAAATAACTTGCAGCATCAAAGGTTCTAGTACCAGTTCTAAGAGAAAATTCTTTAGAGTCAACAGTAATTCCAGCTAACATTGCTGTAGCTTCCAAATCAGTCAATAACTGCTCACCACGTTGTGGTTGATATTCAATCATCTCAGTAACTAATTCACATGTAGAAGATGCATATGGCTCAATGTAAATAAGCATTGGATTTTCAGGGAACTCTTCTCCCCGGCGGTGGTGATCTATAATTACTAATCGATTCTTTAATTTTTCATATAACTTAGGATCATAAGTAATTGAATATTTAGAGTGATCAGCCATTACCAATAATGATTGATCAGTTGCTTGGGCTAAGGCATCCTCCGGACTAATAAATAAGTCTAAATCCTTGTCTTTTTCTAATCTCGCTACCAGGCGTCCCACATCATAATTAGTATGATTAGTATCTAAAACAACATGAGCCTTTACTCCGTGTGCACGAGCAATTTTAACAATCCCAATACCACCACCAATTGCATCCATATCTGGGCGCTGGTGTCCTACTACAAATATTTGATCTGCATCTTTAAAAATCTCTTGCAAGGCCTGGGAAACCATTCTCGCACGAACCCGCGTCCGTTTCTCCATTGGATTAGATTTTCCTCCAAAGAAACGCGCTTCCTTACCTGGTTCACGTAAGACAACTTGATCTCC
Organism: Lactobacillus jensenii DSM 20557; assembly: GCF_001436455.1. GTDB lineage: Bacteria > Bacillota > Bacilli > Lactobacillales > Lactobacillaceae > Lactobacillus > Lactobacillus jensenii. The sequence continues at coordinate 35,943 of NZ_AYYU01000004.1, forward strand.
GCCTCGTCCTAATGCAAGGTCCAAATTGGATTGAGCTTGATCCGCCACTTCATTTAATGAGTCACTACCATAAGCCAAACCAACTGAAAGCGTTAATGGCGTGTTATTACGACTAGTTTCTAGTCGCACTTTATCGAGTACAGAAAACTTATCACCTTCTAATTTTTTCAAATCTTGCATATGTGCAAGCAACAAGAAGTGATCCTCGTCTATTCTCTTTAAATATGAATGGAACTTAACAGCATATTCACTCAATGTATTTTGAACATATGAACTCATTAAAGCTAGTTCTTGGTCATGCATCCCCTGACTTAATTCATCGTAATTATCAATGAATATTAAACCAATTGCCAATCTTTCAGCTTCATATTTTTCTTCAATTTGAGCATAACGGGTAATATCTAATAAATAAATAACCCCCAAATTATCTTGAACAATTATTTCAAATTGACGATTACCCCATTTTACAAGCTGATTTTGAGATGTCTTCTTACTAGACAAAATTGTTTCAAAAATTTTTCCCAATTCTGGGTCAACTGATGAAATAGAACGTCCTAAAATATCTTCATCGTCTAAATACATTTGTAAATATGGGTTTACCCATTGAATATGATGATCAGAGTCATAAAGTAAAATACCCAATGGCATCTTAATCATGGCTTCTTGTTCACTACGCTTAATGCGATATGATAAATTAGCTGCAAAATTATTTGCATTACCGGCTAATATATATGCTCCATAGACTGTAAAAGCTACAATTAAAACGAAAATTAATACCATAGCTAACCCAAAAAAGGGGCTAATCATAACTCCGACTACAGCACTAAAGAGTGATAAAAAGATAACGATTAGAACTGAAGAACTTAATCGTGAGTCTTTTATAAACTCCGGTAATTCTAGTTTTCTAAAAAAGTCTTTCATGAAGATCCTCTCTAGCTTGAAAATAAACTACATCAAATTTATTATACCGTATCTTTAATTTTAGACCACGTATCAATGCATAAAAAAATCGCAGTTAGCAATAAAAGCTAACTGCGATAGTTAATATCTGTTTTAGTCTTCTGCTACGAATGGCAATAAGCCCATGATACGAGCTCTCTTAATCGCAATAGTCAACTTACGTTGGTTCTTTGCGCTAGTGCCAGTGACACGACGTGGTAAGATTTTACCTCTTTCAGAGATAAAACGTTTCAACAGATCAACATCTTTGTAATCGACGTAGTCGATGTGGTTTGCGGCAATGAAGTCTACCTTACGGTGACGACGGCCGCCTCTTCTTTGTTGAGGCATGTCTCTAGATCCTTTCTATTAATTTAGAATGGAAGATCATCATCCGAAATATCAATTGTTGAACCTGAATCAGCAAATGGATCCTGTGGTGCAGCATTATTGGTATTTGGAGCACTATTATTTGGTTGGAAATTAGTATTTTGATTACTATTTCCAGCGTATGAACTTCCGTTATTTTGTGGCGCATAGCCACTATTTTGGGAACGAGCTTCACGATCTTTACGTGATTCAAGTAGTGAGAAATTATCAACAATAACTTCAGTCACATAAACTCTTTGCCCATCCTTATTATCGTAGCTTCTGGTTTGGATGCGGCCATCAATACCAACTAATGAACCTTTATTAGTAAAGTTACAGAAATTTTCTGCAGCCTTTCTCCAGATTACACAGTTAATAAAATCAGCTCCGCGTTCACCTTGTGCATTAGCATATTGACGATCAACAGCTAATGTAAAGGTAGCAACGCTAATCCCACTACCAGTAGTGCGTAAATCAGGATCACGTGTTAAACGGCCAACAAGTACAACTCTATTAATCATACCTATTTCCTCCTCTTCCTAATTCACGAAAATAAACTACTTATCTAATTTAACGGTCATTGAACGTAAAACTTGGTTGTCGATTCTTGAAAGACGACCAAATTCATCGACTGCTTTTGCATCTTCTGCAGTGAAAGTCATAATGTGGTAAGTACCTTCACGATACTTGTTAATTTCGTATGCAAAACGACGCTTGCCCCAGTCTTTTGATTCAACCATTGTAGCACCGTTATCAGCGATAATCTTATCGTATTTATCAACAACGGCTTTCTTTGCTTCATCGTCAATATCAGGCTTGATGATGTAAGTTACTTCATACTTGGTTGTCATTGACTATTGCACCTCCTTCTGGACTAAATGGTTCTTACTAAAGTTTAAGAACAAGGAGTAATCAAAAAAATATTACTCACAGTTCACAATTCTAGCACAGAACAAAAAAATTACCAAACTTTTTATACGTGATCCTGATAGTTTTTTCCTATCACTAATTAGATACACCAAAAAGTTGATAATTTTTGCTTTTTATTCAAGATTTTTATTCTTCTGATTTAGAATTTTCGTCTCTTTTTTCACTATCATCATCGTCATTAGGAACTGCAGTCAAACTAGCAACACTATCACCTTCACCTAACTTGATTAGACGAACCCCCATAGTTGCTCTACCAGTTTGTGAGACATCTTCAGTCTTAAATCTAATCATAATACCGTCAGTGGTAATTAACATAATGTCAGTTGTACCATCAACGACAGTCATACCAGCAAGTCGGCCATTCTTCTTACCAACTTTGGTAGTTAAAATACCCTTACCGCCACGGCCTTTAATTGGATATTCACTGACAGCAGTGCGCTTACCATAACCATTTTCAGAAATCACTAAAACTTCAGCACCTGGCTTAAGCACTTCACTACCAATGACGTAGTCGTTTTCGCGTAAGTTAATTCCGCGAACACCAGCAGCTGAACGTCCCATTACACGAACGTCACTTTCTTTGAAGCTAGCTGCATAACCAAGGTGCGTGCCGATAATAATGTTTTGCTTACCATCAGTGGTCAAAACATTACTCAATTCATCCCCATCACGTAAAGTTAAGGCAATCAACCCAGAATTACGGATATTACTGAATTCTTCGACACTAGTCCGCTTAACAACACCCATCTTGGTGATAAAGAACAAGTTACCTTCTTCATGACCTTCAGGCACGTTAATCATCGCTTGAATCTTTTCACCTTTATCTAATTGCAACAAGTTAATGATTGGTAAGCCCTTGGCAATTCGGCTATATTCAGGGATTTCGTAAGCTTTCTTTGAGTAAACCTTACCTTTGTTAGTGAAGAAGAGTAAGTAGTCGTGGGTACTTGAGTAAGTTAAACGTTCAATAAAGTCGTCATCTTGCACACCCATACCTTTAATTCCACGACCACCACGGTTTTGAGTTCTAAATTCACTAACTGGCATCCGTTTAATGTAGCCATTATGAGTTAATGTCAAAAGGACATTTTGCTTTTCAATTAAATCTTCATCTTCAATTGAAACAACTTCACTTGCTGTGATTTCAGTTCTTCTGTCATCACCAAAACGTTTTTGAATGTCTAATAACTCAGTGTAAATGATATGGTCAATTCGTTCAGGCTTAGCCAAAATATCCTTGTAGTCAGCAATTTTAACTAACAAGTCTTGATATTCTTGTTCAACCTTGTCGCGTTCCAAACCAGTTAACCGAACAAGTCTCATGTCCAAAATAGCTTGAGCTTGCTTGTCATCTAATTCAAAACGTGAAATCAAAGTGGCCTTGGCAATATCACTAGATTGAGAATTACGGATGATATTAACTATTTCATCAATATGATCAAGCGCAATTCTTAAACCTTCTAAGATGTGTGCTCGAGCTTCAGCCTTGTCTAATTCAAACTTAGTTCTGCGTCTAACCACATCTTCTTGGTGATCCAAGTAGTATTGGAGCATTTGCTTCAAAGTTAAGAAGTGAGGTGCACCATTAACAATCGCAACCATGTTCATCCCGAAGTTAGTTTGCATTTGGGTTTCTTTGAATAAATTATTCAAAACCACACTTGCACTAGCATCACGGCGAATATCAATGGTAATCCGCATCCCATGACGGTCTGATTCATCACGAACCCCGGTAATCCCATCAATTACCTTATCACGAGCTAATTCAGCGATTTTTTGTACTAACATTGCCTTGTTAACCATGAATGGAATTTCAGTAACGATAATTCGTTCACGGCCACTCTTTTCTTCTTCGATGTTAGTTTTAGCCCGGACAACAACGTTACCTTTACCACTTTCATAAGCATGTAAGATTCCGCTGCGACCCATAATTACCCCACCAGTTGGGAAATCAGGACCAGGAATCACTTTCATCAAATCCATGGTAGTTGCATCAGGATTTTTCATCAAAAGGTGAAGTCCTGAAATAACTTCAGATAAGTTGTGAGGTGGAATATTAGTTGTCATCCCAACGGCGATACCACTAGCACCGTTAACTAATAAACTAGGAATTCTAGCCGGCAAAACTAATGGTTCATTTTCAGTATCATCATAGTTTCTTTGCCAATCAATAGTGTTTTTATTGATGTCACGAAGCATTTCAAGCGCAATCTTGCTCATTCTAGCTTCAGTATAACGCATAGCAGCTGGGCGGTCCCCATCGACTGAACCAAAGTTACCGTGACCATCAATTAACATATAGCGGTAACTGAAGTCTTGCGCCATGTGTGCCATCGCTTCATAAATTGAAGAGTCACCGTGTGGGTGGAACTTACCCATAACTTCCCCAACAATTCTGGCACTCTTTTTGTAAGGTTTATCAGGGGTAACACCTAATTCATTCATTCCATAAAGAATTCTTCTTTGAACTGGCTTCATCCCATCACGAACATCTGGCAATGCCCGCGCAACAATAACACTCATTGCGTAGTCAAGGAAAGAGCTACGCATGGTGTGAGTTAAATCGACATTTCTAATTCTGCGATCTTGGCCTTGATTATCCATCTAGCTCCTCCTTATGCATCCAAGTTTTCAACGTATTTAGCATTCTTAGTAATAAAGTCACGCCGTGGGCCAACTTCATTCCCCATAAGCATTTCAAAGACAGCATCAGCATCTTCGGCATATTTAGGGTCAACCCGGTCAAGACGACGGTTTTCAGGGTCCATAGTTGTTTCCCAAAGCTGATCAGCTGACATTTCACCCAACCCTTTGTAACGTTGAACAGTTGGCTTAGGGCTTGGTTGAAGTGAGCCTAAATAATCATGCAATTCTTCATCACTATCAAGGTACTTAATAATTTTACCTTGCTTTACTTGGTAAAGAGGTGGACGAGCAATATAAACATAACCGGCCTTAATCATTGGCTTCATGTAGCGATAGAACAAGGTTAAAAGTAAGGTTCTAATGTGGGCACCATCGACATCGGCATCAGTCATGATGATTAACTTATGATAACGCGCTTTTTTAACATCGAAGTCAGCACCAAAACCAGTTCCTAATGCAGTAAACAAGGTTCTAATTTCTTGGTTAGCCAAAATCCGGTCCATTGAGGCCTTTTCAACATTCAAAATTTTACCTCTAATTGGCAAAATTGCTTGCGTTAATCTTGAACGACCTTGCTTAGCAGAACCGCCGGCTGAGTCCCCTTCGACGATAAATAATTCAGAAATTTCTGGATCATTACTGGTGTTATCAGCTAATTTTCCTGGTAAGTTGGCAATTTCTAAGCCTGACTTCTTACGGGTAACTTCACGTGCACGTTTAGCAGCAATTCTAGCTTTTTCAGCTAATTGTCCCTTTTCAACAATCTTGCGGCCAACACTAGGATTTTCTAATAAGAACTTGCTAAAGGCTTCTGAAAAAGCCTTATCAACAGCAGCTCTAGCATCAGAGTTACCTAACTTAGTCTTAGTCTGTCCTTCAAATTGAGGGTTAGGGTGCTTGATTGAGATAACTGCAGTCATCCCTTCACGAATGTCTTCGCCGGACAAGTTAGTGTCGCTATCTTTGAAGATTTTTGCCTTACGAGCATAGTCATTAATTACCCGCGTTAAAGCTGTCTTAAAGCCAGCCTCGTGCATCCCACCTTCATAGGTGTGAATGTTGTTGGCAAAAGTCATCATCGTAGTCTTATAGCCTGTTGTATATTGCAAAGCTACTTCAACGTTAATGCCATCATAGTCACCTTCAACATAAACTGGTGTGTCAAAGAGCTTTTCTTCTTTTTCATCCAAAAAGGCAACGTATTCCTTAATCCCACCTTCATAGTGGTAAACATCAGTTTCAGCTGAATTCTTACGCTTATCAGTGAAAGTTAATTTAAGGCCCTTATTCAAGAAAGCAAGCTCTTGAATCCGTTTTTTCAAGATTTTATCGTCAAAAACAATGGTTTCAGTGAAGATATCTGGGTCGGGGTAGAAGTGCACAATCGTACCATGTTGACTTGGATCAACTGTGCCGATTTCTTTTAACTCATGCTTAACACGACCATGGTCGAAGTCAATAAAGTACTTCTTACCGTCACGCATAACAGTTACTTCAACCTTAGTAGACAAGGCGTTAACAACTGAGGCACCTACCCCGTGCAAACCACCAGATACCTTGTATCCGCCACCGCCGAATTTACCACCGGCGTGCAAAACGGTATAAACAGTTTCTACCGCTGGTCGGCCTGTCTTCTTTTGGATGTCAACTGGGATACCACGACCATCGTCTTGAACAGTTACACTGCCATCTTCCTCAACAGTAACTTCAATTTTAGTCGCAAACCCGGCTAAACATTCATCAATCCCGTTATCAATGATTTCCCAAACTAAGTGGTGTAATCCTTGGGAACTAGTTGAACCGATATACATTCCAGGTCTTTTTCTAACTGCTTCTAGCCCACCAAGAACTTGGATTTGACTGGCATTATACTTATCTGCTTCTTTTTCGTATTCTTTGACATCTTTCATCTTGTCATCCGCCATTATTAATCGTCTCCTTCACTGATAACTCCGGCTTTTAATCTAAAAATCTTGGGTTTTTTAACTATTTCCCAGGAAATACCTTCTAAATCTGTAGTGGTAATAAAAGTTTGGGTCTTTCCATGAATGTAATTTAATAAAGCTGATTGTCTAGTATGATCAAGCTCACTCATCACATCATCTAAAAGTAATGCAGGATATTCTCCTGTAATTTGGTGAATCAACTGAATTTCAGCCAATTTTAAGCTTAGTGCGATTGTTCTTTGTTGCCCTTGTGAGGCATATAAATGAGCATCTTTTTTATCTAATAAAAATTTCAAATCATCACGATGTGGTCCTGATAAAGTAGTACCCGTTCTAATTTCGCCAGCTTCATTTTTCTTAAAACAAGCTAAAACTTCATGATAAATACTTTCACTTGTTATTTGTTCCGAGGTCAAAGGTACTGATGGATTATATACTACTTCTAACTGCTCTTTTTCATTACTAATAGCTGCATAAGCTTTTTTTGCATACTCACTTAAGTAAGTTAAATATTTCAATCGCCTAGATATTATTTCCGCAGCAAGACCCGCTAATTGATCTGATAAAACTTCTAAGAAAACTTTATCTTTACTTTTTCCGTTTGCTAACTGCTTTAAATAATTATTCTTTTGTTGCAAAACTTGGCGATATTGACTCGAAAAATATAAATACTCTGGATTTATTTGACCAAATTCCAAATCCATAAACCTTCTTCTCAAGCTTGGAGCTCCTTTTACTAAAGCCAAATCTTCTGGTGAAAACAAAATTGCAGTAAGCTGTCCCACGTAGCGTGACAACTTACTTTGTTCAATCCTATTTATCCAAGCTTTTTTTCCTTTAGCATTGATTCGCACTTGTAAATCAGTTTCTACCTGGCTTTTTACTACATGTCCAGATAAAATCGCAGCTTTTTGACCAAAACGAATTAATTCCTTATCGCTATTAGTTCTATGTGATCTAGTTAACGCTAAAAAATAAACAGCTTCTAATAAATTAGTTTTTCCTTGCGCATTTTGACCAATAAATATATTTACATTTGGAGAAAATCCAGTTTCGAGTTCTTCAAAATTACGCCAATTTTGTAATTTGAGTTGTTTTAAATACATCTCTATTCAAACTTATAAATCTGACCTTGTACTTCTACTTCATCACCAACATGAAGCTTTTTACCACGACGATTTTCTTTTTGACCATTCAATATCACAGGGGTTTCTGCTAAAAAACATTTTGCTTGGCCACCAGAGCCAACATAGGTTTCTTCTTTTAGGAATTGTCCTAAAGTAATAAATTCACCTTTTATTTTAAAAACTTTTATTTTACTCACCTCAAACCTTATTATTACTTATATATTATAAGCTTTTCACGATACAAAAACAAACCTCTTAGCCTATATAAGCCGTTTTGAGCTTGTTTTTTTTACAATGTGTAGACCTATTAAAATAACTAAATTTCTTCAGATACTCTTATAAAGCCCATTTAAAACGAAATAAACAAAAAAAGAGCACCTAAAGTACTCTTTTTCTGTTCTACTTTTTAATATGTTCTTACTGGCGTAATCAATTGAATAAAATCTACATCTTCTTTTCCAGGCACTACAGTAAATGGACGAAGCGCTTCAGTAAAGTTCATGATTACAGTATCTGTAATCGAAGCACGTAAAGCAGCTTGCAAATAGTCTGGGTTGAAAGAAATTTCCAAATTTTGACCTGTTAATTGCTTAGCCAACGGCTTTTCTTCAACTGTACCAATTTCTGGAGAATCCCCTTCTAATTGAGCTACTCCATTTTGAGTATCTAGAGTCAACTTAACAACATTATTTCTACCAGCATGTGTTAATAAGCTCACGCGATCAAGAGCTTGCGATAAACTAGCACGATCAAATTCAGCTGTTGTTGTACTATTAGTTGGCAACAAGCGGTCTGTATCAGGGTAAGTTCCTTCAAGTAAGCGTGAGTAAAAAGAGATGTTTCCAATTACGAATAATACTTGATTATCTCCTGGATTTACAGTTACCTTAGGGTCTTGATCTCCGATAATTCTTGATAATTCAACCAAACTTTTACCAGGAATAATCAAATCAGTTTCTACTTGAGGTCCATTTTCTAAATCAATTACTCTTTGAGATAAGCGATGTGAGTCTGTTGCAACAGCTTTAATTTTTGCTTGATTAAAGACAAAATGCACCCCTGTCAAAATAGGACGACTTTCTTGAGTTGATACAGCAAAATTGGTTTCATTAATAATTTCTCTAAATGTTTTACCAGAAATTTCAAAGGCCGTTTCAGAAGCAATTTCTGGCAGACGAGGATAATTATTTGCATCTAATCCGTTAATAGTAAATTCACTATTTTCAGATGAAATTTGTGTTTGTAATCCTTCTTTTACTTCGAAATTAAAATCTTTACCAGGTAATTTTTTGATGATTTCATTAAAAAAGCGTGCTGGTAAAACGATGGACCCAGTAGATTCAACTTTTAAATCCTCACTTACAGGTATTTTAATCTCAATGGAAATATCTGTGTCACTACCAGTTAAAATAAGATCTTCATTTGATAAATCAACTTTAATACCACTTAAAATGGGGATAGTTGCACGTGAAGAGATTGCTCGCATAACATTATTTAAATTATCGAGAAATAAGTTTCGATTAATCGTAAATTTCATAATAGCCTCCCAGGAGTTCTTTATATTAATAATTATATTTATAAATAGTAGTTGTAGTAGGGCCTGTTAATTCTGTTGAAAACTAGCTTCAACCCTTAAAATAACGGAATTGATGCGGTGAAAAGACTGTGGATATTTTTAGTAGTTATCCACAATTTATCATCATTACCGATCTAATAATTGTTTCAATTCATAGACTGCTGATTTTATTTCTGCATCAGTTCGAATATCTTTTTCAATTTTTTCGTAGGCATGCATAACCGTGGTATGATCCTTGCCACCAAATTCTTGCCCTATTTTTGGTAAGCTTGCATCTGTCAAATTCCGTGACAAATACATAGCTATTTGCCGAGGAACGACAATTTGGCGAACACGCTTTTTGCCTTTTAATTCGTTAACAGTTGTTTGGAAATAGTTGGCTACTACTTCCTGAATTTTAGATATTTGTAATCCTCGACTCTTTTGGACTAATTTTAAATCAGTCAATGCATCTCGTGCTAAATTTACATTAATATCAGCTTTTTCGATTGTGGCATGAGCTTGAACTTTGACTAACGCCCCTTCAAGTTCTCGAATATTAGTTGATACTTGTGAAGCAATATAGTCGAGAGTGGCATCGTCAATTACTAAGCCTTCAGATTCAGCTTTCTTTCTTAAGATAGCTATTCGAGTTTCTAAATCTGGCGGTGTAATCTCAACTTGTAGGCCCCAAGCAAAACGTGAAACTAACCGTTCAGATAAATCTGGAATTTCGGTTGGTAAACGATCAGAAGTCATAACAATCTGTTTTTGATCATTATAAAGAGTTTCAAAAGTATGGAAGAATTCCTCCTGAATCCCTTCTTTTTTAGCAAAAAACTGAATATCGTCAACTAGCAATAAATCAGCAGTTCTATATTTTTCACGAAATTCATCTTGAGTTTTATTCTTTATGGAATTAATGAAATCATTAACAAAAGTTTCACTTTGAATATAGACTACTTTAGCATTTGGACGCTCGCCCAGCATTTGATGACCAATAGCTTGCATTAGGTGAGTTTTACCTAAACCTACGCCACCAAAAATAAAGAGTGGGTTATAAAAGCTACCAGGATTATCAGCTACAGCAAGGGCCGCGCCTTCAGCAAGTTTGTTCCCCTCTCCTTGAACGAAAGTATCAAAAGTATATTTTTCATTCAATTGTAGATTTTTAGTAACAAAATCATCCTTTATAGGACTATCACTGCGTTCAGGTACTTTTTTTGGTGGTTGCGGAGCTCTGAATCGTTCAGTAGGCTCATCACCGTCAACTTCAAAAATAGGTAAAACTTCAAAATTTCCGTAAGCATAAGCTGTTTGGATTAACTTCGTAGAAAGGTTAGCTTCCCAATAACCTTTTGCAATAGGATTTTTAACAGCAATGACGAGTTCATTAGTTTCCTTATTGTAAGAAACAGGCTTTGTATTTTTGAACCAGGCATTATAAGCGACTTCGTTATATTCTTGTCGCATTTGCTTGTTAAAGTAATCCCAAAATTTCTGTAAATCGAACACAAAAAATTCCTCACTTTAATTGTAAAAACATAGTATATTGTAGCATTGCTTAAAGAAGTTTTCCACAAGTGAATAAAAGAAATCAAGAATTCACAGGCTGTGGATAATGAAAAGCGAAGTAATACACATTTTTGCAAAAATAAGCATAATTTTAAAATTATCAACAGGCACACCTGTGAATAAAAAATCTTTGTGTAACTTGAAGTTATTCCGAATTTAAAAAACGTTATTCACATGCTGTGGAATTATTTTTTAACAGCTTGTTATTTGTGGAAAACTCTGAGAAGAAGAATGTTAATATAAAAAATTAAACGAAAAATTTATAAAAATTTTCCACATCAAGAAATCCTAAAGCTAAAAAAATAGCCCATTTTAGAAAAATAACTTGGTTTTTCGCGTCAAACATGCTATCCTTAATAATAAATTGTGCTGTTAGCATTATAAAAATGGAGGTGCTAGACTAATGACAACTAAGAGAACTTACCAACCTAAGAAACGTCACCGTCAACGTGTACATGGTTTCATGAAACGGATGAGCACATCAAACGGCCGTAAGGTTTTAGCAAGACGCCGTGCAAAAGGTAGAAAAGTCTTATCTGCTTAAACCACTGAATTTTCCAGTGGTTTTTTTAATGTTTGGATGGAATGTGAAGCACTTTGAAAAAGTCTTATCGAGTAAAATCTGAAAAAGATTTTCAAACTGTTTTTAATAAGGGCGATTCAGTTGCTAATCGCGCCTTTGTTGTCTATAAGTTAATTCGTCCAGAAAATAAGCATTTTCGGGTTGGAATTTCTGTAGGCAAGAAAGTAGGACATACGGCAGTAGTTAGAAATCGACTAAAACGTTACATCCGTGCTACACTTACTGAGGTGAAGGATGAAGTTGATGCAAGAGCTGATTTCTTAGTAATTACTCGTCCTTATGCTCGTGAGTTTACAATGGCTGAGGTTAAGAAGAATTTATTACATGCAATGACTTTGGCTAAGTTGATTGATCAAGATTCTGAAGAAGATGAAGGAATATAGGATGAAAGACATTTTAACGAAGAAAAATGTCAAGCGATTCATAGCCTTTTTAGCAGTAGTAGCTATTGCAGTAGTGCTGACGGGCTGTGCTAATAGTACCGGTCATGTATCACATACAAGTGGTAGTTGGTGGGATCGCTACGTCATTTTCTACTTTTCACAATTTTTGCTTTGGCTAGCTGATTTGCTAGGGAAGAATTATGGCTGGACAATTATTGTCTTTACTATATTAGTTAGATTATTACTCTTTCCACTTAATGCAATTTCAATTAAAAGTACAACGAAGCAACAACAGTTGCAACCAGAAATTGATAAATTGCGTGCTAAGTATCCAGGCAATGATGCTGAAAGTAGACAATTATTAAATGCCGAAACGCAAAAGCTTTATAAAGAAGCAGGTATTAACCCGTATTTAGGTTGTTTCCCTATGCTTTTGCAACTACCATTCATGTTTGCTTTGTACCAAGCAATTTATTCAACTAAGCAATTGCAAGATGGTACATTTCTTTGGATGAACTTAAGCAAGGCTGATCCATATTACGTAATGCCGATCTTAGCAGCAGTCTTTACATTTATGTCTTCGTATGTGGCACAAATGTCAGCTCCTGAATCATCTAGTCAAAGTATGACTAAGGCGATGATGTGGATTACACCGTTGATTGTTGCTGTGCCTGCTATTAGTTTCCCAACTGCTATTACTCTTTATTGGGTAGTTTCAAGTATTTTCTCAGTAATACAAACATTTATTTTGCAAAATCCATTTAAGTATGCACGAGAACAAGAAGCTAAAAAGCAAGCTGAAAAAGAACGTCAACGTAAGATCAGACGAGCTTATAAAAAAATAAATCGAAAAAAATAATCTAATTTTGATTAGATAAAGTAGTGAAAGTGCTTTATCCATCACGTTGTGGTGGAAATTGCGCTTTTTTTAATACAAAAAAGGAAGATAATGATGCCGACATTAACTGAGTTTGATACGATTGCTGCAATCTCAACGCCAATTGGTGAAGGTGGAATTTCAATTGTTAGATTATCAGGCGAAGATGCAGTAAAGATTGCTAATAAATTATTTAAAGGAAAAAATTTAAGTAAAGTTGCCAGTCATACTATTAACTACGGCCATATTGTTGATCCTGAAACTAGCGAAGTAGTTGATGAAGTGATGGTGTCAGTTTTACTGGCACCGAAGACCTTTACTAAAGAAGATATGGTCGAAATCAACTGCCATGGTGGAATTGTGGTAACTAATAAAATCTTGCAACTACTATTAAAGCATGGGGCTAGGATGGCCGAAGCAGGAGAATTTACCAAACGCGCTTTTGTTAATGGGAGAATCGATTTAACCCAGGCTGAAAGTGTGATGGATATTGTCCGCGCTAAAACTGATAAGGCTCGACAAGTGGCCATGAACCAGCTTGAAGGTGGCTTATTGGTTAAGATTCGCACAATGCGGCAAGAAATTTTGGATACTTTAGCTAATATTGAAGTAAATATTGATTATCCCGAATATGATGCCGATCAAGTTACAGCTAAGCAAATGCAAGAAACTTCAAAAAGCGTCATTGAAAAGATTAATCGCCTGCTAAAAACGGCTAGTGAAGGTAAGATTATGCGTAGTGGTCTGGCAACGGCAATCGTTGGACGGCCAAATGTTGGTAAGAGTTCACTACTTAACTACTTAACTCAAGATGATAAGGCCATCGTCACTGACGTTGCAGGAACAACTCGTGATACGCTAGAAGAATACGTTTCAATTAAAGGTGTTCCATTAAAGTTAGTCGATACTGCTGGAATTCACCATACTGAAGATAAAGTTGAAAAAATTGGAGTTGAACGCTCTAAAAAGGCAATTGAACAAGCTGATTTAGTTTTACTTTTGCTTAACGCTAGTGAAGACTTAACTCCTGAAGATGAAAAGTTAATCGACTATACCAAAGATAAAAAACGGATTGTAGTTTTAAATAAGTCTGACTTAGGGATGAAACTAAATAAAGAGGACCTAGCTAAAAAAACAAATGCTGAAATTGTTGTAACTTCAATTCTGAAAGAAGAGAACTTGGATGACTTAGAAGAAGCCATTAGCAAGCTCTTCTTTAGCGGGATTCATAATTCTAATAATGATGTTTTAGTTACTAATCAGCGCCAAGCCGGCTTATTAGAAAAAGCTAAGACGCAGTTAACTGACGTTATTGATGCGGTTGATAATGATGTACCTGTAGATATCGCACAAATTGACTTCACAGGTGCTTGGGATACTTTGGGTGAGATAACCGGAGATAGCGCACCTGATGAATTAATTACGCAATTATTTAGTCAATTCTGTTTAGGTAAGTAGGAGAAGAAAATGCTAAAAACATATAGCTCAAATGAATATGATGTTATTGTTGTCGGTGCCGGCCATGCAGGTTGTGAAGCTGCCCTTGCTAGTGCCCGCATGGGACAAAAGACTTTATTAATTACTATTAGTTTAGACATGGTTGCTTTCATGCCATGTAATCCATCTGTTGGTGGTCCTGCTAAAGGGACGGTTGTTAGAGAAATCGATGCCTTAGGTGGCCAAATGGGTAAAAATATTGATGCCACTTATATTCAAATGCGGATACTGAATACTGGTAAAGGACCTGCAGTGCGTGCTTTGCGTGCTCAAGCAGATAAAGTCCAATACCACGAAACAATGAAGCGAACAATTGAAGATACTCCTAACTTAACCTTGCGCCAAGCAACTGTTGACGAATTAATAGTAGAAGACGGTGTATGTCACGGCGTTATTACTAATACTGGAGCTAAATATTTAGCTAAGAGTGTGGTTTTAACTACTGGTACTTCTGCTCGTGGCCGCATTATTATTGGTGAACTTACTTATTCTTCAGGCCCTAACAACACAATTGCGGCCATTAAACTTTCAGAAAACTTAGAAAAATTAGGCTTCAAATTACGCCGCTTTAAGACTGGTACTCCTCCAAGAGTTAACGGTAATACCATTGACTTTTCAAAGACTGAAGAAGAACCTGGTGATACCGAGCCAAGACACTTTTCATTTGAAACTAAAGATGAAGACTACTTAAAAGATCAGCTTTCTTGCTGGATGACTTATACTAATGAAACTACCCATAAAATTATTCGTGACAACCTTGATCGTGCCCCAATGTATACCGGGGTAATTGAAGGGGTTGGACCAAGATACTGTCCATCAATTGAAACTAAGATTGTCCGTTTTGCCGATAAGCCACGTCACCAAATCTTCTTAGAGCCAGAAGGTAAAAATACTGATGAATATTACGTTGGTGATTTTTCAACTTCAATGCCTGAAGAAGTCCAACAAGATATGGTTCACTCAATTGCTGGTCTTGAAAATGCAGAAATGATGCGTCCAGGCTATGCGATTGAATATGATGTCATTGAACCTTGGCAATTAAAGCATACCCTTGAAACTAAGAATATCAAGAATTTGTTTACTGCTGGTCAGATGAACGGAACTAGTGGTTATGAAGAAGCCGGTGGACAAGGGATTGTTGCTGGAATTAATGCCGCTCTACGGGCTCAAGGTAAGTCAGGCTTTACTTTGGGTAGGGATGAAGCCTACATTGGGGTCTTAATTGATGACTTAGTTACTAAAGGCACAAATGAACCATATCGGTTGTTAACTAGTCGGGCAGAATATCGCTTGCTCTTGCGTAATGACAATGCAGATTTGCGTTTAACTGAATATGGTCATAAACTTGGCCTAATTAGTGATGAGCGTTATCAAGAATTTGAGGATAAAAAGGCAACAATTAAGCAAACTTTAGCAGAGCTTTATGATATTACCATTCATCCAAATGATGAAGTTCAAGCATACTTAAAATCAATTGGTCAATCACCACTAAATGCTGGATTAAAGGCAAGTGCCTTTTTGCGTCGTCCAGGCGTAACAATAGCAGCTATTGAAAAACTATCTGGTGAAAAGCTGAATAGTGATCGTTATGTACGTGAACAAGTTGAAATTGATGTAAAATACGCTGGTTATATTAAGAAGCAAGAATTACAGGTGCAAAAATTACGGCGCTTAGAATCAAAAAAGATTCCAGAAGGAATTGATTATAGTAAGATTGCCGGTTTAGCTACAGAAGCACGACAAAAATTTGAAAAGATTCGACCTGAATCAATTGCTCAAGCAGAAAGAATTTCGGGAGTGAATCCAGCAGATATTGCAATTTTGACTGTTTATATTCAGCAGGGTAAGTATTCTAAGATTGAAAATGAAGACTAAAAAGAGGAGAATTCCTCTTTTTTTGTAAATATTATGAAATGTTTAAATTTAAAAATAACAAATTAGGCGCTTACAATTTAATTTTTTGAAAAAATCTAGCTTAAATTACCCTCTTGCTAAGGCAATCACAAATATAAATCTTATTTTAACAATTAAGTAAGTAATAAATAACACTAGCTTGTGAATTCATTATCTTTAGAAAAGCGTTTACATATGCGACGCTATAACGATGGCAATTACTTGCAATTGTGAAAAAAAGTGCTTTAATTACAACTGTAAGTATATTTTTAAGGAGATGCACAATATGGCAAAAATTAATGGCTCAGACGCTATGTTTAAAGTTTTATATGACTGGCATATTGATCACATTTACGGTTTCCCTGGTGGTTCATTCGATTCAAGTATGAATGCCATCCACAACTGGAAAGATAGAATTAAGTTTATCGAAGTTCGTCACGAAGAAGCAGGTGCTTTAGCTGCTTCAGCAGAATATAAGTTGACTGGTAAAGTTGGTGTATGTTTCGGGTCAGCTGGACCTGGTGCTGCCCACTTATTCAACGGTTTGTACGATGCTAAATTTGACAAGACTCCTATGGTAGCAATCGTTGCTAACGTTCCGGAAGGCCGTCAAGACATCGACTTTTTCCAAGCTTTTGATGAAGACAAGTGGTTCTTGAATGCTAGTGTATTCTGCCGTCAACCTAAGACTGCTGCACAAATTCCTGTAGTAATGGACGAATGTATCCGTCAAGCTTACGCAAGAAAAGGTCCAGCAGTTATGATCATTTCTAAGGACTTAGGTTGGGAAAAGATTGAAGACAACTTCCGCGTAAACTACGATGCACGTGTTGAAGACAACTACGCAGAACCAACTAAGGCTTCAGTTGAAGAAGCAGTTAAACTTCTTAAAGAAGCTAAGAACCCTGTTATGTACTATGGTAATGGTGCTAAGGGATGCGGTGAAGAAATTAAGGAATTTGCTGAAAAATTCAAGACTCCACTTCTTACTTCATACCTTGGTAAGGGTATTGTAGAAGACGAATTCCCTGCATACATGGGTACTATCGGTCGTATCGGACCAAAGCCTGCTAACGAAATTCAAGGCCACACTGACTTGGTTGTTTGGGTTGGTAACAACTCACCATTCTCAGTATTATGGTTCCCTAAGGATGCTAAGGTAATTCAAATTGATGTTGATCCTGCTAAGTTTGGTAAGCGTCACAAGGTTGATGTTTCAATGCTTGCAGATGCTAAGAAGTCACTTCGTGCTCTTATCGATGCAGGTGAAGCACGTGATGAATCACCATTATACAAGGCTGCTATTGCAGACCGTCAAAACTGGGATGAATGGCTTGATAGTTTCAAGGACTCAAAGGAAAGTCCAGTTCGTCAAGAACCAATCTGGGATGTAATCAACAAAGAAGCTGCAGACAACGCTGTCTTTGCTATTGACGTTGGTAACGTAAATATGGACCACACCCGTCTTCTTAAGATGCATGGCGACCAAAAGTGGACTACTTCAGGTCTTCACGCAACTATGGGTTATGGTGCACCAGCAGCTCTTACTGCAGCAACTGTTTACCCTGACCGTGAAATTTGGCAATTAGCTGGTGATGGTGGTTTCGCAATGATGTGTGAAGAATTATTAACCATGGCTCGCTACAACATGCACGTATTGAACGTTGTATTTACTAACGAAACACTTGGTTACATTCAAGCAGAGCAAGAAGATGAATCTCACCAACCATTATCAGGTGTTATTATTCCAGACAATGACTGGGCAAAGGTTGCTGAAGGTATGAACGTTAAAGGCGTAACTGTTCGTACTAAGGAAGAATTTGAAGCAGCAGTTAAGGAATGGAAGAAGATGGATGGCCCAATGCTTATCGACGTTAAGTACACCCATGACATGCATTACTCAACTGAACTTAATACTCTTGATGACCCAGCATTTGTTGCTAAGTACCAAGCAGAACCATTAAAGCCATTTTCATACTTTGCTGAAAAATATGGCTTAGATACTGATTCAGCAACAGGTGCTTCAGCTCACGAAGAGGAAGAAGTTGAAGAAGAACCAGAAGAAGATGCAACTTCAGGTGCTTCAGCTCACTAGAACAATTATTAATAATATAAAAAAGCGAAACTTGAAGTTTCGCTTTTTTGTTGTCTTAAAAGTATAATAATATATAGATGTTAAATGGAGGTAAATATATGCAAGAATTCGGTGTTATCGGCCTTAGCGTTATGGGTAAAAACTTAGCTCTTAACATCCACAGTAAGGGCTACTCTGTTGCTGGTTTTAGTATTGATAAGCCAGAAGTTGATGCTTTGGCAAAATATGCAGATGATAAACTTAAGCCAACTTATACTTGGGAAGAATTTGTAAATTCACTTGAAAAACCCCGTAAGATTTTGATTATGATTAGAGCAGGTAAGCCTGTTGACTTGACTTTGGAAAAGTTGACCAAGCTTCTTGAACCTGGTGATATCGTAATTGATGGTGGTAACTCTAACTTCCACGATACCCGTCGCCGTTTCCATGAATTAGAAAAATTCGGTTTGCACTTTATCGGTATGGGTGTTTCTGGTGGTGAAGAAGGTGCCCTTCATGGACCAGCCTTGATGCCAGGTGGGGATGAAGCAGCTTTTGAAAAGGTAAGACCAATCTTAGAAGCAATTGCTGCTAAGACTCCAGAAGGTCGTCCTTGTGTAAGTTACATTGGTCCTGAAGCTAGTGGTCACTATGTTAAGATGGTCCACAACGGAATTGAATATGGGATTATGCAACTCTTCTCAGAAGCTTATGACATGCTTAGAAAGGCTTGCGGACTTTCAAATGATGAAATGAGTGCCTTGTTTGATAAGTGGAACCATGAAGACCTGCAATGCTACTTAGCTGAAATTACAGCTGAAGTGTTGAAGAAGGATGATGATTTAACCAGTGATAAGGTTATTGATCATATCTTGAATGAAGCTTCTTATAAGGGTACTGGTAACTGGACTTTGGAAGATGCAATTGTTTTAGGTGCACCTATTAGTGTGATTGCAGAAGCTGTACTTGCTAGATTTATGTCTAAGGCTACTACTAGAGCTGGTAAGGAAATTAGCGTTGATCAAAGTAAGATTAGTAGTGACTTACCAGAACTTATCGCAAGTGCTTTATACTTAGGCCAAGCAGTTTGTTACGCTCAAGGTTTTATGCAACTTAAGATGGCTGCTAAGGCTTATGATTGGACTTTACGTTATCCTGGTATTGCCCAAAATTGGGAAGCTGGATGCATTATTCGTTCTAAGACTTTGAAGGATATTGAAGATGCCTTTGAGGGAAATCCAGAAATTAATAACTTATTTGAAGCACCATTCTTTGCTAAGATGATGCAAAATCGTTTACCTGACTTGAGAAGAGTTGTTAGTGTTGCTGCTGAAAATGGCATTCCAACTCCAACTTTGAGTGCAGCTCTTAACTACCTAGAATCAATCTTTAACCCAAGCTTGCCTGCTAACTTGATTCAAGGTCAACGTGACTATTTTGGTGCCCACACTTACTTCAGAAATGACCGTGAAGGTGTCTTCCACACTGAATGGTATGATGAAAAATAATATGGTAATTATATAATTACTAAATAAAGAATAATGAAGATGAAGGCTTTATAGCCTTCATCTTTTCTTATAAATATAATTTATAAAAGCTGGTGAGTTTGACTATAGCTATCTTGAGTATATATAGTATATCTATATTGTTTTTAAAAAAGGAGGAAGCTATGTCAACGTTTATCTCATCTATTTCTAGTGTAATCGTGGTTATCTTGATTATTGCACTAGGATATACTTTAAGAATTAAAGACTGGTTTGCTGATACTTTTTCAGGTAATATTTCTAAATTAATTATGCAAATAGCCCTTCCAGCTTCAATCTTTGTTAGTGTTCAAAAGAACTTAACTAAGGATAGTTTGGGACAGTTATTTGAAGGAATGCTGATACCAGCTTTAGGAGTATTTTTAACTTATATTATTGCCTTTTTATTAATTGCAATGTTTAGAATTCCAGCCGGTAGACGGGGAACTTTTATTAATACCATCGCCAATGCCAATACAATTTTTATTGGGATGCCACTTAACATGGCTTTATTTGGCAATAAGGCAATGCAATACTTCTTAATCTACTACGTAATTAATACTGTTTCTACTTGGGCTGTTGGTATTTTCTTCATGCAAGGGGATGCAATGCCAGGTAAGGCTAAAGAACAAGCAAGCTTTAACTGGAAGAAGCTTTTACCGATGCCACTAGTAGGATTTATTGTTGCAATTGTCTGGCTATTAACTGGATTGAAGTTGCCAGATTTTGCAACTAATACCTTTACCTATGTTGGTAACTTAGTTACTCCACTTTCATTAATCTACATTGGGATTATGTTAGCTAATATCGGGATTAAGAACATTAAGTTCGACTTACAAACTATTTTGGCTGTTTTAGGTAGATTAGTAATTGCTCCAGCAGTAATGATTCTCTTAATTAGAGTTGTTGCTCCAGCTATGGGCTTACACTTAGCACACTTGATGGCTAATACTTTTATTATTCAATCAGCTACTCCAGCATTAGCTGTTTTACCAATTTTAGCTGATCAAGGTAATGGCGATAAGGAATATGCTACTAATGTTGTGGCATTAACTACTTTACTCTTCGTAATTGTAGTTCCAGCCTTGATGTTAATTGCTGGCTAATAATTTATTCAAAAGGGATGTCTATTAGGCCTCCTTTTTTTGCGCTACAATAAGACTATGCTGTTTTTTGGAGAGAAGATAGATGGATAAACAAAAAATAATTAATTTAAAGTTGATGGCCATCTCTTTAGTAGTTGGTATCGTAGCAGGGCTAGTAGTTGGGGCCTTTCGCTTTGCAATTAGTCAAATGCAGACGTTCTGGTTGACGCTTTTTAAGGCTGCTCATGCTAATTTGTGGCTCTTAGGTGTAATCATCCTGGGCTTTATTATTATCGGCTTGATTACCGGCTATTTGGTTAAGCAAGAGCCTCATGCAGGTGGTAGTGGTATTCCAGAAGTTGAATTACAACTGCAAGGGAAATTGCATCTAAATTGGTGGGCAATTCTCTGGCGCAAGTTTCTTGGTGGCGTTTTAGCAATTGGAAGTGGTTTGTTCTTGGGAAGAGAAGGCCCTTCAATTCAACTAGGTGCTGCAATTGGGCAAGGTTTTGGTT
Source organism: Lactobacillus jensenii DSM 20557 (assembly GCF_001436455.1). Lineage (GTDB taxonomy): Bacteria > Bacillota > Bacilli > Lactobacillales > Lactobacillaceae > Lactobacillus > Lactobacillus jensenii. Next base: position 57,460 of record NZ_AYYU01000004.1, read on the forward strand.
CAAAAACTAGTCAAACTAATCGCCGAGTTTTAATTGCTGCTGGTGCCGCTAGCGGGTTAAGTGCGGCCTTTGGTGCACCACTTGGTGGTACGATGTTTGTCTTAGAAGAAGTCTTTCATAACTTTTCACCAAGAGTGTGGCTTAACTCCCTAACTGGAGCTTTATCGGCTAATTTCTTAGTCAGCAACCTCTTTGGACAAAAGCCAGTCTTAGCCATTCCATATAATCATCCCTTTGATGTTCATCTTTATGGTCACTTGATTGTTTTAGGGATTATCTTGGGATTAGTGGCTCGTTTTTATCAATGGGGCCTTCTTAATGGTAAAAAGATTTATGATAAGTTAACTTTTATTCCTAGATTTATGCATGGCTTAATTCCTTTGTTTTTGTTAATTCCAATTGCCTTTATCATGCCGCAAATAATTGGTGGGGGTAATGAATTAATTTTGAGTTGGCATTCAATTAATGCAATTAAGCTCTTAAGTATAATTTTCATTGTTAGAATTATCTTTTCGATTATCTCTTATGACTCAGGCTTGCCAGGGGGCATCTTTTTACCGATTCTGACCATGGGAGCGATTTTAGGTGAACTTTATGGCTTGATTATGGTTAGATTGGGGATGCTACCAGAGGGCTTGGTTGTTAACTTGGTAATTTTCTCCATGGCCGGTTTATTCAGTGGAATTGTCCGTTCACCTTTTACTGCGATTTTATTAATTACTGAAATGGTAGGGTCACTACTTCATTTGATGCCACTAGCTGTTTTGGCTTTAGTAGCTTATTTAGTTAATGACTTACTTGGCGGGAAGCCAATTTATGAAAGTCTAGCTGATCGGATGGAAACAGCCAGCCTTGAGGTATATGCCGACAACGTCGATGAATTGACAGTAACTATTTTTGAAGATAGTAAGTTAGCTGATAAAGAAGTAAAAGAAATTAAATGGCCAGAAAAGACCTTGGTGAAGTTAATTCATCGAGGAGCTCATGATATTATTCCATTTGGAAAGACTAAGCTTTTAGCTGGTGACTTAGTTGTTTTAGAAGTCGACAGCAAATGCCGAAGCAAGGTCTATGATCAAATAAAAGATATGCAAAAATAAAAAAGACAGTTTCACGTGAAACTGTCTTTTTGTTTTAAATGTTAATAATCCAAAGATAAATAATAAAAATGAAGAATAATCCATACATAATTGGTGAAACTTCTTTACCTCTTTTAGAAGCTAGCATAGTAATAGGATAAGTAATCATACCTAGAGCCAAACCATCAGAGATTGAATAAGTAAGTGGCATACCTAAGACAATTAAGAATGCAGGTAAAGCAACTTCGAACTTATCCCAATTGATTTTAGCTAAATTACTTGCCATTAAAACACCAACAATGATTAAAGCAGGGGCGGTAACAGTAGTTGGAATTACTGTTAACAATGGACTGAAAAACATAGCGATTAAGAACCAAAATCCAACAAAGACTGCAGTTAAACCAGTCTTACCGCCCATAGCAATCCCTGAACTTGATTCAACAACAGTTCCAAGAGGTGAAACACCGAAAATAGAGCTGATAATCATTCCAATAGAATCACTCATTAAAGCTTTACCGATTCTAGGAATTTTACCATCTTTATTTGCTAAACCAGCTTGTTGAGTCATACCAATTAAAGTACCAGCAGTATCAAAGAAGGTAACTAATAAGAAAGTAATAACAACAATAGCCATTTGAACGGTATTAACATTACCTAAGTGAGTAACTGCTTGACCAAAGCTAGGAGCGATTGAAGGTGGCATAGAAATAAATTCTTTAGGTAAAGGAATTTGGCCAATTAAAATTCCAAAGATTGCGGTAACAACCATCCCAATAAAAATAGAACCAGGCACCCCAAGACACATTAAAACAATGGTAACCAATAGTCCGAATACAGCAATCCAAACGGCCGGATTAGAAAAACTACCCAAACCAACTAATGATGAATCAGAGTTAACAATTAATTTACCGTTTTGTAGACCGATAAAAGCAATAAAAATCCCAATTCCAGCACTGATAGCATATTTTAAATCTTGGGGGATGGCATTAATAACGATTTCTCTTAATTTGAAAATAGTTATTAAAACAAATAATAGTGAAGCAACTAACACACCAGCTAAAGCTGTTTCCCAAGATATTTTCATTCCTTGGCATACAGTATAAGCAAAAAATGAAGCGCTTCCTAAAGTAGGTGCTAACGCAATAGGGTAATTAGCAACAAGTCCCATTACTATACTACCTAAGGCACTTGCGAGAACTAAAGCGGTAAACACAGTACCTTTTCCCATGCCACTAGCAGTTAAAATATTGGGTACAACAAATAACATATAACTCAAGCTAACGAAGGTAGTTAAACTGGCAATTAGTTCAGTTTTAAAACTAGTACCTTGTTCATCTAGCTTAAAGAAACGATTAATATTTTTCATGATTCCCTCCATATGAAAAAAACTAATGTATCTAGTATACATTAGTTTAACATAAAGACGAGCCTAAATTTATTTACTGAATATATATGTTCAGATTAAGCGTTAAGTACCCACATAAAAATAATGAAAATAAAGAATAGTACCCACATCATTGGGCTAATTTCTTTACCACGTTTTGCGGCAATCATAGTAATAGGGTAAGTAATCATTCCCCATGAAAGACCATCAGAGATTGAATAAGTAAGTGGCATACCAATTACGATTAAGAAGGCAGGAACAGCAATTTCTAGTTTAGTCCAATCAACCTTAGCTAAATTTTGTGCCATTAAGACCCCAACAATAATCAAGGCGGGAGCAGTAACTTGAGTAGTGATTACGCTAAGTAATGGACTGAAAATCATAGAAATTAAGAAGAAAATTCCGACAAAAACCGCAGTCAAACCACTCTTACCGCCAACAGCAATTCCGGCACTTGATTCTACATAAGCACCAACTGGTGAAGTACCTAAAATTGATCCTGCCATCATTGCACCAGAATCTGCAGCAAGTGCGCGACCAACACGTGGCATCTTGTTATCCTTCATTAAACCAGCTTGACTAGCTAAACCAATCAAAGTACCAGTGGTATCAAAGAAGGTTACTAATAAGAAGGTTAAGACAATTACCCACATTTGCATTGTATTAATATCACCAATGTGCTTAAATGCTTGACCAAAAGTTGGGGCAATGCTTGGAGCTGATGAAATAATAGCTGATGGTAATTTGATTTGGCCAGTTAAAATGCCAAAGACCGCTGCTAAAACCATCCCGATAAAAATTGCACCAGGAATACCCATAATCATTAAAATGATAGTAACAAATAATCCAAAAATGGCAATCCAAACAGTAGGATTCTTAAGACTGCCGACTGTTACAAAAGTAGATTTACTTGCTTCAACTAATCCGGCATTTGCTAGACCTAAAAAAGCAATAAATAATCCAATTCCGGCACTAATTGCATGTTTTAAATCAACAGGAATAGCATCAATGATTTTTTCTCTTAATTTGAACATAGTAATTAAAATGAAAATAAATGATGCAACGAAAACTGCAGCTAAAGCAGTCTGCCATTTAACATGCATACCTAAACAAGCGGTATAAGCAAAAAAAGCGTTAATTCCTAATGCTGGCGCAGTAGCGATAGGATAATTGGAAGCTAGTCCCATAATAAAACAACCTAAAGCACTAGCTAAGGCAGTAGCTGTAAAGACAGCTCCTTTATCCATTCCACTGACACCTAAAACATTTGGATTAACAAAAAGGATATAAGACATACTTACAAAAGTTGTAAGTCCGGCCAAAAATTCAATTTTAATATTAGTACCGAGCTTATCTAAATCGAAGTGGTTTCTAATTATGTTCATTTCTAACTCCTAAGTGATTAAAATTCGGGTATTTACTCAAATAACCTGACTATTAAACTTTATCATTCTTGATTATTGTTGTAAATACGAATATTATCAAAATAATATTTAAAAATATTATTTTTGCTCACTAAATAACAATTGCAAATTGTTGAAAGCGCTTAATATGGAGTCTATAATTATAGATAAGCTGTTACTAATTTATAGTAAAGGGGTCAAATACAATGACTGTATATTACAAAGGTTTTCCGCAAAGTGATCGTAATGAAGCGATAAAGATGGTAAATGTTGATGAACTAGAAGATAGTGTAAGAAAAGTGATGCCAGAAGCAGCTTACTACTATATTGCTTCGGGTTCTGAAAATGAGTGGACTTGGCGTAACAATACGGCAGCCTTTAATCATTTTCAAATCGTTCCACGCTCACTAACCAACATGGATAATCCATCAACTGAGACCCAGTTTATGGGGATGGATTTAAAGACACCAATTATGATTTGTCCAATTGCTTGTCACGGGATTGCACATAAGGATGCAGAAGTTGCTACTGCACAAGGGGCTAAGGCCGCAGGTGCACTATTTAGTTCAAGTACTTATGCTAACAGAAGTGTTGAAGATATTGCAACTGCAACTGGTGACTCACCTAAGTTTTTCCAACTTTATTTAAGTAAAGATTGGGACTTCAACAAGATGGTCTTTGATGCAGTAAAATCAGCTGGTTATAAAGGGATTATGCTAACGGTTGATGCACTTGTTTCAGGATATCGTGAAGCCAATTTAAGAACCAACTTTACTTTCCCAGTGCCATTAGATTTCTTTACTAGATATGTTGGTGCTGAAGGGGAAGGGATGAGCGTTGCACAAATGTATGCAAATTCAGCACAGAAGATAGGGCCAGCAGATGTTGCCAAGATTAAAGAAATGTCTGGCTTACCTGTTTTTGTTAAAGGCGTTATGAATGCTGAAGATGCATATATGGCAATTGGAGCAGGAGCCGATGGGATTGTCGTTTCTAACCATGGTGGGCGTGAAATTGATACTGCTCCTGCAACAATTGACATGCTTCCAGAAATTGCAGCTGCAGTTAATGGTAGAGTTCCAATCATCCTTGATTCTGGTGTTCGTCGTGGATCTCATGTCTTTAAAGCTTTAGCTTTAGGTGCTGACTTAGTTGGAATTGGTCGTCCATTCTTATATGGATTAGCACTTGGCGGTGCGAAGGGTGTTGAAAGTGTAATTAACCAAATCAACAATGAATTCAAGATTTTGATGCAATTAACTGGTTGCAAGACTGTTGAAGATGTTAAGCATGCAGATATTCGCCAAATTAATTATACTGCTGACAACTTACCTTCAAATACTGATCCTTCAGTTCGCAGAGCATATCCTGTAACTAAAGAAAATCAAATGGAAGGCACACAAGATGCCGCAACTGGTGCATCAAAGCATTAGAAAAATATTATAATAAACAACTCAAACAAACTATCTACTCAAAGAGCCTTACGTGTTATATGTAAAGCTCTTTTTGTTTGGCAAACTTAAATATTTGCTTTTTTTATGATAAAATTTAATTGAAAAGGCTTACATGCCCTACAGAAAAGAGGGGAAGTGGTTTGGAATGTCAGAATTATTAAAAGTGGTAGATGCAAGTAAAAAATATGATACTCATATATTATGGCAAAATGTCAATGTTGTAATAAATACTGGAGAAATCGTTGGTCTAGTTGGCAAGAATGGGTCAGGAAAAACCACCTTTATTAAATCAATTTTAGGTGTTAGCAAATTAAATACAGGATATGTTGAATATTGTGGGAGAAAAGATTATTTAACTTCTGCAAAACTAAAAAAGAAATTGGCTTTTTACTTGAGATTCCTGTATTTGAATATTTATCTGCTAAAGATAACTTAAAATTGATTGCAATGTATGAAAATATAAATATGTCAGAAGCAGAAATTGCCAAGCTATTAAGGTTAGTAGAGCTGTCTCCGGATTCCACTAAAAAAGCTAAAGCTTTTTCATTTGGTATGCAATAAAGACTTAGATTAGCAATAGCTATGTTACAAAAGAGAAAATTATTATTGCTTGATGAACCAACTGTTGGCTTGGATCCTAAAGGAATAGATATTTTTTATAAATTAATAAAAAGATTAGCTGATGAAGAAGGGACAGCATTTATAATTTCTAGCCATCAATTAAAAGAAATTGATACGGTAGTAACACGCTATTTGTTGATAAAAGACGCTCAATTAATTGAACGTAAAGATATATTTGACAAAAAAATTGAAATAATTTTGAGTTCAGAGAATTGGAATGAAGATAAAACTAGAACTCTTTCTCAATCTACTAATGCAAAAATAATAGATAAAAACATTGTGGTTGTAAACAATGATGAGGAATTAGTAAAAGTCATAAATGAGGTTAACAAGCTTCACGGCAATGTAGAAAAAGTAAAAAGAAACTTCGAGTATCAAAAGGAGTTGTACTAAAATGCTTGTACGTTCAGAACTATTTAAATTAATAAAGAAAAAAATGTATATTCTCCCAATTCTCATTGCCTTTCTTCCGCTAGTTCTTGCAATAATTATATATATTAATCCAAAAGATTTACATATAAGTGGGGAATTTTCAAGTATCTCATTTGGATTGTCGATGTGGCAGTTTTTATGGGCGGTTTTTTTGCCACAATTAGTAGTTATATATTTAACATCTGAGTCAAATAAAAAAGAAGAAGAAAACGGACAAATAATTTATGAAATAACCAAAGTGAAAGATAATTGGAAAATAATTATTTCTAAGTTAATTGCTCAACTGGTGCTAATACTATTATTTGCAGTCCTCTTTTTATTGATATCTTATATTTCATATGTTTTGTTGATAACTAAAACGAGTATGGCTGTATCAACGATTGATAGTTTAGATACTAAGATTATGATTCAAAAATTTATCCTATCCATTATTGCAATGGCTATGATTGCTTGTATAACATATTTATTTAACACTTATTTTAAGTCAATAGTAACTATTATCCTTATGTTTGCTGCCCACACTCTCGTTAATATGCTGACAGGTCTTTTAAAAGTATGGTATTTATTACCTTCGTCAATTCTTTATAAAGGTGATTACAAAGGAGATTATCAAACTCTTGCTCTACAAATAACTATCCTAATTGTAGTAGGTATTGGGGCTGTTATTTGGAAGAAAAGAGCATTAGATAATATGTGGAATTAAAACTAAGGTTGATTTAGATAAAAATAACTTATCAGGTGGGCAAAGACAAAAGGTAGTCTTGGCCCGGACCCAAGTTTATGAAAGTAAGTTAGTCTTAATTGATGAAGGAACTAGTGCCATTGATTCTAAGAATACGCAAATTATTTTGCAGAATTTATTGCAAAGTTCAGCCACTGTCATCTTTATAGCTCATAATTTAACGCCTGAAATGCATAAGTTATTCGACCGTGAATTNCCCGCCACTGTCATCTTTATTGCCCATAATTTAACTCCTGAAATGCATAAGTTATTCGACCGTGAATTGAAGTTAACTAAGGCATAAAAAATAGCATCCACATGGATGCTATTTTTGTTTGGCAAACTAACTAGTTAACTTTATCTTTTTATCGGCAACTTGCTCAATGAAATATTTATCATGCTCAACTAGAATCATAGCTGGCTTAGTTTGCTTTAGCAGCTTAATTAATTGATCTTGATTAAAAACATCTAGATAATTTGCGGGTTCGTCCCATAAATAAAAGTCAGCGTCTTCAACTAATGATTTTGCCAGCGCGACTCTTTTTTGCTGGCCCATGCTCATATCTTCAATTTTTAAGGTAAAGTCAGCTCGCAGAAAGCCCATTTTTTTCAAATTATTCAGCAAATCAGAATATGTAATGTGTTTTTTTTCAGAAAACTCCTTTAAGGTGCCAGTATATGTTGAAAAAGTCTGTGGCAAGTAGGAAATTTTTAGCCCATTTGCTAGTATCATTTTGCCACTAGCTTCAGCCTTAGACTTATTCAGAATAAATTTTAGTAGGGTAGATTTACCAGAACCATTTTTCCCTTCTAGGGCAACAATACCATGATTTTTAATGATTAAGTTTAAGTCTTGAAATAAAGGTTTATTATCAATTTTTAAACTTAAGTGTTGCAGTTCTAGGAGAGTTTGATGGTAATTAGGGCTAAAGTTCATTAATAAGTCTGGCGCCTTTTCAATATTAGTTAAAAGGCCTTCTTTTTCAGTTATCTTTTTATTTACTCGTTGTTGCATAGTGATTGAGCGTTTCATTATTTTGGCAGCTTTATGACCATAAAAACCCTTATTGATATCAGCGTGAATTTCATTTTTATGGGCAGCAGCATTTTTGTTTTTCTCCGATTTTTCAGAAAAACTCTTAATTTGTCTAGCGCTCTTTTTGAGTGAAGCAATCTCGCTTTTTAGCTTAAGATTTTTTTCTTGATTATATTTGTCTCGCTTATCTTTAGTTGCTTCATAACTAGCATAATTACCTTGATATAAGTGAATTTCATTATTCTCAATTGCCAGCACGTGATTGCTGACTTCATTTAAGAAGTCACGATCGTGACTGACAATAATATAACCTTCTTTGTGCTTTTTTAGGTAGTTGGCAACTTGCCTTCTGTTAGCTACATCTAGGTGGTTAGTTGGTTCATCAATTAAGGCAAAAGAATTCTGGCTAACAAACGATAAAGCTAACAAAACCATCGTCTGCTCGCCACCACTTAAGGTATTAAATGGCTGCCAAAGTAAATCGGGATTAAGCTGCATTAAGTTTAGTTCGCGCTCTAATTGCCAAACTTCGAAGTTAACTTGATTCTGCAGTTCATATAAAACTAGATTGTCTGGATTAGCAATTTGGATAGGGAAGTAGGAAAAAGTTAGATTAGTTGAAATCTCGCCACTTCCTTTGAGTTTGCCTCGCAGTAAGTTCAGGAATGTTGTTTTTCCACGACCATTTCTACCAACTAAGCCTAGTTTCCAAGAACTATCTAAATTAAGATTTAAATTAGAAAAAATAACTTTATCGCTATTGTCATAGCTGAATGATAGATTGCTTATTTTAATAATACTCATTAAAACACCTCCCAATAAAAGGCTAGATGATGGGCTAAGTTATAAATATATTATCATAATAAAAATATTTTTAAAACATTAAAAATAAATATATAATTCCATTTGATAAGCGAATTAAAGAGTTATTTGTTGCTAAAACTGAATAAATAAAAAGCTGATATATCCTCAAGCAGAAGATAATATCAGCTTTTCTATTAGTTATGACTAGGTGTCCAATCTTCAGGTAATTTATCCATTTCTTTAAGTTTTGCAACAATTGTATCCAAAACTTCTTGGCGATCCTTTTCACTTGCCATAAAGTCTAACTTGTCACCATCAATTTTGATTTTTGGTGAGTAATCATAGTTTTCATACCAAGGTTCATAGTAACTTAATAAGCGCTTATAGTAATCCTCTAAAGTTGGATCATAATCAAGTTGTTCAAACTCGCGACCACGCTTTTGGATACGCTTAATCATTGTTTCGTATGATACATCAATATGAACTAATAAGTCTGGATGCTTCTTTGGCATGTGTTCAAGTTCTTTCATCATTGAATCTAGTAATTCATCATAAGTTGCAACTTCTTCTTTGGTTGCACGACCAATATCTGCATTCATGTGAAAGAATAGTGAATCTTCATAAATTGATCGATCCAAAACATTATTGTCGTCAGTTAATGCGGCTTTAATACTATGAAAACGCGTATTTAAAAAGAAAATTTGTAGTAAAAATGCGTATTTCTTTGGATCTTTATAGAATAAAGGCAAAACTGGATTGTTATCAACACTTTCATAGAAAGGTTGAGTGCCTAAATATTTAGATAAGATAGAGGTTAAACTGGATTTACCGGCTCCAATTGGCCCGCTTAATACAATAACTGTCATCACGTTCCTTCTTTGTTAGATAAATTATAAATTACCCAATTCTTTTAACTTATTATCGATTAATTCTAAAACAGCCTTGCGGTCATCTTCATTATCGACAAAATTATATTTATCGCCATCAATTACCATTTTTGGTGATTCTGAGTAGTTTTCATACCAAGGTCCGTAGTAATTACGCAAGCGTGCATAGTATTCTTTTAAACTAGGATCTGTTTCAAGTTGCTCAAATTCACGACCACGACGCTTAATACGACTTAGCATGTTATCTAACGATACATTAATATAAATAAGTAAATCTGGCTTTTTATGAGGATTTCCGGGGACATCTTCCATCATGTTATGTACTAAATCAACGTAAATATCACATTCAGTTGGATCAGCAATACCACTGTCAGCATTCATTTTAAAAAACAAGGCATCTTCATAAATTGACCGATCTAAAACAACATTTGGATTGTTTTCAGATAAAGCTTCATTAATTTGTGCTAAACGCTTATTGAGCAGGTAGGTATTAAGCAAAAAAGTATAGCGTTTCATATCCTTGTAATACAAAGGCAAAACTGGATTCTTTGAAACGTCTTCATAAAAAGCATTACTCCCTAAATGCTCCGCTAAAATAGATGTTAAACTGGATTTACCGGCTCCAATTGGCCCACTTAATACAATAACTGTCATCACGCTCTTTCTTTAATATCACAACATATAGTTTGCTTTCTATAGTGTAATTCAAGATATGGGGAGCTACAAGTCTTTTTTTAATTTAATAACAAAGAAAAAAGGGTCAAGTAGAAAAGGCTCATCTACTTGCCCTTTTTTGTTATTTAATTTTATTAATTTAGATATTTTTTATCTAAATCTTGTGCGGCTGCCTCATCACAAATAATCGTTACGTCGGGGTGCTTTTGAAGAATAGAAGCTGGCATTTCTTCAGTGATTGGTCCTTCAATCATATGTTTAATTGCCCAACGCTTTTTTTCACCATAAGCTAATAAAACAATTTTTTTAGCTGACATAATTGAAGCAATACCCATACAGATGGCAGATTTAGGCACATCATCAATGTTATCAAAGAAGCGGGCATTAGCCTCGATTGTACTTTGAGTTAACTCAACTTCGTGGGTAGTACTATCAAAGGAAGTGCCAGGTTCGTTAAAGGCAATATGTCCATTACGTCCGATTCCTAAAAGTTGAATATCAATTGGATTTTCTTTGATTATTTGATCGTAGTGTTTAACTTCAGCTACAGTATCGGTAGCTAATCCGTTAGGAAGATAAGAATGTCTAAAAGGCTTATCTTTAAAGAGGTGTTTATTCATGAAGTAGTGATAACTTTGATTGTTGTGGGGATCTAAGCCAACATATTCATCTAAGTTAATACTAGTTAAATTAGAAAAATTTAAGTCGCTATTAGTCATATTTTGGTATAACTCAATCGGAGATGAACCTGTTGCTAAACCTAATACTTTTGCTCCGGCTTTTATTTCCCGGGAAAATATTTCAAAAGCTTTTGCAGCACCAGTAATTTTATCTTTAGTTACAATAATTTTCATAAATAATTACTCCTCTCTCTTTGGTATAGCCCATTGTATACCGGTATAGTCCAAAAGTCAAAAAAGAAGCTTACGATTTTTCGAAAGCTTCTTTTTTGTTATTTAGACTTGATGTAAGTTTGACCATCTGCAGCAGGAGCAACACTTTTACCAAAGAATGCTACCAAAACAATAATCGTAATTACGTAAGGTGCAATTTGTAAGTAAACAGATGGTACATGAGAAATGAATGGTAATTGACTACCAATGATACTTAAACTTTGTGCAAAGCCAAAGAATAGTGAACTGAGCATTGCACCAATTGGGTCCCACTTGCCGAAAATCATGGCAGCCAAGGCCATGAATCCTTGACCAACAATTGTTGAAACACTAAAGTTACCAGAAATGGCTTGGGCAAAGACACCACCACCGATACCGCCGAGTAAACCAGAGATTAAAACACCAGCATAACGCATTTTATAGACATTAACACCCATTGTATCTGCAGCTTGTGGATTTTCACCTGCTGAACGGAGGCGTAAACCAAATGGTGTTTTATAAAGTACCCACCAAAGAACAATGGAAAGAATAATTGCTACCCAAGCTGGAGCGGAAGTGTTCTTGAAGAAAATATCGCCAATAACAGGGATATTAGAAAGAACAGGGATATTGTAATAACCGAAGTTAGCAGAAATATTTTCTGTTTGCCCTTTGTCATACATTGCTTTGATTAAAAATACCCCAAGTGGTGGTGCCATTAAATTAAGAACAGTACCAGAAATGATATGGTCAGCACGCCAATTAACTGTTGCTACAGCATGTAGTAGTGAAAAAATCAAGCCACAAATACCGGCCACGATAACCCCTAACCATGGAGTGGCACTCTTAAAGGTAGATGCAAAGGTTAAGTTGAAGACGATGCTTGAAAAAGCCCCAATTGTCATAATCCCTTCAAGACCAACGTTAACAATTCCACTATGTTCACTATATGCTCCACCTAAAGCGGTAAAGATAAGAGGAGCGGAATAAACTAGGGTTGATGAAACGATCAAAGCTAGCATAGTTGTGATATTCATTAAACTTCTCCTCCTTTTCCGACTTTGACTGCCGGACCATCTACACTATTATTCGAAATTTTAGCAATAGTTTCTGGTTGATTGTAGTTTTTCTTTTTCTTTTCGAATAAAAGCCCAATTACATAATTAATTGCGACAAAGAAAATAATAGCGGCAATAACGATTGAAACAATTTCATAAGGAATACCAGCTAAAGTTTGCATACCTAATCCACCGATTTTAAGGATTGAGAAAAGTAGGGCAGCAAGCAAAATACCTAAAGCAGTACCACCACCAAGTAATGAAACGCTCATGCCATCAAAACCAATATCAACGCTGGTGGTTTGAGTGAAGTAATTTTGATATGTTCCTAAGCCTTGAACTACGCCACCTAAACCAGCAAATGCACCAGATAATAACATTGAGATAATGATATTTTTCTTAGCACTCATTCCTGCATAACGTGAAGCGAACGGATTAAGACCAACTGCTTTAATTTCAAAGCCAGTAACCGTCTTTTTCATAATAAACCAAAAGACTACTAGGGCAATTAAAGCTAGGAAGATACCAGCATTAATTCTTGATCCCCCAAAAATGTTACTTAACCAATCTAAACGTAAAGTACCATTATTAGATACTGTTTTAGTGGCGTCAGTTGAAACACGTAAGTTTTTATTCATAACGTTTTGCATCAAGTATTGGCATGAATATAAAACGATATAGTTAACCATGATAGTTACGATAACTTCATTTGTTCCAAAATAAGCTCTTAAAACCCCTGCGATACCTGCAATAGCAGCACCAACTAAGGTGCCAACAATGATTGCATAAGGTAAAAGAATGTATTTAGGCATGTGTGGATTAGCAAGGGCAATCCAAATAGCAGCTAACCAGCCACCTTGTGCTTGTCCAGATAACCCAATGTTGAAGAACCCAGCACTACTTGCAATTGAAAAACCGATTGCAGTAAATATAAGTGGGGTAGCTTCTCTAATTGTTTCACCTAAGCCATTCATATTGCCTAAAGCACTTGAAAACATTGAAGTGTAAGCAAGGATAGGGTTGTAACTCCAAAGTAGCATAATAACTGCACCAACTAAAAAGCCGGCTACGATGGAAATAAGGGGCACTAAAATCTTTTTGGTTTCAGCGTTAACCTTAAACATTAATTGGTACCTTCTTTCTTGTGGGCTCCCGTCATTAATAAACCTAATTCTCTTTCAGAAGTCTTTTCTGGTAATACTTCACCAGATTCTTGACCATTATGTAAAACGATGATTCTATCAGATAATTGCATAATTTCATCTAATTCGTATGAAATTAACAAAACAGCTTTACCAGCATCACGTTGCGCTAATAATTGCTTATGAATATATTCAATTGCACCAACGTCAAGACCACGGGTAGGCTGGAATACAATAATTAAGTCGCTGTTACGATCCAATTCACGAGCGATTATTGCTTTTTGTTGGTTACCACCTGATAATTCACCAGCTTTAAGATTCTCGTCTTTTGTTCGGACATCGAACTTTTTAATTAACTTTTTAGCATGCTCTGTAATAGCTTTATGATTGATGATACCATGATTTGAATATGGCTTTTGGTAGTAAGTTTGTAAAGCAATGTTATCAGCTAAAGACATTTCCAAAATTAAGCCAAATTTTTGACGGTCAGCAGGAACATGAGAAACACCTAATTCAGTAATTTTACGTGGGCGTTTATTGGTCATATCACTACCTTTAATAGTGAAATGACCAGATTTAACGTGACGTAAGCCTGTTAAAGCTTCTACTAGCTCGTCTTGACCATTTCCATCAATCCCGGCTAAACCCAAAATTTCTCCAGCATGGACGTCAAAAGTTAATCCCTTAACAGCTAGTGTGCCACGATCTTCGTTAACCATTAAGTCTTTAACTGACAAAATAGTCTTACCAACTTTAGCTTCTTTTTTAGGCAACTTAAAGTTAACGTGGCGGCCAACCATCATTTCAGCTAAGCTTTCATCAGTAGCTCCTTCAACATCAACTGTCCCGATACTTTTACCATGACGAATAACGGTAACACGATCAGCTGATTCTCGAATTTCATTAAGTTTGTGAGTGATTAAAATAATTGATTTTCCTTCATTACGAAGGTTTTTCATAATTTTGATGAATTCAGTGATTTCTTGAGGAGTTAAAACAGCAGTTGGTTCATCAAAAATTAAAATATCAGCCCCGCGATATAGTACCTTTAAGATTTCAACTCTTTGTTGTTGGGCAACGGTAATATTTGCGATTTTTGCATCAGGATCAATTGCTAGCCCATATTTCTCGGAAAGAGCCATAATTTGCTTACGAGCAGTTTTGAAATCAAGCTTAATTCCTCTTTTTGTTTCATGGCCTAAAATGATATTTTCTAAGACAGTAAAGGCCTTAGCCAACATAAAGTGTTGGTGAACCATACCGATTTTTAATTCTTTGGCAGCATTTGGACCATCAATTACAACTTTTTTTCCTCTGACATAGATTTCTCCAGAGGTTGGTTTAAGCAGACCGGATAAAATACTCATTAATGTAGATTTACCAGCTCCGTTTTCACCTAGAAGCGCCAGGATTTCGCCCTTTCTGAGCGTGAGGTTGATATCGTTGTTAGCTTTAAATCCGTTAAAGTCTTTAACGATATGGCGCATCTCAATAATGTTTGTGTTCTCTTTTTCCATGGCTTTCCTTCCCTATATGATATTTATAAAAAAACACCTCGTATCATCACGAAGTGTTTTAGAAATGACACACTATATATTGTGCTACTTACTTGGAGAAGTTGCAACCTTAATCTTTCCATTAATAATGTCTTGACGCGCTTGCTGCACGGCTTTCCAAGTTTTTGAATTTAAATTACCCTTGGTAAGTGATACACCATCATGTTGTAGTCCGTAAACTAAGTGCTTTCCACCAGGGAATTTACCATCATATGCTTTATTAGCAATATCTTTAACAGCAAAATTCAAACCTTTGAGAACAGAAGTTAAAGTAAAGTTTGATTTTTGACCACCTTTAGCAGTGTATTTTCCTTGAGAGGTTTGGTCAATATCCACACCGATAACCCAAACTTTATCATTAACTGCTTTTTCTGAGTTTAAATCTTTGGCTTCTTGGAAAACACCGTTGCCAGCACTACCGGCAGCTTGATATACGATATCTGCTTTTTTAGCGTACATTGATTGTGCTATGGATTTTGCTTTATCAGTTGAAGTGAAGTCACCAATATATTGATCCAAAATAGTAATATTTTTACTCAATTTCTTAGCAGTATCCTTTACACCTTGAATGTAACCGGCTTCAAATAAGTCAATTACAGAAGACTTAGCACCACCAATAAAGCCTACTGTGTTGGTTTTAGTAGTGTAGGCAGCAGCTACACCAGCAAGGTATGAAGAATCATTAGATTTGAATGTTGCACTAGCTACGTTCTTCTTACCAGTAATTACATCATCAATAATTACAAAGTTTTTCTTAGGATACTTGGCGGCAGCAGTTTTAACAGAATCAGAAAGCATGTAACCAACACCGTAAATTGTTTGGTAACCAGCATTAACAGCTTGGGTAAAGTTAGGTTCATAATCTGAGGCACTACTTGATTGGAAGTATTGGTATCCACCTTTGCCTTGAGATAAACCATGTTCTTTACCATAAGCTTGGAATCCGCTCCATGCAGCTTGGTTGAATGAGTGATCATCAACCCCATTGGAGTCAGTGATTAGTGCAATAGAATGATTTGCCTTAGAACTAGATGAGGTCTTTGCCCCTTTGCCTTGACATGCTGTTAAAACTAACCCGGTTGTAGCAATTACTAAACCAGTTCCCATAACTTTTTTTAACTTAGCGTTAATCAATGTTAACATCCTCCATAAACAAATATACGAACAATATAGAGATAATATAACAACTTTGTTTGATATATGTCAAGAGCGTAGAACAATTAAATTTGGAACGATTCATCTTTTTTATATAATCCGAATTATATAAAAATAAAAAGGGCTAAAAAGCCCTTCTTATTAAGTAGTATGTATAGAAAGATAGATAAGTTAAAAAGTAAGGAATAAAACTATTTGCTTGGGTGCTTAGGAACTGAAATCTTACCATTGATAATAGCGGTTCTAGCGGTTCTTGAAGCTTTCCAAGCCTTGCTTGAAATTTGACCCTTAGTGATTGAAACACCGTTAGTATCCAAACCATATACTAAGTTCTTACCACCAGGGAATTTACCTTCATATGCACGGTCAGCAATATCTTTAACGGCAACATTAACACCAGTAATAACAGAAGTTAAAACAAAGTTAGACTTTTTACCATCTTTTGACTTGTAGTTACCTAAGTTAGATTGGTCAGTGTCAACACCGATAACCCAAACTTTATCACTAGCTTTTTTAGTTTGGTTAATAGCTTTAGCTTCTTCAAATAATCCATCGCCTGCACCACCAGCAGCGTGCATCACAATATCTGCTTTTTTAGCATACATGGTTTGAGCAATAGATTTAGCTTTATCACTAGAATTAAAGTTACCAATGTATTGGTTCAAAATGGTAATCTTTTTGCCCAATTTTTTAGCAGTGTCATTAACACCTTTAGTAAAACCAGCATCAAACAAGTCAACAATATCACCATGTGCACCACCAATGAAGCCAACTACGTTAGTTTTAGTTTCGTATGCGGCAGTTACCCCAGCTAAATATGCGGCTTGATTTGATAAGAAGTTTGCAGAAACAACGTTCTTTTGACCCTTGATTACGTCATCGACAATGGCAAAATTCTTTTTAGGATATTTTTTAGCTACAGTAGAAACTGCATCTTTTAATTGGTAGCCAATACCGTAAATTGTATCGTAGTTTTTAGCAGCTTGTTCTAAGTTAGGAACAAATTCAGCTGCACCGCTAGTTTGGAAGTATTGGTAGCCATTTGAACCCTTAGTCAAGTTATGTTCTTTACCATAAGCAAGGAAACCATTCCATGCAGATTCATTAAATGAGTGGTCATTAACCCCATTACCATCAGTGATTAATGCAACAGTCCCTTTATTCTTTTTACCATTAGAATTAGTAGCAGTTTTGTTTGAGCATGCAGTCATTGCAAATGCTGAAAGAGTAGCAACACCAAAAATAACAACTTTTTTCAAATTCATTAAAAATCCAATCTCCTTATTTATATATTGTTCGTTTATTAAATTTGTTTACTTAGTTAGAAGGTGTAGTAGGAACTTTAACCTTACCATCAATAACATTTTGTTTAGCTTTGTTAACAGCAGCCCATGCAGAATCACTCATATTGCCTTTTACTACATAAGTACCGTTACCTTTTAAGCCATAAACAAAGTGCTTACCGCCAGGAAATTCGCCGTCATAAGCCTTGTTGGCGATGTCTTCTACAGCCTTACCAATACCTTTAATTGTACTTGTAAGAGTGAAGTTAGATTTTTTACCATCTTTATCTTTATATACACCAAGACTTGATTGATCTGAGTCAACACCGATAACCCATACTTTATCATTGGCTGCTTTTTTAGTATTGATGTCTTTAGCTTCTTGGAAAACACCTTCACCGGCAGTAGCCGCTACTTGATAAATAACATCTGCTTTATTAGCGTACATAGCTTTAGCGATAGCCTTAGCTTTATCTACACTTGAAAAGTCTCCAACATAAGCATTGATAATTTTGATTTTTTTATTTTGTTCTTTTGCTGCATCGGCAACACCTTTTGCAAAACCAGCATCAAATAAGTTAAGGATTACCCCGTGTGCACCACCAACAAAACCAACAACATTTGTTTTAGTGGTGTATGCAGCTGCATATCCTGCTAAGTATGATGCATCATTAGATTTAAATGTGGCAGAAGCAACATTTTTACGATTGATAACATTATCAATCATGATGAAGTTATTTTTAGGATGCTTTTTGGATTCGGTATTAATAGCGTCACCTAATTCATAGCCAACCCCAACAATAGTTTTATATTTAGCGTTAATAGCTTGTTCGATGTTTGGAATGTGGTCACTAGCTGAACTAGATTCAAAGTAGTTGTAACCGCCATTTCCTTTAAGTAGGTCGTGAGCTTTACCATAACGTTTAAGACCTTCCCAAGCTGATTGGTTAAATGAATGATCATCAACCCCAGTGTTGTTAGTGACTAAAGCAATACTGTGATCAGCATTTTTAGCGTTGCTGCTTGAAGATTTGTTTGAACAAGCTGCCATACTCAAGCCAACTGCTGATAGAAGGATACTTATTGATAAAACTTTTTTAATTTTCAATTGCATCTACATTCTCCCCAAATAATTTTCTTAACGTCAATCAACATTAACAGTCTTTTGATTAGCTGTCAAAGCAAGCTAAATCCACTAAAGCCTTGATATATCAGCGTTTATAAAATGTGATAAATCTTGCTAAGCTTTGAGTCTGTAAGGATTAGGCACGATATATAGATTTTTTCAAAAAATAACACAATATCTTGTGGATAAAAATGTTGAAAAGTGGAAAAGCACAATATCTGGGTAAATAATCTTAAGAGAGATACTATAAAATGTATTTACTGTAGCGATATTTCAAAGGCTCAAGCTTCGATAAGTGAATTTAGGAATAACAAAAAAGCTATCGATTTCTCGATAGCTTTAGAGACAAATTATGTATACGAATCGGATTTTTAATTACTACTTAGTAACTTTTTCAATAGTTTTTTCGTAGTCACGAATTACGTCAAAGTTAGAATCTTTTGAGTCTTTGTAACCCATGTGTGAGTAAATACTTGACATAATCTTCTTACCTTTTTCAGTCTTCATTAAGTTCTTGAAAGCCTTTTTAAGTTTTGTACGGTAAGCTTGTGACATATCAGAACGAACTGAAATGGTATCGTTCGGAATCCACTTGGTAAAGTAGATAGGAACTACATCTTTCATGACTTGAGGAGTATCTTTGGCAGCGATGTTTCTTGCGTCAGCAAAAACAAATGCGGCATCAACGTCACCGTTATATACTGCTAAAACGGATTGGTCATGACCTTGAACTTGTGTCAAAGTTGAGTCTTTAACTACGTTTAACCCTTTTTTATAAAGTTCAGCAACTGGGTATACATAGCCAGAAGTTGAAGAAGATTCTTGTACAGCAATCTTCTTACCTTTAAGGTCTTTCCAAGATTTAATCTTAGACCCCTTCTTTACAACAACCATAGCGCGATATTTATCCATCAAAGTTTTGTTCATCTTACCAGATGGTTCATCATAGCCATAACGTTCAGCTTGTAATAAAACATCAGCAATCTTACGCTTATGTGCAAGTACATATGCATCAGGTGGTAAGAAACCAACATCAACTTGATGTGAACTCATAGCTTCTACTAAGGCGTTATTACTGGTAGAAACGGTAACTTTAACAGGGATACCTAATTCCTTCTTGAGCAAACTTTCAAGTGGCTTAGCCTTAGCTTCTAAAGTGCTAGCTTGTGAGCTAGGTACAAATTGAACATTAAGTACTTTCTTAGGTGTATAACCAGTACTTGAGCTAGTTTTTGAACTATTATTACTTGAACAAGCAGTAGCTACAGTAGCTGTAAGAAGAGCCAATGCCCCAACAACAATCTTCTTAAACTTCATATTTACCTCCAACTTCACTCAAATGTTTTTTGAGCTTATGTATTAGTTTTACCAAGAAAAAAATAGTTCGTCAACAAGAAAAACGAACTATTTTTATTTTTTATTCAAATAATAGACTTTATACCTTTAAAATACGAACATTAGTGAAAAATCAATTGGATTACTAAACTTATAACACTAATCAAAGTTAATAAACTAATAACGATTATGTGTCTCTTTTTATTTAAAACAAAGATAGCAGCAAACTCACGCAGTAATGCATTAGGCAAGTAATATAAGCGGGTTGGAGCACCAACACCATTAGCACTTAAATTGGCTTTTTTTGCCAATATGGCAGCTCTAAAAATATGGTAATTATTACTAAAGAATTTGCATGTGTATGGTTTAGTTTTAGTGTCTTTTTCAATTATTTTTTTAGAAAAGGTCATGTTTTCTAAGGTTGTTGTGGATTGGTTTTCTAAAATTATTATTTCCCGGGGAATTCCTGCTTTAATTGCATATTCAGCCATTGCAGCAGCTTCTGACAATTCTTCATCAGGACCTTGTCCACCAGACATTATTATTTTTGGCCAGTTTCCGGTTTTCTTTTTAACTTTTTTAGCATAATTAATACTTGCGTTAATTCTATTTGCTAACAGAGTTGAAACTTTTGTCCCGTTAATTAACCCAGCGCCCAGTACGATTAAATAATTTTCACAATACTTTTTTGGATAAAACTGATAAAGAAAAACATTTATGATGAAACTTAACATTACAATAATTAGATAGGTTGCAATTGTAGGAGCTAGACCCAAGATAGGAGCTAAATAGGGTGGAAGATGAAGCCAGTGAGTAAATTTTTGATAAAGCCATAATCCTATCAAGGCAAATCCCATAAGCAGGGTTAACATATTGGGCAGAGTGTGGCTTTCGTATTTCCAGATAAAATAAGCGTTCCATAGTAAAAATAGCCAAGCAAATGATGATAGTAATAAGATTAATAAAATACCAACTACAAATGCTACTGACCAAAGATAGCGAATAACTGGAGGAGTTAGTTTAAAAATTAAAATACTTAACCAAAAGCCCCAAATTAAGACAACTAATGCAAAAATATTGCCAGTAATTAATCTCCGGGGTTCTTTAATCCATAAATAAAGAAAAAGAGTAGATATAATAACTAAAATAACGGAAGTAAAAACGAAGGCGGGGTTATTATTAAGCTTGTCTACTAAATGATCTACGATAGACATATATTTTTCCTCCTATATATCTTATTAAGATTAAGATAGCAGAAAATGAATAAAAGTGTATGAAAAAAGCAACTAAACAGTTGCTTTTTGTTTTAGATAATGATTCAAAATGAACGGTGACAAGATTGTAGTGACGATTATTACTAAGATTAAACTAGAATAGATATCTTCAGGGAAAAGTTTATGGGCAATACCAATTTGAGCCACAATTAATGCTACTTCCCCGCGTGAAATCATACCTGCGCCTACTATATTGGCATCAATTTTGTTAAATCCGAATAATTCGCAGGTATATTTTCCAGCCCAAAACTTAGATAATAGTGCTAAAACAGTCATTACTATAATAAAGATTAAATCTTGTGTAAAACTTGAAAAAGTCATTGAAAGTCCAATATCCGCAAAAAATACAGGAATGAATACAGAATATCCAATCGCACTAACTGCGGAACTGACTTCTTTATGTTGTGGAGTTTGTCTGATTGCTAAACCACCAAAAAAGGCTCCTACTACTGCGCTTAGACCAGTAAAATCGGCCACCCAAGCTAATCCAAGAGCTAGGATTAGTGAGGCAATGACTACGGAATAATTAACTTCGATTTGTTCAGCATATTTCATGAAATATGGAGCAATAAATTTAAAAATCATCCATACAATTACGAAATAAATTGCTTCAATTACTAAATTTAAAGCTAAGTTACTGGTTAAGCCGTTACTACCACCTTCATGTGAGAAAGAAGTAAATAAGCTTAAAACGACAACTGCCAAAATATCATCAACAACAGCTGCTCCTAAAATAGCGGTACCAGCCTTAGTATGGAGTTGATTAGCATCATGCAATACTTCAACTGAAATAGAAACACTGGTTGCTGCAAATACTATTCCGATAAACAAGGCTTCTAAAAATTTCATACCAAATAATTGACTGGCAATTGTCATGAAGATAACTGGTAAGATAACACCAATAAAAGCAACAGAAAAACTAAGTTTAAAATATTTTTTTAATAACTCTAAGTCACTCTCTAATCCAGCTAAAAACATTAAAAATATAACACCTAATTCAGAAAACAAAGTAATTGTATTATTTGTTTTAATTAATCCTAAAATTGCGGGTCCTAATAAGATACCTGACAATAATTGTCCGATGACTGCTGGTAAATTAAGCCGAGTAAACAGCTGGCCTAACAAGGTCGTAATTAATAGGATTAAAATTAATTCACCAATAAAATGCATATATTAACCTTTCTATGGTAAAGAAAAAAGCTTTCAAGGGGCTTCTTGACCCAAAGAAGCAAATCTTGAAAGCTTTTAAACTCCAACCACTAAAATCTATTTAACTAGCTAAATATTTTACGCAGTTCTGTCTTTTTTTGCAAATTAGTGGTCTTTTTATTACGCATAATTTTAGGGGTGGTTTTTGCTAAAAGAGCCAGACAAATAGTAATTAAATCGACAACTTCTTGTAAAATAGCCCCCGCCATTGCTGGAATAATACCTGTAAATGCGACAATTTCAATTAAGATAACAATACTAATTGCAGTTAAAACATCAATGTTAGCTACTTTCATAGTATGTTTTGCAATCGCTACAGCATCACTAACTTTTGATAAATCATTAACCATAATTACTGCGTCGGCACTCTCACTAGCAGCGGTTGCTCCTTTAGCTCCCATAGCAATACCGCCATCTGCAGCCATTAGACTAGGTGCGTCGTTTACCCCATCGCCAGTCATAACAACAGGTCTATTTTCAGCTTTAATACCTTTTACAGCAGCAATTTTTTCAGCTGGTAAAAGTGAAGAGCGGACGTCATCAACGCCTGCAATTGCGGCTACTTTTTGAGCAACTTTAGAATTATCACCCGTCAACATCATAATATGTTGAGCACCTTGGGTTCTTAAAGAAGAAATTGTGTCAGGAGTTTCAGGTCTGATTTGGTCTGCAAATGTAATATATCCAGCAAACTTATTATCTATAGAAATATAAATCGCAGTTGAATTGATATTTTCTAACTTTTTATCAGGAGCTACAAAGGATAACTTACCTACACAGACAACTTTACCCGCTACTTTTCCACGGACACCTTGGCCTGTAACTTCTTCTAAATCTGTTACAGAATGCAATTTTGCTTTTGGTGTAGCTTTAACTAAACTTGTAGCAATGATATGACTAGAAGCTTGTTCAACACTTGCTGCTAAAATTTGTAATTCATCTTTATCAATACCTGTTTCAGGAACAATGCGGTCGATAACTAATTGATTTCTTGTCAAAGTTCCAGTTTTATCAAAGGCAAAAGTCTTAGCACGTGAAAGCTTTTCAAGAACAGTCCCACTTTTTATTATGATGTGGTTTTTGGACATAGAACTCATGCCAGATACTAATGCTACAGGAGCAGCGATTAATAAAGGACAAGGTGAAGCGACAACCATTACTTGAGCGAAGCGAGTTGGATCGCCTGAACTAATCCAAGCTGAAATACCAATAATTAAAGAAATAATGGTAAAAGGAACAGCATAACGGTCCGCCATTTTAACAAATTTAGCAGGGGCCGCTTCAGATGACTGCACTAAAGCGACGATTGTTTGGTATTCGGAATCTTTAGCCAATTTAGTAACTTGCATTGTTATAGCAGCATCGCCATTGATTGAACCAGACATTATAGTGTCACCGACATTTTTTTCAACTGGAACTGATTCACCTGTTAAAGATGATTCATCAAAACTAGAATCACCAGTAAGGATTATACCATCAACAGGGACTTGACTACCTGGCTTTACTAAAACTTGATCGCCAATTTTTAAATCATCAACTTTAACTTCAGTAACAACTCCATCAACTAATTTACTAGCTAGGCGTGGATTGTTGGAAAGCAGACTACGCAATTCCTTATCAGCTTGACTAGTCGCATAATCTTCAAGGGATTCCCCACCTGTTAACATGACTAAAATCATCCAAGCAGCCCAAAATTCATTGACAGCAACCGTACTTATAACGGCGATAATTGCTAATATATCAACGCCCCAATGACCAGCTTTTAAGTCCATGACCATTTCTCTAAGCATAGATAGTGCCATTAATAATGCTGCAATATCAATAATAATGGCTGTAAGATGAGGCATATGAAGTGCAAAGTCTAAAATTGCACCTACAACTCCAAGAATTAGAGCAACGATTAATTTCCATTGATGTTTCATGAATAAACCCCCAATTTTGCTTGCAATCATATCTTGTTTAAAATGTAACACCAAATCATTAACATGTAAACTATAATGATTATAAATTTCAAATTATAATCATTATAAAATAAAAAGCAGTCGAGATAGACTACTTTTTGGTAATATCATATTTTTTCTCTATTTCATGGCTTATATAATTAAAGGCTTTTATCCATTCTCTTCTAGTTAAAAGTCCTTGAAAAACTCCGGAATCATTCACCACTGGAATAAAGGGATTATCAATTAGCAAGTGCAACTGAGCTTCCATGGTTGTATTAACAAAATTGATTGTTGTAAATTTTGTTTGCATAACTTCGCTAACTTTCATATTAGATAATGGATCAATTGAAATATCTGACTCGGTTAACATTTGTTCAGTAATCATAGATAAAGAAAGTAGCCCTACTACTTGTTGCTTATGGTTTAAAACAGGAATTTTTGCATATTTAACTTTAGTGAGAATTAAAAATGCATGATATAAAGGTGCATCTTCCTGAACAAAAGCTATTTTTGAAGCAGGAATTAAAAAAGCCCCAGATTTTTGCTCGACTAAATGTTGAATTGTTGGTGAGAACATAAGTAACTCCTCTATAATAATTTAAAGCGTTTTCTTACATAATAGATGAAAAACATTATAATTAATAGTACCAAGTATTGAAATTAAATATTAAAGACAATAAAAAAGGTCCGCTGGGAAGGCGGACCTTATAGGGTTTCAATCTACTTTGGAGGAGTAAGAATGAATGAAATAAAAAGTGGGAGTATAGCAAGTCTACCTGCTTGCTATGGTTTATATAATATAGATTAATTGTGAACAAATTTTGCCAAAACATTTAAGAAAAGCTAAAGAAAAGCTTTATAATCTTTAAACTCATTTGTTCGTGATAGACAAAGAAACCCCGTCTTAATAGACGGGGACATTGAGGAATATATTATATGAAATATCTATTTAGGGAAATAGATTAAAGTTGATTTTCATTACTTTGGAGGAGAATGAATGAAAAAGTTGGGGGTGTTATAGCTTGGAGGATTACTTCCTCTTGCTATGGTTTATATATTAGAGCATATTTGTGAATAAAATGTGATTTAAAATTTGAAAAAATGTAAATTATTTATATCCAAAATATGATTTTATAGTTTACTTCACAATAAAAGGTATTGCTAATTAGCAATACCTTGGGGAATATGTGTAATCTATTTTTTGGGGGATAGAATAGATTAAAGTTGATTTTCATATTTTGGAGGAGAATGAAAAAGTTGGAATATAGCAATAAGAATTATTTCCTGTTTGCTATGGTTCATATAATAGAAGCAAATTGTGAAAAAACTTTGATGAAATATATCAATAAATGTAAAGAAAATATTTTTATTTTATGATAGGGCTAAAATGTTCCATAATTGTTCTTCTTTTTTGCTGAGAAGATAGTTGTTTCTAGTTGCAATAACGACATTAAAGTTAGGGGTGTTGTCATCAAGTAGAGGCAGAGCTACTAAGTCTCGAGTATTATCAATTGCAAGTGAAGTTAAAACTGAAATTCCTAGGTTTTGGGCAACTAAAGATTTAATAATTGCAACATCAGGAGAGCGATAAATTGTTTTTAATGTAACCTTATTTTGCTCTTGCAAATAGCGAAGAGCGCGATTTTGAACGAAGTCTTCTGTTAAGTTAATGAAATTATGGCCAGCTAATTCATTGAAGTAAACACCTTTTTTCTTAGCCCAGGGGTGATCTTTAGAAACAATCACTTTAAAAGGATATTTGGCTAAAACGTTTAGTTTAACATCGGTACTTCTATGAATGTTAACTAGGCCTAACAAAGCTAGATTAATCTTACCAGCTAAGAGCATTTTTAGTAGTTCATTTGAGCCGAATTCTAGTACATTTAAATGATTTAGAATATCTTCTTTTAATAGTTTGCCTGCAAAAGGTGGGAAGAAATGATCCCCTATAATAGGTGGTAAACCAAATAAAATATCTTCTTCAGCATTCTGCTTTAGTTCAGTTTCGGCAACTGCCATCTCTTTGATAACGGCTTGAGCATGTTGTTCTAGTTGCATACCAGCTTTAGTGATAATAATTTTTTTATGGGATTGGTCCCGAATTAATAAATGGCTACCAAATTGTGCTTCTAGACGTTTAATTGCAGCAGTGATAGTTGGCTGACTCACGTTAAAGCGTTCAGCGGTTCGAGTAAAGCTTTTTTGCGTTACTAATTCATGAAAGTATTTTAAGTCTTGTAAGTTCATTTTGTACCTCATATAAATAAAATTTATGGTAAGAATAGTCTTTGACAATAAATTATCGGGGATAATAAACTCATCTTGTAAACGCGATAAATATGACTAAATTGTCAGAAAGGTGGAGTTTTATGAAAGCTATTGATATTATTCACAACCCATTTAAAAACAAAGGAACAGCTTTTACTAAAGAAGAACGTAAAAAATTAGGCCTAATTGGTACCTTGCCTAGTGATGTTCAAACTATTGAACAACAAGCCAAGAGAGTCTACGACCAATATAAGATTAGACCAGATGGTATGCAAAAGCGTAAGTTTTTAATGGAAGTATTTAATACTAACCGTACTTTATTTTACTACGTATTGAGTCACCATATCGAAGAATTACTTCCTATTGTCTATGATCCAGTAATTGCACCTGCTATTGAACAATACAGTGAAATCTTTATGTTACCACAAGAAGCAGCATTCCTTTCAATCGATGATACTGATGAAATTGAAGAAAGTTTAAAGAATGCCGCTGATGGTCGTGACATTCGTTTAATCGTTGTTACTGATGCAGAAGGTATTTTAGGTATCGGTGACTGGGGTGCTAACGGAGTTAACATTTCTGTTGGTAAGTTAATGATTTATACTGCTGCCGCAGGAATTGATCCAAGCCAAGTTTTACCTGTTTCACTTGATGTTGGTACTAATAACGAAACTTTATTAAACGATCCACTTTACTTAGGTCTTAAGCATAAGCGTGTTACTGGTGAAAAGTACTATGACATGGTTGATAAGTTCGTTAAGAGCGCACGTAAGCTTTTCCCAGAAGTATACATTCACTTTGAAGACTTCGGTCGTGACAATGCAACCAAGATTTTAGATAAGTACCGTAATGATATTCCTGTCTTCAATGATGACGTTCAAGGTACAGGAATTGTCTGCTTAGCTGGTGTTTTAGGTGCACTTGAAATTTCTGGTCAAAAGTTGACTGATCAAAAGTTCTTAACTTTCGGTGCCGGAACTGCCGGTATGGGAATTGCTAACTTACTCTTTAAGGAATTAAAACTTCAAGGCTTAAGTGATGAAGAAGCTAGAAAGCACTTCTACTTAGTTGATAAGCAAGGCTTATTATTTGAAGATACTGAAGGTTTAACTCCAGAACAAAAGCCATTTGTCAGAAAACGTAGTGAATTTGAAAACAGTGAAGAATTAACTGATCTTGAAGCTATCATTAAGGCAGTTAAGCCAAGCGTGATGATCGGTACTTCAACTACTCCAGGTGCCTTTACTGAAGGTGCAATCAAAGCAATGGCTGCTAATACTGAAAGACCAATTATTTTCCCAATTTCAAACCCAACTAAGTTGATTGAAGCTATGCCAAATGACCTACTTAAGTGGACTGATGGCCGCGCATTAATTGCTACTGGTATTCCAGTTCAAGCAACTGAATACAAGGGTGTAAATTACGAAATTGGTCAAGCTAACAACGCTTTAATTTACCCAGGTGTAGGTTTGGGTGTCTTAGCTGCTAAGGCAAAACTTGTTAGTGATGAAATGATTTCTGCTGCAGCTCATTCACTCGGTGGTTTAGTTGATACTACTAAGCCGGGCGCAGCTGTTTTACCACCAGTAAAACAAATTCATACCTTTACTCAAACAGTCGCTAAAGCTGTTTGCGAAACTGCTATTAAGCAAGGTCTAGCTGATGACAGTGTTAAGGATGCTGAAGCTGCAATTAGGGCAATTAAGTGGGAAGCTAAATACTAGAATTAAACGCCTAAAAAGATTCTCGAACTTAATTCGGGAATCTTTTTTCTTATATTCAGGTATAATAGACACTAATACATGATGAGGACGTGATATTCGTGGGGAAGTGGCTCAAAAAAGTTTTTCGAGTTTGCTTTTTGTGTCTATTTCTATTGGCAACTTTTTATGGAGCATATTATTTATATCAAAGATATGAACATTATAAAACTTATGAAACTTTATTAGCTAAAAGGCCAACTTTAAAAAAGGCTCAAGATGGCACAAGTATTAGTGCGGCTTGGTATAAGGAAAAAGAATTTGAAAAGAAGTTATCCAAACAATATCCATGGATTTACACTCTTTCATTTGATACACCCGCTTTAACATATGTAGGAAGAAATATACCTATTCCAGGATTAGTTTCTACTAAAGCTTATAATTTTTCAAAAAAGAAAATAGATGTAGCTACTAATATGACGCCACAAGGGATAACTTTTGCTGATAAATATATGTTAATTACAGCTTATGATGGTTTGCATAAACATAATTCAGTTATCTGGGTACTAAACAAACAAACAGGTAAATATATCAAAACATTACAAATAAAAGGTAAGCCACATTTAGGTGGAGTTGCATATGATCCAGTTGCTAAAAATATCTGGATAACTAGTTCACTTAATGGAGAATCTGCTTTAGCTTCTTTTTCATTAGAGGAATTGAAAAGCAATAAAGGTAAAAAGCCAATTAAGTATAACAATCAAATGAATTTACCGGGAATATCGCGGGCTTCAACAGTTACTTATTTTGATAATCAATTATTTGTTGGCTTTTTCAATATGTATGAAAAGGGAACAGTTTCGGGATATACAATTGCTAGAAGTGGCAATTTTAAAGGGTCAATTACTACTGATGAGATTAAAGCAAGTACAGGTTCTGCTGCTTGGTCAACAGCAACAGGCTCAACAAGTATGGATAAGCAAATTCAGGGGATAGCTTTCTATCAAGATAAGATATTTTTAAGTCAGTCATATGGTAGTCAAAACTCCAAGCTCTATATTTTTCCAGTATCTGCATTAAATTCACTTGATGAAAAGAATGCAGAGAGGGTAATTGAATTACCACCATATTTAGAACAAATTACTGTTGAAAATGGTCAGCTAATTTGCATATTTGAATCGGGTTCAAAAAATTATGCTCGTTCACAAATTATGATTATGGACCGAACATTATCATTAAATATTAACGCTTTGTTTTCTAGTTACTAGAATTTAATAATTATAGAAAGTAAGAAAAAATGGATAAAACTGTTAAGAAAAAAGTGCTCTTTTTAACTAAACTTGCTGGCTGGTTATGTTTTGGGCCAATAGCTATTTTCTGGGAATTATATTTATTAGGATATCAACCTAAGTTGTTTTTACTAGGGATGATGGCTATTATCTTTGCTTTTGCTTTGTCTCTTTTGCTAAGTGATATAACCGAACTTTGCTATAATAGGAGTCGAATGCGAAGATGGGTAATATTTTCAGTCTTTTTTGTATCGGTTATTGTAGCAATCCCACTTTACTTTGCAATGAAAAAACTTCCTAAAAAGTAACAGATACTAAATATTTGTAAAGAAGGCTGTAGATATTGCTATGCTTTGTAAAATTGTTGTAATATAACATACAGAATGTTAGGGGTGAACTGATGAAAAAAATAGAAGAAACAGAAAAGAAGCCATCTAAAGGTAAAGCTATAGCTAGTTTTATGTTGAAAACTATTTTTTATTTTGTAGTTTTATTAGCATTGATTTATTTATACGAATATAGCGGAATTGATTCAGTGCACTTTATTTATAATGAATTTTAGTTAGAGGATTTAGCAGTGATTACTAATATTATTAAAAGAATTGATCAAATAGCAATCAATGAGCCTGAAAGAATTGCTTATGACTACTTGGGTAAGACAAATACTTATGGTGAGCTGAAGCAACGTTCCGATGATTGGGCTCATAAAATTGATAGTTTAAAACTAGAAGAAAATGCTCCAATTATGATTTGGGGTGGTCAAACTTTTGAAATGATTGCTTGCTTTTTGGGATGTGTAAAGGCGGGACATGCTTATATTCCAATTGCTAGTTATTCTAATGCGGAACGTTTGACTATGATTCAAGAAGTTTCCCAATCACCATTAGTAATAGCAATTGATGAATTGCCAAATGTTGATTTGGGGAATTTAGCAGTTCTTAAGCCTGATGAAGTTGAAAATGGGAAGTTTTCAATTGATGAAGATAAGTTTGTTAAAGATGAGGAAAACTATTACATTATTTTCACTTCAGGTACAACAGGTAAACCTAAAGGTGTGCAAATTAGCCATAAAAACCTATTGAGTTTTGTTAATTGGGAATTAGCTGATTATAATTTGCCTGAAAATCCTAGCTTTTTAGCGCAAGCACCATATTCATTTGATTTATCAGTAATGAGCTTATATCCTGCTTTAGTAAGTGCTGGAAAATTAGTAATATTGCCACATGATGTTACAGAAAACTTAGGCCAATTATTTACTACCTTGCCTAAGATGAAATTTAATGTTTGGGTTTCAACTCCATCATTTGCTCAAATGTGTTTTTTAGATCCTACTTTTAATGGTAATCACCATGATGATTTAACACACTTCTTATTCTGTGGTGAAGAGTTGACACATAAATGTGCTGAAACTTTACGAAAGAAATTTCCTAATAGTAAGATTTTTAACACTTATGGGCCAACTGAAGCGACAGTTGCTGTAACACAAGTTGAAATTAATGATGAAATCTTAAGTAAGTATGATCGTTTACCAATTGGTAAAGTAAAAGAAGATACTGAAATTACCATTGATGAAAGTAAAGGTGAAAAGCCGGGTCAAGGTGAATTAATAATTTCAGGTCCAAGTGTTTCAAAGGGATATTTACATAATCCAGAAAAAACAGCAGCAGCTTTCTTTAATAATGACAAGAAGGCCAGTTATCGTACTGGTGATGCTGGTTTCTTTGATGGAGACATGCTCTTTTATCGAGGTAGAATTGATTTCCAAATTAAATTTAATGGTTATCGAATTGAACTTGAAGAAATTAATTTCTATCTAAGTAAGAACAATTTAGTACGTTACGGTGTTGTAGCTCCTAAATATGATAAGGAACATAAAGTAAAACAGTTAATTGCTCAAATTGAATTAAATGAAGGCGTTCAAGATAAATATTCAGAAGCTGAAATTACTAAGTTAATTCGTGAAGATTTAGCTAAGAATATAATGCCATACATGATTCCACAACGTTTTGTTTATCGTGATGATATGCCAATCTCACAAAACGGTAAAGTTGACATTAAGGCTGTGATTAAGGAGGTAAACGCTTGATAAATTTACAACCATACAGTAATCCGCAATATTTTATTTTATTGATAGGTTTACTGTTACCATTAATTATTGGTTTGTATTTTGGCCGGCGTTTTAAAGTCTATGAAGCAATTTTTTCAATTGTTTTCTTAGTATTAACTTTTGGAGGAGATAAGTGGCAACAAGGTGTAACCTTGTTAGGATATATCATTTATCAGTTTTTAGTAACTTTTGGCTTCCAAAAGTATGTTAAAAATGGTGGCAAAAAAACAGAAATATTTAGTTTATTTGTTATTTTAGCCATAATTCCGTTAACTATGGTTAAGGTTGCACCGGTGATTCCAGCTAACGAACCGATTACAATTGGTTTTTTGGGTATTTCTTATTTAACGTTTAAGACAGTTCAGGTAATTATGGAATTACGTGATGGAACAATAAAAGAAGTGGATCCAATTATGTATGCTCGCTTCTTACTATTTTTCCCAGTGATTTCATCTGGACCAATTGACCGTTATCGAAGATTTGTTAAGGATTATAATGAAGCTCCAAGTCGAGAAAAGTATTTAGATGATTTATCAGTAGCTGTTAAATATCTTTTCCAAGGCTTTTTGTATAAGTTTGTTTTAGGATGGCTATTTGGTAGTTATTGGCTACCTCAGCTTTCACAAGCAGCTATCATTAATGGAAAAATTAATGGTGGTCTACACTTATCATGGGCTCTAGTAGGATATATGTACTGCTATAGTATGTATTTATTCTTTGATTTTGCAGGTTATTCATTATTTGCAGTATCAATTTCACGTTTCATGGGTATAAGAACACCTATGAACTTTAACAAGCCGTTTAGTTCGCCTAATATTAAGGAATTTTGGAATAGATGGCACATGACTTTATCATTTTGGTTTAGAGACTTTATCTTCATGCGTTTTACTTTCTTTGCTATGAAGAAAAAGTTGTTCAAAAATCGAATTCGCCTTTCACAAGTAGCCTATTTAATTAACTTTTTAATTATGGGCTTTTGGCATGGGGTAACTTGGTATTACGTTGTTTACGGTATTTTCCATGCGTGCGCTATTATTATCAATGATTATTGGTTAAGATTTAAGCGTAAGCATAAAAAGCAATTGCCAAGTAACAAATATACTAAGGCATTAGCAATTTTTATTACATTTAATGTTATTTGTTTTAGTTTCTTGATTTTCTCAGGATTTTTAGACACCTTATGGTTCCATCCAATGCACCATTAGGAAGTAACTAGAAAGGGATAGATTTAATTATGGATACAAAAGAAGTTGTTTTAAACGTTTTAGAAGATTTAACTGGTGAAGATTTAAGTGACCAAATGGATGAAAATATCTTTGAAAATGGTTTGCTTGATTCATTAGCAACAGTTCAAATGCTTTTGAACTTACAAGAAGAAACTGGTATTCAAGTTCCAGTATCAGAATTTAACCGTGAAGAATGGGATACTCCAAACAAGATTGTGGCAAAGGTAGAAAGTTTAGAAAATGAGTAATAGAAGAAGACTGTGGCAAATCTTTGGCCCTGTCATCTGTGCGGTATTACTATTAATTGCAGTATTGCTCTTCCCTTGGGATAGAACTTATAGTGCAAATAGTATTTTTGAAGCAGCTACTTCGCAATCTGACCGTATTTTCAAAGGGCAAAGAATGAAGCAAGAAGCCTTGGCAGGTAAGTATGTTCCATTTTTTGGCTCCAGTGAATTATCACGAATGGATTCATTGCACCCTAGTGTGTTGGCGTATAAATATAATAGAAACTATACTCCATTCTTACTTGGTGGCGAGGGAAGTCAGTCTTTAGCCCATTTTTATGGAATGCAAGGCATTAAATCGCAATTAACAAATAAAAAGGCTGTTGTGATTATTTCACCACAATGGTTTACCAAAAAAGGGCAGGATAAAAATGCATTTAGCTTGTACTATTCTAATTTGCAAGCAATCAACTTTTTATTAGATGCGAAAGATTCGATAGCTACAAGATATGCTGCTCGCCGTCTTTTGCAGATGCCAAGTGGCAAGTCTAGTGAAACAGTTAAGTATGCTTTGATGACTGTCGCGTCAGGACAACCGCTATCAGAGAGTCAAAAGCTAGTACTTCAAACACGGAGAAGAATGTTAGTTAATGAGGATACATTCTTTAGTACTTTCCAATTACCTGATCGTGTAAATAAGATTAAAGCTCAGGCAAAACTTTTACCAGATAAATATACGATTAATGGTTTGACTAAGGTTTCTGATGCAGAAGGTAGCTTGCACACAACTAATAATAAATTTGCGATTGATAATACATTCTTCAAGACACGTCTTAATGAAAAAGAATTGAAGAAGTTAAAGGGAAGTCAAAAACATTTTGATTATACTAAGTCTGTTGAATATTCTGACTTTGAGTTAATGCTTAAGCAATTTGCTCATGAACATACAGATGTATTATTCATTATTCCTCCAATCAACGCAAAATGGGCAAAGTACACCCACTTATCTAATAAGATGTATCAAAAATCAGTTAAGAAAATTAAGTACCAACTTGCTAGCCAAGGGTTTAGTAATATAACTGATTTATCTAAAGATGGTGGAAAGAAATACTTTATGCAAGACACTATTCACCTAGGTTGGAATGGTTGGATTGCTGTTGATAAAGCTGTTAAGCCATTTATGCAGAAGTCATATTCTAATACAAATTATAGAATTGATAACTATTTCTTTACTAGGAATTGGCAAAATAGAACTAAAGTAGAAAGTATAAAAACTGTTAAATTAAGTAATAAGACAGTAGTACCTTCAACAGGGTCAAAAAAAAAATAGTGCGCCAGTCTCTTGATAATGTTGGATTTGAAGGATCAGTTTTAGTCATTAAAAATGGTAAAACATATTTAAATTATGCAACTGCTAATAAGACTGACACTAGTTATTTAATTAACTCTGTCCAAAAATTTATTACTGGGGCAGCTATAATGAAAGCTGTTCAAGAAGGAAAGCTAAGTCTTAATGATAGCTT
Source organism: Lactobacillus jensenii DSM 20557 (assembly GCF_001436455.1). GTDB lineage: Bacteria > Bacillota > Bacilli > Lactobacillales > Lactobacillaceae > Lactobacillus > Lactobacillus jensenii. The sequence goes on from NZ_AYYU01000004.1 coordinate 92,249, forward strand.
AGCCAAATTTTATCCAACTGTGCCAGGTGCAAATCAAGTGACAATTTTAAACTTATTACAAATGACATCTGGTTTAACGATAGATAAGGCATTGGGAACTAAGCCTTTTATTAGTGATAAAAAAAATCTAGAATATGCAATAAAAAATACTAAATTTGATGAAAAAATGTTAGGTAAAGCTTCATATTCAACTTTAAATTATGTATTTTTGAGTAATATTCTAAGTGATGTATATCATATGTCTTATCAAAAATTAATTACTAAAAGTTTTATCAATAAACTCAAATTGAGACATACAGCCTTTTCTTGGGCAAATAATAAGACTTTAAAGAAGATTGATTTTGTTTTGGGACAGCAACAACTTAGTTCGAATGGAAAATTTGTTACCCAAAAATTAGATTTAAATGAAATACATGGTGAACTAGGAGCAGGTTCATTATTAATGGATAATAAAGATTTATCCAAATGTGTTAAATATATTTTGGCTGGAAATTATTTATCAAAATCTAGTATAAAAGCTTTATATAATTTGGATAATTCAGCTAACATTAGTTATAGTGGTGGTTTTTATATTCATAATACTTATTTTGGAAGTAATGGTGGAGATAACGGGTATTACACTTTTCTAAGGACAAGTAAAGATGCAAAAACTGTCATAATTGCACAAACAAATAAAGTTAGAGGTAACTTTTATGAATTACGTAGTGTAATGGATCAATTGATGGTTGCCCTACAAAAATAAAGGTCTAGGATTTTTCCTAGACCTTTTTTATATAAAGTATTAAAGCTGTAATAATTATTCAGAAAAGCCATTTGGATGTGTTTGAACCCATTTCCAAGCACTGGAAATGATATCATCAATATTATCGTGTTGAGGATGCCAATTTAAAATGGTTCTGGCCTTGGTAGAGTCAGCTACAAGTGAATCTGGGTCACCGCCACGACGTGGACCCATTGTATAAGGAATATCTTCTCCAGTAACTTTAATAGCACTTTGCAAAATTTCTAAATTAGAGAATCCATTTGCACTACCTAAGTTAAATACATCGCTCTTTTGGTTCTTAACAACGTAATGTAATGCAAGAACATGAGCTTGGGCTAAGTCTACTACATGAACATAATCACGTACATTAGTACCATCAGGAGTGTTGTAATCATTACCAAAAATAGTAAAGTTACCAGTACCATTTTTAGCAGCTAAAAGAATATTTGGAACCAAGTGGGTTTCAGGGGCATGATCTTCACCAATTGAAGCATCTAAGCTAGCTCCAGCTACATTAAAGTAACGTAATGCAATAGATTTAATGCCGTCAGCTTTGTCGGTCCAACGCATAATCTTTTCCATCATGAGTTTTGTTTCACCATATGGGTTAATTGGATTAGTTGGAGCTGTTTCTTTAATAGGTAAATCTTTAGGAATGCCATATGTTGCAGCACTTGAAGAAAATACTAAATTCTTAACACCTGCAGTCTTCATAGCTTTAAGCAAGCTAATCATACCAGAAACATTATTGTGGTAATATTTAAGTGGTTCTTGAACAGATTCACCTACTAATAAATATGCTGCAAAGTGAATAACTGCATCAATTTTTTCATCCATTAAAATATTAGTTACAAGGCTAGTATCTAATACATCTCCATGATAAAACTTAGCTTTTTTATTAACAGCTTGTCTGTGCCCAGTATATAAATTATCTAAGACAACAACATCATTTCCATCTTCAAGTAAAGCATTAACAGTATGAGAGCCGATATATCCAGCTCCTCCAGTTACTAAAACACGCATAATCAAAAACTTCTTTCCATATTAATAATTAACCTTAGTATAACAAATAATTTAATAATATAAATAATTTATACTTTAAATTATATCTCAAGCATTGAGAAAGCTAGCTAGCTATGCTAATATCTATATATACTGCTAGATATTGTTCTCTATTTCTTCGGTAGCGAAATTGAGATTATGTGGTCAATTTAGCAGTATATAAACACTGTGTGAGCCCGGTTCCGATGTTGGTGGAATTGGGCTTTTTTCTTCATATAATTTTGAATGAAACAAAAGGACGCATTAAGCGTCCTTTTGTTTTAAGCTATTGAATAAAATAAAGTTGATTAAAGAAATAATAATTAAACTTGCCAAAATAAGTAATAATACAGGCATAGTCATATGATTTAATAGAATTGCCCCAAATAAAGCTGCTAAAGCCCTACCAGCGGATGTGCCAGCCAAAACTAAGCCTTGATAACGGCCAGCTTGGTTTTTAGGTGCATGAGCGTGAACATAGGCACTTACGGCAGGAAAAGCTAATGCTTCACCACAAGTAAGAATGAACATTGCTAATAAATAATTCGAATAGTTATTAGCACCAATCAAAATAAGAAATGAACTTGCAAATAAGGTAAAGCCAATATAGAGTCTTGCATTGATTTTTTTGCTTAAATAACTATCGAAATAGGTCAAGATAGGTTGAGAAATTGTGATTAAAGCAGAATTTAATGTCCAGCAAAAACTATATTCAGCTGTCGAAATACCGTGGTTGAGCATATGAACTGATAAGTTGGAATCCCATTGTTCGTATGCGAGCCAGCAGAAGAACATGCAGATAACAAGACTAATGATAGTCCAAAAGTTCTTTTTACTAGAAAAATTTCGTTGGATAGGTGTTGGTGCAGCCTGTACCAGATTAGCCTGATCTAGCTTTCTGAAGAAAAGTAATAATAATCCAGTAAATACTACAAAAAAAGTAAAAGCTGATGCAAACCAAGCTTGGGGACCTAAAAAAGTAATGATACCAACTAATAATGAACCAATTACTAATCCTAAGTTTCGTGTCATATATAGCAAGTTAAAGAAGAACGAAGAAGCATGGGTTTTCATTGTAGTCGCAATTGAGTTAATTGCAGTTGTAACAACTCCGTCACCAATCCCATAAATAACTAAAAAAATTGGATAAAATGGCCATGAAGGGATTAAAAACATTGCAAGTGCACAAAAACTAGTTATTATTGCACCAAGTAAAATTGTTTTGAATGGTGTGATTTTATCAAAAATAGCACCACCAATAGCATTTCCTAATAAAGTAGTGCCATAGTATAAAAGAAGAACAATAGCAGCTACTGTAAGAGTTTGATGGAGATATTGGTGCATATAAATTGTGGTTAATGGCCAAATAAAGCTAATCCCAATATTGTAAATAAGGGATCCTAAAAGTAAAAATCGAATTTTTACAGGATCTTGTTTAGTTTGTTCCATCTGAAACCTCATTTCGTCTTTGATGAGTTAGTTTTAACTGATTACTCAACATAAATATAATGATAGATATTATAACGATAAATGTACAAAAGATAAATAAAATTAAATAACTTGAATTATCAATAATTAAGGCGCCAATTAAAGGGCCAAAGGCTCTACCAGCTGATGTAACAGATTGGACTATTCCTTGGTAATATCCTTTTTCTGAGTCATCAGCACGGTCATTAACGTATGTTGAAACAGCTGGTAGACATAAAACTTCACCTGTAGTTAATAAGGCCATTGATATAGCAAAAATTGTCCATGAGCGTGCAAACAGCAATAATAAGAATGCACCAGCAAATAATGTGAAGCCTAAATATAACCGCCCTTTAAGATGTTCTGTGAGAAAATCATCAAAGTGGGTTAAAAATGGTTGAAAAATTACAATTAAAAGTGCATTTAAAGTCCATAGTAAAGAGTATGATTGAACTGATAAATTAATACTCAGCATATAAGTTGAAATGTTAGAATTCCATTGTTCATAAGCAATCCAAACACATAACACACAATTTAATATTGCCAAAATTTGATAAAATTGAGCCTTATTCATATGATTTTTAGCAACTTTGTTTAATTTAGTTTGATTATTATGACCATGGACTAAGTTTAGGCCATGATATTTTGTTATTACAATTACTTCAAAACTTGTAAACATTAAAAAAGCTAAAATAAATAGGTAAGTTATACCAAACGGCAAAACAAAACCCACAATTAATGATCCAAAAACCAAACCTAAATTTTGAGTAAAGTAAAGACAATTAAAAATATAACTAGGATTATGGCTCTTCATAAAAGTAGCGATAGAGTTAAGTGAAGTAACAAGGATGCCATTTCCAATTCCTAGTGTTAGTAGGAAAATCGCATAAAAAGGCCAACCATGCCAAAATATTAAGGCAAGCGAAGAAGCTGCAGCAATAAATACACCGCTAGCTATTGTTTGATAGGGATGCCAACGATCAAATAAAAAGCCGCCTAATAAATTTCCTAATAAAGTAAAAGCAGAGTTTAAAAAGAGAACAATCCCTGCCATTGTTAGACTTTCATGAAGATAAGTAGTCAAATATATTGTAGTTAATGGCCAAATAAAGCTAATGCCAGTATTTGCGATTAAACTTCCTAGGAGTAAATATTGTAATTTAACAGGATCGATTCGTTTCTCCAAAATTTCACCTCAATTTCTAAAAATCCATAAAAAAAACTGTCAATAAAGGCAGTTTAATCATTCATCCAAGGACTATAGTTGCTTTGGAATAAGTCATTGATAAGTTTAGTGTCAGTTTCATTTTTTCTTTTTGCCTGACGAACTTCTTTTGAACTTAACTTATTAACAATATAATATTTCAATGCTTTATTAGTCAAAGTATTAAAATCTACGTGCATCTTTTCGCAATAAGTTGATACTAAGCGTTCAGTTTCAGGGTCTAATTCTATCTTTTTCGTCATAAAGCCCCACTCCTTTTATTTTTTATTATAACATCAATCGTTTGAACCTGCCTTATGGCACTAGTAATGATAAAATTACAGTGTATAAAATCTAGGAGTGATATAAATGGAACAAAAACTAGTAAAGCTTCTTTTAAGGATGCGTGAGCGTGTCTTTTTCAGAGCAGCTCAAAGAACATTTGCTATGATTATGCCTTTTGCTTTAATTGGGGCATTTTTTCAAATGTTCTCAAAAATCTTGTTAAGTCGTGATAGTTTATTTTTTAACATCTTAAATCTGAGCAAAGTATTTCCACAAATTGTTTTCCAAATAGCTCGCTTTATTAGTGGTGGAGTAATTTTCGCTATTTTTGGCCTTTTTGGTGTTTATGCTGCCTATTTTATGGCCCTTTATACTGCCAGAATTTATAACAAAGATTCAAAACTTGCCGGAATTACGGCTATTATTGCGGTCTTTTTGATTAGAAGTCCAAATTTAAGTATGAATAATGGCTTTAGCGCCGTTGATTTGCAACTATTGTCGATTAAAAGGATGTTCACCACACTTTTTATCGGATATTTGGTTGGACAAGTATTTCGCTTCTTAGGGCAAGATCATGCTATAAAAAGAATTGAGCACGTTTTTGATATTAAGGATCGTGCTTTTGCGGCGGTAAAGCCAGTTGTTGCTTCTTTATTTATGGCGGTTGTAGTAGCGAGTTTTATTTATGTTTTACAGGTTAAAATTTTTAATTCAGATCTTGTTACTACAATTGCAGATAAGATTATTACTAGTAATAACTTGTTAATTAACGTTCCTTTAGTTTTATTAGCAATTTTTTTGCATTGGCTAGGAATCGGTACACCACTGGAACTAGCAATGTCGGGTCAAAATGGTGGTGCAGCAACTGCTAATTTTAATTATGCTTTGACTCATGGCTCTAGTTGGAACGTGCCCTTTAAATACTTAGGTTCAAACTTAGTGCAATCATATGGAACTTTGTCAGGTGCAGCTTTTACTGTTAGTTTGATTATTGCGATTTTGTTACTAGACCGTAATAAGCAAAATAAGTTAGTAGCAAAGGCCTCGATTTTTCCAGCACTGTTTGGGGTATTTAACGGCCTTTGGGTTGCCTTTCCAGTTTATTTGAATCCACTCTTAGTCTTGCCAGTCTTAGTTATTCCATTAGTTAATATTGTAATTTCTTCATTAGCAATTGCCTTACATTTAATTCCGGTTAGCGTTTATCCAGTCTTAGCTGGAACGCCAGGAGTATTAATTCCCTATATTGGAACTAACGGTTCATGGCAAGCATTACTAATGACAATTATCTTAGTGATTTTGGATGTTTATATCATCATGCCGTTTTATAAAATAAATATGAATGTGCAAAAGCGAATTGCCGAAATTGATGCTTTGCAAGATAGCCGGGTAATCAGCTTTAAGGGACGGAAAAAGATTATCAAAGAGGAGCTAGGTAATAATGAAAAGACTTATGCAAAAAATGCGACTAAATAAAGATTATTGCTGGATATTGTCTGCTCTAATAGTGGTAATAGCAACAGCTATTCCAACGATAATTTGGGTGAATTCAGCTAATAAAATTCGAGCTCAGCGGCATAATTCTCAAGTGTCTCCAGTAATTATGGTGCCCGGCTCTAGTGCAACAACGGAACGTTTTAATCAATTAGTTAAATTACTAAATCAAAAAACCGATCGTAAGCATAGTTTGTTAAAAGTAAATGTTGGTACGGATGGAAGCTTGACATATTCTGGCTCCATCAGCAAACAAGATCAGGAGCCAATTATTGTAGTGGGATTTAAAAATAATCATGATGGCTATAGTAATATCAAAAAGCAAGCTAAATGGCTGAATATAGCCTTTAACGCCTTATCAAAGCAATACAAGTTTAATAATTTTAAGGCATTTGGACATTCCAATGGAGGCCTTATTTGGACTTATTGGTTAGAGCATTACTATAGTGAGTATTCAAGTATTATAAATATTAAAGTTTTGATGACCCTAGGTAGTCCGTATAATTTTAGCGAAAGTAATATAAAAAATAAAACGCAAATGTTAACAGACTTTATTAAATATAAGTCTAAAATTCCTAAGAGCTTAACGGTTTATTCAATTTCTGGTGGAGAAAATTATGAGTCAGATGGTTTAGTTCCTGAAAATAGTGTGGAAGCGGCGAAATATGTCTTCCAAAAACAAGTTGCTCATTTTACGGCTATGACAGTTACAGGACTTGACGCACAGCATTCAAGTTTGCCACAAAATAAGCAAGTAGTTGAACTGATTAAGCAATACGTCCTCCAAAAGGATAATCAGAATCGGAGAATGATTAGAAAAAGCAGATAGTTTGTGAAGATAAAAAGATGGCTAAATAGCCATCTTTTTTATTTATTCACAAGAGCCAAAAAAATGTGGAAAAAGTTAAGCGTTTATCTTGCACCTTGTGGAAAAGATGCTATACTAAAGATGATTAAAGATTAGCACTCGATGAGTGAGAGTGCTAATAATTAATCTAATATATTGATACACAAGGGGTTGAAACTTTATGACATATTTTGACAACGATTTTGATAACTTGAGACCGTAAAATAGTTTGTGTAAGGATG
>NZ_AYYU01000040.1 GCF_001436455.1 Lactobacillus jensenii DSM 20557
CCAGATAAGATTGATATTCCAACTAGTTTTGACCACAGTCAAAATCAGGATTCAAAGACTGATGACCACCCTCAAGTAATTAAGATTACTGTCGATCACACTTACTCATCTTCAACTCAAAGTAAGACAATCACCAGAACTATTAAGGTTGTTACTCCAGATGGCAAGATTACAGAAACCAAGCAAACAGTAACTTATACCAGAACTGTAACTACGGACAATGTAACAGGTGAATCTACTAAGTCTAACTGGGCAACAACTGACAAGTGGAGTAGCTTTACCACACCAACTGTTGATGGCTACACACCAAGTCAAGCTAAAGTTGATAGTAAGACACCAACTGCTGATGATAAGGATGAAACTATCACTATCACTTATATAAAAGACGCTGATAAGAAGAAAAATAACAATAATTCTTCAAAATTAACTCATAATACAACCCCAATTAATGAAAAGAGTTATTCAAAATCATCTTCAAATCGTTATCAAGCTGCAAAATTGAGAAATACAAATCGTTTACCACAAACAGGTAATAATAATGAAGTAGAAACTGCTGCCGGTTTAGCTGCCGTAACTGTATCCAGCTTGATGGCACTTCTTGCAACTAAGAAGAAAAAGCGTCACTAAAATTATAAAAGGTATTAAACGTTAAGCGTTTAATACCTTTTTTTATATGGTAAAAACCTTATCTTTATTACTATAAGGATTAATTTGTTTTTTAGTTAAAATGTTGAAAAGATTTTAGATGTAGGTCTATAATCTTTTTTGTGCATAATATTTAAATTTATATTTTTAGGGCGAAATATGATAAAGTTATTCGATATTTATTGTTTTAATATAGTTTACCTATTTTTATATTGTTGTATATAGTTAATGATCAATCTCTGGGGTTGTATTATGAGAAAGATTATTGAGTATTTGTTAAACTAGTTATTTTATATCTATTGAATCCCTTTATCAATGAGCCTATTAATATAAAGTTGTTGTTATTAATGCTATAATTAAACTATAAGTGTTTGTATATCAATATAGATATACAAACGCTATATATTTTGCTGGATTCGACTAGAAAAATTGATGATAACGAGCTTTGTGCTCGTGGGAGGTTATCATGGGAGTTTCAAAGAATAATTTTAAACACAAGATGGAAGAATCGGCTAACAGAGTGCAACACTTTGGTTTTAGAAAGTTTTCCGTAGGGTTAACCAGTGTCTTGCTTTCTACTAGTCTTTATTTTGGTGCATCAGCTTCAATTTCAAAAGCTGCAACTGTTTCAACGGACCAAACTAAAGTTACTGACGTTAATAAGCAAGTAACGTCTGAGCAAGAAACCAAAAACGATGGAGATTCTGTTACCAATTCAGAACAAGAGACTGTTATACAACTAGTGCTAAAGTAGCACCAACTACTGAGAAGCAGTCAACTCAAGCAAGTAACAGTCAAAATGCTTCTAGTAAAGACACACTAGCGACTACTAAGTCTAATGAAGGAACTAGTGCTTCTGCCCAAGTTAAATCAGACAACGCAACTACTACGTTAAATACAAGTCAAATAGGCGCAACTACCTTAACTAGAAATAAGCGTTCTTTACTTGAGGATAGCAAACTAACAACTAATTCAACTGGAAAAGAAATTAAAGTTTCTAAAGATGGGCAAGCCGGGAAAGTGAACCTTGGTGATACAATTAACGGTCAAGCCCTTGATCCGACTAAATTTAACTACGTTGTCCAGATTTTTGATAATGGGTTAAATGGCGAAGTCGCTTCTAGCCCGGATAAAGCACGTCTTTTAAAAACTGCTGTTTATTCAGTTGATGCTGATTCAGTAACAACAATTCCTGGAATCTCTTCCGGGATTGATTTTGTTCACTATTCTGGAATGGGTGTAATTAATACGTCTTATACTCTAGGTATAAAGGACGTTAATGGGACTTACCGGGTATATGACATTAACTTGCAGCATAGAACAATTAAAATTCCCACAAATTTAGAGAATGATATTCTATCAGGGACTGCAATTAGAATTACTAAGGGCGAATACGATCCAAACGGAACTACAATTCCGGGGCTTGATGGGGCAGCTGAAGAGCGGACTAGTTCACCTTTTTATACGTCGTATTTGACAAACAGCTACTTGCGGAGAGTTTTTGTCACTAAAGACGGAAAAAATATACTTAATCGGCAGCTTTCAACGGAAGTAGACTTCAATGTAAATTGGGTTTTGGACTTAGTTACTGGTCAGTATAGTGTAGCTACAACTAACCCAGTCATTGATTCAAGTGGTGATATCTTATCTACTGTTGGTTCAGATGAAAAGGAAATTCCTCAAATTCCAGGATATAAGTCTTATCTTGTTGTGGATGGGGTGTACACTCCGGCTACTTCAATTCCTGCTGATTCTGTTAATATTGCTACTCAAACACTATCGACGCCTGAGGGATTAGCTTCATTATCTAAGGTAGTCAATATCGCCTATATTGCTGACGGCCAAAAGCTAAAATTTAAGGCTGTTGATGATGATGCCAGTGGTGCTGATATTACCGGTAAGATTGGAAGTACAATTGCAACCCAGATGACTGGTAACAGTAGTGCAGCAGTTGATCTTAAGCAAGAACAATCCGACATCGATGCAATTCGCCGTGTTCTTGAAGCTCAAAACTACGAATACGTATCAAATGATGATCTAATCAAAAACTTTGATGACGATATGTCAACCGATCAAGAGCTGGTTATTCACTTTAAACACAAGCAAGGTAATGTGGTTGAAACTAAGCCAGTAAGTCGATTAATTAACCTTCACCAGCCAGATGGGACAACGATTAAACAAGAATATCAAACTGGGACGGCTACTAGAACTAACACTGAAGACTTAGTTACCGGTAAAGTTTTAACTGAAGGTAAATGGAGCGGTGGTTTAACCCAATACCAAATTCCTCAGCTTGAGGGTTATATCAGCCAAGTTGATAATAGCGGTACGCGTGTCGACCAATCATCAATTGATGGAACTAGTTTCAAGGATTCCGCTACTGTGCCGACATATGACGCAATTGACGTTTACTACAGAAATGTTCCTGCCTACACCGTTGTTAACTACAAAGATGCTGACGGAAATATCATTAAGAGTGAAAACATTGGTGGTAAAGTTGGTGACAAAGTAACTGTTACTGCAGATAAAATTCCAGACGGTTATGAATTAGTTCCAGGTCAAGACACTTCAAAAGAAGTAACTTTAACTAATGATCAACCAGGTCAACCTAAGACTCCAATTGTCTTCAACATTCAAGCTAAGATTGTTAAGGTAAAACATGATGCACCTAAGAATGCAGGTGATATCATCGAAAAGAACTTCACTTACCCACAAGGCGTAAGTGAAGAAGACTTGAATAGAAGCGTTACAAGAACTATTAACGTAATTAACCCAGATGGTAAAACTTCTACCACAAGTGAAACCGTTAAGTTCTACCGTGATGCAACCGTTAATGAAGTGACTGGTAAAGTTGTCTACACCGATTGGCAAATCGCAAGTGACTCACCTCAAAAATCATGGTCTGCCTTTACCACGCCGAATATTAAGGGTTATGTTCCAACAATTACTAGTTTAGATGCAGAAACTCCAACTGCTGCAACTGGTGATAAGGAATACACTATTACTTATACTAACCAAACATACACCACTCACGTTGTCTTCAAAGACGCTGACGGTACTGTTTTACGTACGCAAACTATCACTGGTGTAACTGGTTCTACTTCTAATGTTGATCAAACATTACCTGCTGGCTACAAGTTAAAAGAAGGTGAATCAATCCCATCTTCAATCACCTTTAACGGTGACCCAGTTGCTGATAAAGACATCACATTAGAACACGATGTCGTAACTTTAACTGATAAGACACCAGACTTACCTCAAGGCTTAACTGCTAATGACTTTAAGCAAGATGTTTCAAGAACCATTAATGTTTACGACACTACTGGTCAAACTATCACTAAGACTGTTAACCAAACTGCAACCTTTACTCGGACTGCTACCTATGATAAGGCAACCAATAAGATTACTTTTAGTAACTGGCAATTAGCTGACGGCAGTAACAAGAACTTTACTGCTTACACTGCACCAGAAATTCCTGGCTACACTGCAACAACTAGTGTTCCAGCTGTCACTGTTGATCAAACTTATGGCAAGCAAGTAGTTAACATTTACTACACTCCAAACGACGGTAAAGTTATCTTCAAAGCTTACGATCAAGCAACTGGTAAGGATGTTGCAATTGACTTAGATAGCCTTGCAACTAACACTGAATTAGCTGGTAAGGTTGATTCTGCAGTTTCAGCAACTGATGCTAGTGATCGTGAAGCTAAAATCAAGAACTTACTTGATAAGCTTGGCTACCAATATGTTGAAAATTCAGCTACTGCAACTCCTGAAAAGTACACCGCTGATACTCAGACAATTAGCCTTTACTTCACTCATAAGACTAGTGAAACCCCAGAAGATAAGACTGTTACTCGTAAAATCAACATCCCTGGTGAAAACGGTAAGACCATCGAAGTCGTTCAAACTGCAACTGTTCACAGAACTAACACCACTGATTTAGTTACTGGTAAGACGACACCTGGCGACTGGTCAAAGGCAAGCTTCCCTGACTATGATGCAGGTCAAGTTGATGGACACACTACTTATGTTGATGGTAAAGAAACTTCAACTGTACCAACTGCTGAAGTTAAGATTGCCAACGGCGTGCCTCAAAATGGCGATGACGTCAACGTCACTTACGAAGCAAATCCAGGTCAACAAACTATCAAGTATGTGGACGAAAATGGTAATCCAGTTAAGTTCAGTAGTGACAGCGATGACCAAGTAATTACTGGTAAAGTTGGCGACATCAAGACTGTTAACACCACTATCCCTGCTGGCTATGAATTAGTACCTGGTGAAACTATT
>NZ_AYYU01000041.1 GCF_001436455.1 Lactobacillus jensenii DSM 20557
GGACAGACCCTATGGCCTGTCCTTTTTTTGTCCTCTTTTTTCTTTTTGTTACCGATAACAGTTAACTTAAATATGTAAATAGTGTAAAATGTAAGGGTATTCAATTTTTGAAAGGAGGATACATGATGGTTGGAATAGTTCTAGCTAGTCATGGCGCCTTTGCTGAGGGAATTTCTCAGTCTGCCGAAATGATTTTTGGTAAACAAACTAATTTTGGCTCAGCAATTCTTAAGCCTGATGAGGGTCCTGATGATGTTCGTAAGAAAATGGAAGATGTAATCGCATCTTTTGATAATCAGGATGAAGTTTTGTTTTTAATTGATTTATGGGGAGGTACTCCCTTTAATCAAGCAAACAAATTGTTAGAAGAACACGGTGGTAATTGGGCTATAGTAACAGGGCTTAATTTGCCTATGGTAATTGAAGCTTTAACTCAGCGCTTTAGTGTTGAATCTGCCAAGGAAATTGCTACGGCAATTGTTGATCCTGCTAAAGATGGGATTAAAACCAAGCCCGAATCATTAGCGCCTAAATCAACTGTAAAACAAGAGGCTAAACCTGCAGAAGTTCAAGGTGATATTCCTGAAGGCACTGTTTTAGGTGATGGTCATATTAAGTATGTTTTGGCAAGAATAGATTCACGTTTGTTGCATGGTCAAGTTGCTATTGGTTGGTCAAAAGCTATGAATCCTGACCGTATTATTGTTGTTAGTGATAATGTAGCTAAAGACGATTTACGTAAGAATATGATTCGAGAAGCTGCTCCTACTGGAATCAAAGCACATATTGTACCTATTAAGAAAATGGCTGAAGTTGACAAAGATCCTCGTTTTGGAGCAACGAAAGCACTACTTCTTTTTGAAAATCCTGAAGATGCACTTCAAGCAATTGAAGATGGTGTTCAAATTGACACTCTTAACGTTGGTTCAATGTCATATGCAGTTGGTAAAGTAAATGCCAATAGTGTTTTATCAATGAACCAAAAAGATGTTGATACTTTTAAGAAGCTAAAAGAAAAGGGAATTAAATTTGATGTTCGTAAAGTGCCAAGTGATAATCCTGAAAATATGGATGCAATTTTAAGTAAGGCACAAAAATTACTTGATGAACAAAATAAGTAGGAGGAAATAGATTTATGAATGCTATTCAAATGATTCTGGTTGTATTCATTGCTTTCCTAGCTGGTATGGAAGGTATTTTGGATGAATGGCAATTCCATCAACCAATCGTTTCATGTACGTTGATTGGTTTAGTAACAGGACATCTTACCTTAGGGATTATGTTAGGTGGTTCTTTACAATTTATTGCAATGGGTTGGGCTAACATTGGTGCTGCAGTTGCACCAGATGCTGCTTTAGCTGGTGTTGCTTCAGCAATTATCATGGTTCAAGGTAACTTGGGTGAAAAGCAAATTGGTACCGCTATTGGTATTGCTGTTCCTTTAGCTGTTGCTGGATTAGGGTTAACTATGATTGTTCGTACCCTTGCTGTTGCAATTTCACATATTATGGATAAAGAAGCTGAAAAGGCAAACTTTAGAGCTATTGGTATGTGGCAATTGATTGCTACCGGATTACAAGGTTTAAGAATTGCAATCCCAGCAGCGTTATTGCTTGCAATTCCGTCTTCTCTTGTTAAAGCTTGGCTTTCAGCTATGCCAGCATGGTTATCAGATGGTATGACCATTGGTGGTGGTATGGTTGTTGCTGTGGGTTATGCAATGGTTATTAACATGATGGCAAGTAAAGAAGTTTGGCCATTTTTCGCTATCGGTTTTGCCTTGGCAGCAATTAAAGATTTAACATTAATTGCTCTTGGTGCAATTGGTGCAGCTCTTGCTTTAATGTACTTAGCTCTTGAAAGTAATGGCACAAGCAAAAACAATTCAGGTTCTAATGGCACAGGTGATCCATTAGGAGATATTCTTGATAATTATTAAGGTCTAAGGAGGAATATTAAAATGGCAGAAAACAAAATCCATTTAACTAAATCGGACCGCTTGAAAGTTATGTGGCGTTCCATGTTGCTTCAAGGATCTTGGAATTATGAAAGAATGCAAAATGGTGGTTGGTGTTATTCATTAATTCCAGCTCTTCGTAAGCTTTATCCTAATAAAGAAGATCAAAAAGCAGCACTACAAAGGCACTTGGTTTTCTTTAATACCCACCCATATTTAGCTTCACCTATTCTCGGTGTTACATTGGCACTTGAAGAAGAAAAAGCAAATGGTAAGGAAATTGAAGACCAAGCCATTCAAGGTGTTAAGGTTGGTATGATGGGCCCTTTAGCTGGTGTTGGTGACCCAGTATTTTGGTACACAGTTCGTCCAATTGTTGGTTCTCTTGGTGCTAGTTTAGCTGCTCAAGGTAACATTTTAGGGCCAATCTTATTCTTCATTGTTTGGAACTTAATTAGAATTGCTTTCTTGTGGTATTCACAAGAATTTGGCTATCGTGTTGGTTCTGAAATTACCAAAGACTTATCCGGTGGTTTGATGGGGAAAGTTACTCGTGGAGCCTCAATGATGGGTATGTTTGTTTTAGGTGCCTTAATTGAACGCTGGGTAACGATTAATTTCAAGCCAGTAGTTTCTACTTCGCCACTTCAAAAAGGTGCCTACATTGATTGGAACGCTTTACCAAAGGGTGTAAAAGCAATTCAACAAGCATTGATTCAGCAAAGTCAAGGCTTATCACTAACTAGTAGCAAGGTAACTACTTTACAAGATAACCTTAATAGCTTAATTCCAGGTCTTGCAGCACTTCTACTTACATTCTTATGTATGTACTTATTAAAGAAGAAGGTTTCTCCAATTATTATTATCATCGGTATCTTTATTGTAGGTATTGCTGGTCACGTAATTGGTTTGCTATAAGATGGTACAATCAATTAATAATCAAGTTGATTTAACGATGCCTGCTACCTGGCAGAGAGGTGTTCCTTGTTATGGTAAAGTAATGATTGGTAATAAGGGATTTGAATTCTATAATGAAAAAAACATTCAAGATTATATTCAAATTCCTTGGGAAGAAGTAACCTACGTTGTGGCTGCTGTTCATTTCAAAGGAAAATATATCCCTAGATTTGAAATTAGAACTAGAAAGAATGGTAATTTCATTTTTTCAGTTAAGGAACCACATCGCTGCTTAAAAGCAATGACAAAATATCTTCCTGCAGATCATTTAAGAAGAGCTTTGAGCTATTGGCAGAAAGTTAAACTTCGACTATTAGGTCATGAATAGAAAAAAGTCCATACTTTAGGGTATGGACTTTTTATTTGTGTTTTTCTAAATAGATAAAAAGAAATAGTCGAAAGAAGATAAAAATAAAAACGCAAGTATCAAAACTTGCGTCTTTATTCTGTATTAATTATTATTCTTTTCCCGAATAAACTTAGTAATGCTATATAAGATTACGAAGGTTACTAATGCAGCCATCATTGGAATTCTAAATTTATCTAAATATAGTAGTAAGGCAATCATTGCAACGAAAAATGCTAAAACTAAGTAATCTAGATATGGGAATAGTGGCATTTGGAATGACTTTAAATTTTCATTAGCTGTTTCTTTGCGGTAGCGAATGTGGGTTACAATCATGATTGCCCATATAATTAAGAACATACTAGTTGAAGTAGAAGAAATAAAAGTGAATGCCGAATCTCCAATAATCAAAGTAATTAATGGAGCACATGCAATAATCAATGATGAGAAAATCAAAGCGTTGCGTGGTACTTGAGTTTTGGAAAGCTTACCAAATGTCTTTGACCATTTAGACTTTCCATCAAAGTTGACTGAGAATAACAATCTACCAGCACTGTATAAGAAACTGTTAGTAGATGAAATTGCGGCACTAATAACAACAAAGTTAATAATTGAACCAGCATTCTTGATCCCAGTTGCGCTTAATGCTTGAACAAATGGACTACTGGTAGTTGAAATCTTAGGCCAAGGGATGGCTACTAAAATTGCAACGATAGCAATTACATAAAACAGAATAATTCTAATTGGTAATTGATCAATTGCACGTGCAATTGTGTTCTTGGGATCTTGTGCTTCAGCAGCAGTTAAGCCGATTAATTCAACACCGATAAAACTGAAAATTACCATTTGAAAGCCAAGCAAGAAGCCGTGACTTCCTTTAGCAAAGAAGCCACCACCAGCATTTAGATTGGCCAATGAAATATCACCGTATTTCGTTGATTCACCAACTATTAAGAAGTAACCAATCATTGCTACAAATGCTAGGATAGTTAGAATTTTGATGATTGCAAAACTAAACTCTAAATTACCAAAAACTTTTGCAGAAATTAGGTTAATAATTAACAGTACAATCATTGTTACTAGCCCTGGAAGCCAAGTTGGAAGGTGTGGGAACCAATATTCAAAATAAATTCCTAGAGCAGTCAATTCAGCCATGGCTAAAGTTAGCCAACTTATCCAGTAAAGATAACCACTAATAAAGCCAACGTTTTTACCAAGGTATTTTTCAATAAATTCAATATACGTATGTTTTTTTAAATCAGATAGAATTAATTCTCCGAGTGCACGCATAAGTAAGAAAAGGAAAAATCCTACTATAATAAAGATTAAAATTACGGAAGGGCCCGCTCGGTGAATACTATCTCCAACACCCAAGAATAGACCAGTACCAATTGTTCCACCTAGGGCAATCAATTGAATATGCGAGTTGCTGAGAGTTCGACGATAACCGGTTTGTATTGTATTCGTCTTTTCTTCTTTTTTCATCAAGTCTCCCTTTCTAAAAAGTAGTATGGCTAATTAGACCATATTTATCATTATACCTAAAATTGCTAGGTAATTTCATTAAAAGAATATGTTTATAACAAAAAAACCTAGGAAAAACCTAGGTTTTGTATTATGCACCCTGTAGGAGTCGAACCTACAACCTTCTGATTCGTAGTCAG
>NZ_AYYU01000042.1 GCF_001436455.1 Lactobacillus jensenii DSM 20557
CATAAACTTGGGTCCGGGCCAAGACTACCTTCTGTCTTTGCCCACCTGATAAATTATCCTTATCTAAATCAACCATAGTCTTAATCCCTTGAGGGAACTTGGTTAAATCAGTCCCTAATTGAACCTTGTCAGCCCAAGCTTTTGCTTTTTCATTCAAAGAATCATTAAAGAGCGTAATATTTTCTTGAATTGTTCCAGGGAATAAGACTGGATCTTGCGGAATATAACCAATTTGATTCAAGTTAGGCTTGAGAAGCTTACCATTTTTGTCTTTGAAAACAATTTTCCCACTACTTGGCGTTAGTTCATCTAAGATTAGCTTAAATAGTGTTGACTTCCCTGCTCCACTATCACCAGTTAAAAGAACCTTTTCACCTTGCTTAACCTCAAAATTCGGGAAACGTAGTTGTTCACCATTAGGGAAGTTAAGGGTTAAGTCTTGCCCAGAAACAGTCGCAAAATCAGCCAAGCTATCACTGGCAACTGTAGTATCTACTGCTGCCATATTAGCAGTGATTTTTTGGTTTAATTGCTTGCTAGATTGAATCAAAGTAATCTGACTAACAATAGTAAACAACCCCGTAAAAATTACTCCAGAAAAGTTACCGATACTAAAAAAGGCACCAAATGGCATATTCTTAGTTACTACCAATAATCCAGCTGTAAAAATAATTAATACTTGGGCTGAACCATTAACTAAGTCATTAAAGATTGAGGTTTGACTAACCTTTTTTGACCGATTAACGTTTGCTTTTTCCAACTTATCAGAGCTCTTAGCTAATACCTGAAATAATTTTGCTTTAACGTTATAACGCTTCAAAATTGCGATACCTTTAAACCACTTTTCGATTGTATCAAGGTATTCTTTATTATTTTCAGAAACGGCAACTGTCGCTTTTTCAAGTGGCTTTGAGATAAGTTGTGGCAAGACAAACATCGCTACTGCCAAGATTAAAATTAAGACTACTAAAATCCAACTATAAGTAAAAACAATGGCAATTGAAAATACAATATTAAAAATTGAACTGATAATTTGATAAATCGGCGTTAAGAAGTTATCGTTCATCATATTCAAATCATTAGTTAGTGAATTTTGAACATCTGTTGGTTTGGTAATTTCTTTTTGCCCAAACAACTTATTCACTATTTTAGCCCTAATCTGATGGAGATAGGCTTGAACTTGCTTATTGAACAAATATGTTGCGATAAAACCCAATATTTCTCCCAAAGTTCCTACAAGGAAGAAAATTAAAATATAAGTTATAAAAATGTTAACATTATACTTTAATAACGAGTTACCCAGACTAGTTAAATATGAATTTCCCAGAGCAACCAGACTCGCTGATGCGATTGCCAAGACAATAAAAATAATTGCTCTTAGCCAGTTGGTTTTGAGTAGCTTTAAAAACGTCATAGATTCTCCTCCTGATTAAAAAAATTATTTTTCTTCAAATCACTTATTATTTTTACAATCCCTTTATTTCCATCTTTAAATTTTACAGAAACATCTCCAAACGTATCATCAATCAAGTAAAGTAATTTATCATTTTTATATAGATAATATGGAATTAAATCGACTAGTTCCCATATACGACTATCTACAGCTGTATCTTTAAAAATCGTTTTATATTTATAGATTGCTATAACAATACCTGCCAATCCATTGATAATTGAGCCTCTTTGAGGTATTTCACTACTTTTCAAAGTTTTTACAAGCTTCAAAATTAAACTATCATATAATTCTGTATTATACACTTGCCGTATTTCTAACAGACATAATAACAATCCAGCAGATCCATTAGATAAATATGGTGAAACTTGTGAACTACCTTCCGTTATCTTTAAATAATATCCTTTACCAGAAACAATTAGAAACTTATTAAACACACTCTTCAAGTACTCTTGTATATCAACTAACTCAGGTTTAATATAAACAATCACGCAAAATAACGTAGCGATTACATCGTCGGATTTCAAGTCAGAATATTGCTTTACAGCCCCCTCCATCCTTATTTTGTTAATCCTCCATTCATCGTAAATCTTCTTCTTTAATTTCTTAGTTATTTCATAGCTTCCATATTCTAAAGTACCGATAAATAAATCTTTGCTATCGTTTTCTTTCTTACTATAAGCTTCTTTTGCTCTTTTTAATTTCAATTGATTAATAAAAATCGTCTGCTTTAAGTTTCTTTCTATTTCTTGAATATCATATTTTTCCTCAAAATGATATTCAATACTTAAATCAGCATTTTCTAGCTCATTTATCAATGGTTTTAAGCTTTGAGTTGGATTACGATAAAGCTTAAAAATCAAAGTAACAAATGCTTGCGGAATTTTATAAAAACTACTGTATTTTTTAAAAAATTTGATTGTAGTTTTTCCACTATTATCAAGCTTTAAAAACATGTTTGCTCTCGAAAATAAAGATATTAATAGATAGACCAATTGTGCTTTATCTTGATTCAATAATGATAAATCATCAATTCTTTTATCATAATACCCCATAGTTCTAAAGAACACTTTATCATCAGGTTCCCTTTTATTTATATATTTACTTTGCGCAAGATCTATAAATGAAACACTTCCGGAATTAAGATTAATTATTAAATTATTATCTGAAATATCTCCAATAAAAAATTTCCTTTTATGAAGTAAATCAACCTTTCTAAGCAAATCGAGAATTAACAAACGATAAAATCTTAAAGTATCCTGTCTTTTTTTAGAATTTAAGAAATCAAATCTTTCTAGCGATCTTAATTCACTAGCAACTATCCCTTCCATTTTTTCTTCACACAAGAAGTAATCTTTATTTTCAAAAAAATCATCAACATATTTAGGGATAAAATCTAAGTCCGAAAGACTTATTAAGTTTTCCTTTTCACGTTTCAAAAGGTTAATTATAGATATATTCTCACAAAAGAAATTTGGGTGAGCATTTTTTAATATAATTTCTCTTTTCTCTTTTGCTTGTTTAGCTATAAACGTAGCCCCTGAGCCTTTGTGATTAACTGCAGCAATTGGAATATATTCTTTGTAAAGTTTAGTAGCTTGCTGTAAATCATCAATATTATTAGGAAATGGTTCTTTTATCCAACTAGGTATTTTATAAGTAGGACTATCATAATCATAATATTCAATTTCCTTTGTAACAGGATTAACGATTTCTTTTCCTGGTCCAATCAGTCTACCAAATCTGTAAAAAATTAATTCTGAATCCTTATATCTCCTATCAGAAAAAATTGTAACGCCCTGTTGTCTTTTGAAAAAATCATCATTATGTAAGCTTAGCAGAATATTTTTAAACCTATGAGTAGTAGGGTAAATAGTAATCACCTTTCCAATTGCCCATGAACAAACAAAGCCGTTTAAATTCTTTTCAATTTCTTTTCTCTTTGCAATATATTTAAAATTAATTTTCTGATTCTTGCAGAATTCAAAGCAATGATTAATCACCCCTTCATAATTGTGAATTGTTGCAGAAATATGAATTTTAAATCCTTGCAAAGGTATTTTTTCTTTGTCTTCAAAATTAAATTGCACGTAATAATTATCTGAAGATAGACCAAAATATTTTTTATCTTCATCATCAAAACTTTTAGGTAAAATATCACAAGGTACCCACATTTTTACACCTTCTTTAAATATAGTTTTTACTAACTAAGAATTTTATCATATTTTTTTATCTTACTGAACATTATTTTTTAAAAAAGCGTTGACGCTAATAATAAAATCATTTATAGTTGAGCTAAACTAAAAAAAGGAGATGATATGTATGGAAGAAATGCTCAAATTGCAAAAGCTTTGTGTCCAAACCGAAAAAGGCAAAGACACAAAAGTGGACTTTACCAATTTTACATGGAAGTGCAAAATGACTGATTAGTTTATTTTTAGTAAATATCATTTGTATATTTAAGTTAAGCTAGCTTTGGTAAATTTAATAGCACTACCTTTTTTCACTCTAGACCAAAAAGTCTGGGAAAGAAGTCGATTTTAGATTAAATTTCGATAAACTTAAAAAATAAAAACGTTGATATATCAAGGTTAATAAAACCAAGATAATCAACGTTTTTTGTGATTTAGGAGTTTTTCCCCAGACACTTTTTTGTCGTAAACTTTAAACAGAGATAGGATACTATACCGCATAGTGTTCAAGTGCAGGAATTCGTATGAAAAAAAGTAGTTTTATCTTTCAATTTGTAGCTATCTCGAAGAATGTGAACATTTGACACCAAGCTTTAAAAATTAAGTTTGATTGTCTAGATAAATACCTTTTATCACTGATTCAAAAACAACCAGTTATATACTTACAAAAGTCAAATATTTAATGTCATAATCAACTAATCAACCTCATTAGAATAATTGGTACTTCAAAGGCTATCTAAATCAAAATTAAGAACAAATTGTAATGAAAAATCTTGGCTTTGATGCCAGAATAGATATGCATATAACTTTATTGATTTTTAATCATGATTTACACTTCTTTTAATGGTACTAGATTTAACTAATATTTCTATTTATTGTAAGACTAATATCGATAAAACAATTTGCTTAAAATTAACTAGGATTAGGTTAAAAAATAGATTTAAACAAAAAGAATCAAGTTTCTTAAAATATTCTCATCAACAGAATTTGCCAAAGAACCTTTTTTTATGCCTTAGTTAACTTCAATTCACG
>NZ_AYYU01000043.1 GCF_001436455.1 Lactobacillus jensenii DSM 20557
TCTATTTACACAAAAAATTTGACAGTTTCCATTTTTTTATTGGATAATATAGTCGCCTTATCTTTTTAGATTTATTTTTAAATTTTGTTGTTACTTTAAATATATTTACACGTTCGTTACTGACTTTAACCACTAAAGCCGGACGTATTTTTGAATCATCTTTATCATCAAATGGTACGTCTGCAATGTAAATCTCCATCGGTTTCATTAGCCATTAACCATCCAGTCATGAAAATTAGGAGATTTTTTGGGATCATACTGACCGTTTTTATCAATCTCAACCTTTTCTTCAGGTAATTCAGCAATTAAATTTGACCAATCTAAGGCTGTCGGAAGCTTTTTTACAATTACTTCATTATTTTTTACTTCAAAAGAGACTTTAGCCCCTTTATCTAAACCTAAAGCCTTTCTAATTGCTGCAGGAATTACTAACTGACCCTTTTGGGATATTTTTCCAGTATATGGATTATCCATGGTATTCTCCTTTTCACTTGTTACTATTTACGTCTTACCTCTTACGTCTTATTTTATCATAAATTAGAAGATGTTGTATTAAATATATCTGTTTAGTGTAACATTAGGGTGTGCTTAATGTTACACTTATCGAATAAAAAAGGTTACCAGCATTATGCTTAAGCAACCTCTTTAATATATTATTAGTAGCAAGACTTATCTTTCTAAATTTTGATCTTGCATTTGATATTTATAATCTTTTTTATTTTTAGTATCTTGACTTGTAAATTGCTTTTTATAATTTGCTCTTACACTAGGATTATTAAATACCTTCTTTTCCGTTTCATAGGCAGCCTTAGCACTTGTATCTTTATGCTTTTATTTAGCATTCTTTCTGTCAATTTCAATATTTTTCACCATTTTAGAAATATTACTTTTATTAGTTGCAAAATGATTTTCTTTTAAAAATTTCTTAGCATATACTCGATTTAATTGTTCTTCCGCATTATTTTGAGTTCTTTGTTTTTGATCGAGATCAATTCCTTGAATACCATTTTGATAGGTCCAATCTTTGATTCTTTCCATCTTATTAGTACGGTAATAATCGCTAATCAATTCATTCCATTTTCCCCATTTGTCCAAAGGAACATTAAGCAATCCAGCGCCACCATCAATCATGATCTTATTGGCTGCTAAAGTAGCTGATCTTTTATTTCCGTCCCAGAATATTTGATTCCTCATATTGTGGTACATCAACGTCATAGCTTTATCTGTTGTACTTATGTCTTTACTCATCAGATCTTCAAAATACTCTTTTTCTTTTGTTTCATCAGGAATTTCAGGAGTATACGTGGCATCAGCTGCGAGAACTACTTGAGAAGAACCGGTTCTTATTGCTCCTGGTTCAAGTGCGTCATGTAGAGCCACAATTTTATTAATTGACTTCATTTTATTGAAAGTAAGTGGCTCTGGATCATTGATAATGTATTGCCAGCCCCTTTTTAATTGAACAATAGTATTAATATCATCAATAGAAACGCCATCAACACCTAATCCATCAATAATGGTTTGAGTTTGAGGCAATGTTGTTGTTAACCCCTCAAAGCGGGAATTTGTATATACAAGACGTGTTAGATTTTGTATAGCTAGTCTTCTGTTTTGATCAGTTGTCAGGCTATATTTATTTTGTAAAATCATTATGCTACCTTCTTTCCTTAAATTATTTCTATTTAATAAATTGAATTATTAAACTACATTTTCTATTTCTTCCTATTTGTAATTATAAGATTTAAACATATCTGTTTAACTTTAGGGTGTACTTAATGTAACTTCAATTAAATAAAAAGCTACTCAGCATTATGTCTAAGCAGCTCTTTCTACCAAATATTTCAAAGAAATAATCATATTTCTAAATTTTGATCTTGTGTCTTAGACGGATATAATTCTTTCGATATGTGATTGTTATGCTCTTTAAATTTATTATTATAAGTCTTTTTTACCAATGAATTATCAAGTTTTTCTTTTTCGCTTTTATACCCTGCTTGTACACTGAAATCCTTATTTTTTTCTCGATTATTTATTCTATTTAAAGCTATATTTTCAGATATTTCTTTTATATTTTTGTCACTTACTTCAAAAGGATTCTCTTTTAAAAATTTTCGTGCATACACCCTATTTAATTGTATATCAGTCTTATCAAAAGCACTTGTATCTCTTACCCCGTATATCTTAGCTGATATAGTACTTTCATCTAATTTTTTGATCTCATCTTTGTAGAATTGTTCTTGTTTTTGATTTTGAGAAACATAAGCCGTATATCTATCTTTTTCTTCTGCCATTCTTTCTTTAGCATACCCTACTAAATTATCTACGTTTCTATCTGCAAGATTCTGTAAATAAAATGGACGATCAGTTACCCTAACTACTAAAAAAGACATTTCATGTTTTGCTAGCTCTAAATTAATTAATTCTCTTCCTGTTCTGCCATTTCCATCGTCAAATGGGTGCATTCTTTCAAAATCAATGTGCGTTTCAATCAAAGTACGTAATAATTCATCATCATTTTTAGAATTTTCAATTCTAAATGACGTATTATCTATCCATTCATGCATTAATTGATATACCACTTGTGGTGAAGCCGTCTTAAAATCCGCTCCTGCAATATAATTTTCATTTGTTTTAAACTTACCAGCTATAGCAATAGTATTTTTTGTCAATTCAAATTGAAGTTTTAACAGGGTATCCATATTAAGCGGAGCATTATTATTAGCCAAATATATTAATTCATTAAAAGCGTCTTTCTGATTATCAGCAGCATATAAATCCTTCAACTTAACCCCTTCAATTCCAGTAGAAGTTATAGTTTCATTCAAAATAACTGCCCTAGTCTGTCCCAAAGTTAATTTATTGCCCTCAATTGCGTTTGAATTATAAGCAAATCTGACCATGACATCATCTAGATAATCTTTTGGATATTTCAACATAGTTTTTTCTCCCTATTTTTTTATATCAAAATTATTTTTTCTTCCTATTTATATTGCAAATATGCTAACTAATTTACTCGGAATCTTTTAACTTTAATTCGTTAAAACGACGCTGCAACGTTTTGATACTAATGCCAGTCTTTCTGTTAATCATTTTATATGTATTCCCTTGTTTTCTTAGCTCCCAAGCCAATTCTACCTGTTCTTCTGTAAATTTTTTAGGACGACCGTCTTTATAATGAGGATCATACTTTTTAGCATAGGCCTTGCCTTCTTGGGTACGGCTGACAATTAAATCACGTTCAAATTGCGCAAAAGCCGAAAACATAGTAAACATAAGTTTTCCATTTGGACTATCATCAAAATAGCCCATATTAAGTATATTAATTTTTATACCTCGTTTATTTAAGTCTTCCACTGTTGTTAAGGCCTCTTGAGTATTTCTAGCAAAACGATCAAGTTTAGTAACCATTAAAGTATCTCCGGAAAGGAGTAAACTAATTAGTTTTTCAAATATCGGTCTTTTGGTTGTTGTGCCTGTCCATTTTTCTTGATATATTTTTTTAGCTCCTGAATTTTTCAATTGTTTTATTTGAGGCTCTAAATGCTGTTCTTCAGTTGAAACTCCGGCATATCCATAAATTGTCGGAACATGGGTTTTTATTCTTTCTTTTTCTTTTTCAATTTTCCATTTTTGAAATTCATCAAACTCAAATTGATCTACTATTTTGTTCTTTTTTATATTTTTTGATTCTTTTTTCATTAAGTTTTGACCTGCAACGGTAAAAAATATAAGGAAGCAAAACTTTTTAATCTTGCTTCCTTATTCTAGTTAAAACTCAAGTTGGACGTATTATGATTAACCCAATCATATTTTTTTAAAAAAAGAGGTGAGCTTTTTTGCTGATTATTTATATTCGCTTTAGCTAAGTTCAATTTATAATTCGAATCTAGTGCTAATAGCAACTTACTTGAAATACCCATTATTTTTTCAATTCTTAAAGCTAACACTTCTGTTAGAAATCTTTTTCTATTTAAAATATCTGATATATTTTTCTGGCTTACCCCAATTCTAGCAGCTAAATCTTTTTGAGTAATGTCGTAATAATCCATAACTTCTTTTAAAAGATTAGCGGCTGATGAAGTATGATATTCTTTAATTTTATTCTCACGATGCAACATGCAATCACTCCTTTTAGTGATAATCCTCAATTGAAACTATCCCACTTTTCTTTATCGAAAGTTCATCGTTTTTATCATAGCCTTCAAAAATCATTCTATAATTTCCACTTACATCAACAGCAAACTTATTATTTAAATTACCAGTTAACGGATGGCAACGAGGCGGAGGATCAGATGGAATTTCCGATAAATTGTTAGCAGCGCTAAATTAATCTAAACGATCTAAAATTTTTTTGGCTCTATTTTTATCAATAATCGTTCATTATTCAATATTTTTGTGAGTTTTTTAGTTTCTGCAAAATATTCCATTCTTTCACCTGATATAGACATTATACCAAAACGGTATGTTTTAGTAAATATATATAATGAACAAATATTAAATGACTCAATGATTATTAGAACATAAAAACTATAAAGCTTACGAAAATACAGAAACTGTCAAATTTTTTGTGTAAA
>NZ_AYYU01000044.1 GCF_001436455.1 Lactobacillus jensenii DSM 20557
CGAGCTACCAGACTGCTCCATCCCGCGATAAATTAAGGAGGATGTGGGATTCGAACCCACGCGCGGGCAGAACCCGCCTGACGGTTTTCAAGACCGTTCCCTTCAGCCGGACTTGGGTAATCCTCCGTTTATTTACCAAATATAATATTTAATTATTTGGTCATGACCCGTACGAGATTTGAACTCATGTTACCGCCGTGAAAGGGCGGTGTCTTAACCANTTTTGACTCGCTCTGACGTCCTCCGCCAAAGCACAAATATTATATTACCTAAGAAAGGGGCTTTCGTCAACACTTTATTGCAAAAAAATTCAAAAAAATTCATTTTTTTCAAGAAGTGCTGGTATTTCAGTGTTTACAGCGATTAAAAAAAGCAAATTTAGCCTCTTTCTGGCCAAATTTGCTTACTTTTTATGAATTTTCTTAAATTTCTTGTGTAATTTCTTTAGTATCTGTTACTAAAACATCTCTTTTTATTAAAGTACTTGCTGCCAATAAGAAGAGTAAGTAAAACAATACTGCTACTCCTAATAAGACAAGTGCGTTAATACTTGCATAACTATTGCCCAATCCTCCTGTTATTGCTTGTCTCAAACCATTTATTGCATAAGACATTGGTAAAAATGGATGAATAGCATTAAAGAATGAATTAGTTACTTGCATTGGGAACATACCACCTGCTCCACCAATGGAGGCAACAAATAGTAATAATCCAATTATTGTACCTAATCTTCCCATAATTAGCGTTAAGAATTGCATTATTGCCATTTGAGCAAGTGTATATATTAAACAAACCCAGAACAAGTCAAAAATATGATCTACTTTCAAGCCTGATAAAATCATAATCATATTTAAAATTACGACCATAGCTAAACTCACACTTACTGCCCGCTTAAATTCTTCGTTTAAGACTTTAACTGCATCCCTAGGTGTCTTATGTCTTCTATTAGCTGGGAACTCTAAAGTAAAGATTAATACTCCGATAAAGAGTCCTGTAGCCATTGCAAATGGTGCAAGAGCATGCCCATAGTTGGGAACAGTACTTGTAGAAGTATGTTGTAATGATGTTGGACTTGCAAACATTTGGGCATTATTTGGAGTACCAATATTACTATTAACTTTATTTGCTCCACTATTTAATTGTGTTGCCAATTTATTACTTCCTGATGAAAGCTGAGTCATACCATTAAGCAACTTGTCAGACTTACCATTTAAAATTTGAGTTCCTGTTGCTAATTGATTTACTCCATCGATTAGACTTGGAACTTGTAAATTCAATGATGAAAGTGCTGTACTCAACTGACTTGCACCGCTATTTAAGGAAGCATTATTAGATACTAAGGTATTAGTACCTGCCTTTACTTGACTTACCCCTTGAGTATACTGATTAGTTCCATCATAGAGTAATTTAAAACCTGAAATTAAACGATCAGACTTAGAAGCTAATTGAGCTGCACCGTTTGCTGCAGTGTCAACACCACTAGTATATTGATTAATACCATTCACTAAAGTATTAATTGAACCTGTTGAATTAGCCAATTTTTGTGTACCTACTGCAATTTGGCCTGTTACTGATTGTAAACTTGCAAGTTGTGTTGGCATCGCTGTTAATAAGTCTTGATTTTTCTTCAATGCTGATAATAAGGTATCAGTCTGAGTTAAAAGACTTTGTGCTTGAGTCATAGTTGATTGCAATGCAGGTAATTTTTGGGAAAGATTTTGTACAGTATCAAGTTGTGGTTGCAAAGTACTTTGAGTATCCAACATTACTCCTAATAAATTGCCCCACGAATCGTTAGCTGAATTTATTTGATTAGTTGAATCAGTGGCTTTTGTCTTAATTTCAGTTGCTAAATTTGCTAATTTAGCCTTAGTGTCACTGCTTAAACTTTTGTCGTTATTCAATAGCGAATTTATTTGATCGGCATCATCACTGATTTTTTGATTATCATCAAGTGATGTATATAAATTCCCCATATCTGCTGCAGTGGTAAAAGCCTGATTTTGCAACTTATCCACTGCTGTAGTTAATGAATTGACATCAATACTCGACAGTTGCTTTAGCAAACTTTGTACTGTTGTCAGTTGTTTTTCAAGACTAGCAACTTGTTCTTGCATACTGAGTGCTTGGGTAAGAGAACCAACAATATTACTAGATTGCAGCTTGCTATTAAAAGTTTGCACACCAGTAGCAACTTGACTAGCACCGTTATTCAATAAGCCAAATTGATTACTTGCTGATTTTAAGCTCGCTACTCCCATTCTTAAAGCTGCTGAGTTAGAACTCAAAGTATTAAGACCAGTATTTAATTTGGTATTACCAGCCGTATATTGGCTTAAGCCTGAATTAAATGTATTCATACCAGTCAATAAATCGCTAGATTTACCATTTAAGGTATTAACACCACTATTTAACTTGTCCACTCCTGCTGTATATTGTGAAATACCGTTAGCAAGAGCGGCTGAGCCTGAAGCTAATTGACTGGCACCAGATTTAAGTGGTGCAACAGAAACTTTTAGCGTTTGTACCCCATTATTAATTTGTGATACTGCTGCAGTATATTGCTTAGTACCATTTGCTAAAACTACTGTTCCATCACTGATTTGTTGCGCTCCAGATGCTGCTTTATTCATTCCAGCCCCTAAAGTTTTTAACTGTGAAAACATAGCTGTTGCATATGCTTTGGTAACAGCTGAGCGGATCATAGTATTAAGCTGTTTAATACCTACCTCACTCATGGTTTCAGCCAAATAATTTAATGAATCATTTGTCTTATATTTCAAATGCATTTGTTTAGGTTGTTTACTCATAACAGTAGCTGCGTTTTTAGAAAAATCACTAGGAATTGTCACTACCGTGTAAAATTCTCGATTTTTTAATCCTTTTTTTGCAACATTCTCGCTAACGAAGATCCATTTTAAATCATGATTCTTCTTAAGTTGGGCAACTGTTTGATTTCCGACAGCTAGAGTCTTTCGGTTATATTTGACAGCTTTATCTTTATTAACGACTGCAATAGGTAAATTCTTGGCTCCTGCGTATGGATTCCAAACAGATTTTATAAATGATAAGCTATAAAAAATTGGAGCTAAAACTGCTACAGAGATCATAATCAGTTTTAAAAAGCTCTTACTTTTAAGCCATTTGCTTACTTTTTCCATTAAAACCTCCTAAATGTTGCTTTTTTAATCTCTAAAACTATATATTTAGAGATTTGTAGAGCTAACAAAAACAAATTATATATTACTATTTAATCTTGTCAAATGTATATATATAGTAAATAAGGATTTTAATGACTTTTCTTATTGGCTATGCTAGTCTATATATCATGTAATATGTATTGTTTTAGAGGTTTATATGAAAAATAAGAATCCAAAATTTTCAATTATTGTTAATCTCAAAGCTGGTTCAGGTCATGCAAAAAAAATCTGGCCGATAATTGAAAGAGAATTAAAAAGAAAAAGTTTTGTCTATGATTGCTTTTATACTAAAGCCATCGGCCATGCCCAAGAATTAGCCAAAGAAATCGCTTATAAACATGAGTGTGACCTTGTTTTAGTTCTTGGAGGAGATGGAACATTACATGAAGTAATTAATGGCTTATTATTTGCAAAACAAAAAAATCCTATTCCAGTTTCTTACATTCCAACTGGTTCAGGAAATGATTTTGCAAAATCCTACGGTATTTCGAATTTGCCACTAGAGGCACTAGAACAGATTATCAATTGCAAGAACACAAAGAATATTTGTGTGGGTCATTACATTGAACAAATAGGTGGTCGTGAAGGATATTTTATTAACAATTTAGGGATTGGATTTGACGCCCGCATAGTTCATAAGACAAATTCATCATTAACTAAAATGGGCTTAAACAAACTAAATTTGGGGCAATTTTCATATGCATTGAAAGGTTTTTCAGCATTTTTAACCCAAAATACGTTTGAACTGATAATCGGAGACAAACATTTTAAGAGAGCTTATATATCAATCGTTAACAACGTACCCTATATTGGAGGTGGAATAAAAGTCTCACCAGAAATGAGCCCTTTCAAAAATGGACTTGAACTATTTGTTGTCGAAAAAAAGAATATACCAAGCTTATTAAAAATACTTAGACTTTTTATACTAGGCAAAATAGATAAAAGTCCATATGTTCATCGAATTAAGAATAAAAAATTGGCAATTAAAACGAAAAATAGCCAATTTATACACTTAGATGGAGAAGAATTTGCAAAAGCAGAAGTAAATTTACGTATAGATACACAAACATATCCATTTTGGCAACTCACCAACTAAAAAAGGCACGCTTTTGAAGCGTGCCTTTTTGGTTCTATAATTTTTCCTGTTGATAGTTTA
>NZ_AYYU01000045.1 GCF_001436455.1 Lactobacillus jensenii DSM 20557
TCCGTTGCTCTGCCAGCTGAGCTAACCACCCGTTGTCTTTCATAACAGAAATAATAATATCAAAATTTGGTTAGGCTGGCAAGTGTTTTTTTGAAAAAAGTATAAATTCTGATTTCAGCCTTATCTAGTAGCTTTAGTATACACTCTGTGCATAGTATCCATGCTAGATTGATAATTTTATTTTTTAGTTTGCGCCCATATACTACTAATCAATAAATGAATTATAGCGGAGGTAAAATCATGGATTATATTACTTTAAATGATGGAAATAAGATGCCACAATTAGGCTTTGGTGTTTTTCAAGTACCAGACTTAAGTCAAGCACAGCAAGCTGTAAGTGATGCTATCGATGTTGGATATCGCTTATTTGATACTGCAGCTGCTTACGGTAATGAAGAAGCAGTGGGGCAAGCTATTAAAAATTCAAATATTAATCGCGATGAGTTTTTCATTACTTCAAAACTTTGGGTTGATCACTTTACTTATGAAAAAGCCCAAGAAGGAATTGATGATTCATTAAAGAAGTTAGGGTTAGATTACATGGACCTATATTTATTGCATCAACCATATGGCGATACATACGGGGCATGGCGCGCACTTGAAGAGGCACAAAAAGCTGGCAAAATTAAGTCAATTGGGGTTTCAAATTTTTATCCAGATCAATTAAAGAACCTTGAGTTGATGAGTAATGTTAAGCCTGCTATCAATCAAATTGAAGTTTCACCTTGGTATCAAAGAAATGCAGAGGTTAAGTATCACCAGGATGAAAAGATTCAAGTTGAAGCTTGGGCTCCATTTGTGGAAGGTAAGCATGACATTTTCACTAACCCTGTTTTAGCTGAAATTGGTGAAAAATATGGCAAGAAAAATGGGCAAGTAATCTTGCGCTGGTTATTGCAGCGCGGAATTGTCACTATTCCCAAGTCAGTTCATAAGAATCGCATGGCTGAAAATTTTGATGTTTTTGATTTTAAGCTCAGCGATGAAGAGATGAACTTGATTGCTAGTTTGGATAAAAAAGAAAGTCAATTCTTTGATCATCGTGACCCAGCAGCAATTGAGTCAATTTTTGGTGCAAGTTTAAGAAAATTACGTGATTAAGGAGTTATAAATTACTAGTTCAATTTAAAAACACTTCAGATTTTGTTTTCTGAAGTGTTTTTCTATTCTTTAGGCCATTTAGCAATAAAGTCTTTAATAAATGGCATTACGCGGTCTTCATTATAGTTTAGATAATTTCCGTAACATTCAATTGAGGCTGCTTCATCTTCAATTGGTACTAAAACACGTTTAGCATCATTTGAATTATGGTAGTTTTTCTCAATGGTTAGATTAGATCTAAAGACAATAAAATTAGTTGAACTACTGATAGTATCCAGGTTTTCTAGAGATGATTGATACATAAAGTTAGCTGATGGAATATTTTTTTCGATGATGTTTTTCCAAATACCAATTTGGTCATATACAAGAAAACTGCAGTCTTTTAAATCTTTAAAAGTGACACTCTTTTTCTGAGCTAGTGGTGAATTTTCATCAATTAAGACTTTCAAATGTTCTTTACCAAGAAAAATGGACGAGATATTGTCTGAAAATATTTCTTTTGTTGAAATCACAATATCTGATTGAAAAGCCATCAAATTATTTTTGATTTCTTTATCAGTTAATAATAGTGGCGAATTCTTGAAGTCCCTTTCAGCAATCAATTTTAACCAAATTAAGGGTGCAGGAATGGTACTTGAAACATTGAGGCTTGAAGTCTGCGCACTGAAATTTTGGATGCTTTGAACAAAGAGCTCATTATTTTCAAGTAGCTGCTTGGCCCGCTTTGCAGCAAGTTCACCAGTTGCAGTCAGACTAATTCGGTTGACTGTACGGTTAAATAACTTAACTCCTAATTCATCTTCAAGTTGTTGCATAGAGCGAGTGAGAGTGGGCTGAGTAACTAGCAATTTTTCAGCTGCTTTAGCTAGCGTGCCATATTCTTTGAATGCTACTAATTTTTCAAGTAATTCATTTGAAATCAACATCTTCTAAGCTTCCTTTTTTAGTATGTTATAAGCGTATACTAACATTCAAAAGTGGTAATTTTCAATTCTTTTGTTCTCCAATATACTTTTTATAAATCAAAATTTTAAAGGAGAAATAAACATGACAAATGTCTTAATTATCGGTGCTAGTGGAAATGTTGGTAGTCACGTTAGACAAACTTTATTAGCTAAAACTGACGCAAAACTTACTTTATTTTGCCGTTCTGCTAATAAACTTCAAGTTAATCCAGAACGTGAAAAGGCAATTGCTGGGGATGCTGCAAGTGTTGAAGATTTAAAACAAGCAATGGCCAATCAAGATTTTATTTTTGCGGCATTGAGTGGTAATTTGCCAGAGCTTGCAGCTGCAATTACACAAGCGATGAAGTTCACAGGCGTAAAACGGATTGCCTTCATTAGTTCAATGGGTATCTATAATGAAATTCCAGCTAGTGTTGGGTCAAATGGAAATTTGCGAGTTAACGGGATGTTGATGCCATATCGACAAGCTGCTGATATCGTTGAAAATTCTGGCTTAACTTATACCATTATTCGTCCAGGTTGGTTTACTCAAGGTCCGGTTAATTATGAATTGACCAAAAAAGGTGAACCATTTGGTGGCCATGATGTGTCTTTAGCAAGTATTGCAGATTTAGTTAAAAAATTAGTTGAAAATCCAGAATTTGGTCAAAATGAAAGTCTTGGTATTAATACCCCTAATAGTTAAAAGGAGATAATATGAAAAAAGATAAATTTGGGATGGTTTTAGTAATTGCGCTGTTTGCTTATTTTTTGATTTTAATGGATAACTCAATTGTTTTTACGAGTTCTGTTGAAATCGGACAAGCGCTAAATTTAAGTGAAACTGCTTTAGCTTGGGTTTCAAATGCCTATACTTTAACTTTTGGTAGTTTCTTACTTTTGTCAGGTAAGCTTTTAGACTTATTTGGTCGAAAAAAAGTTTTTATGATTGGTCTAACTATCTTTGGACTAGCGTCATTGGTTATCGGTTTGACTAATAACAGTGGCTTACTCATTGCAGCTCGCGCTATTCAAGGGATAGGTAGTTCAATTGTTGCACCAACGACCTTAGCTTTAATTATGGATGAATATGAAGGCAAAATGCGTGCCAAAGCAATTTCATATTATGGCGCTATGGCCGGTGTAGGATCTACTTTTGGCTTAGTTCTTGGTGGTGCGTTAACAAGCTATTTATCGTGGCGAGCAGGATTTTTAGTTAATGTACCTTTTACATTAATTCTTCTTATCTTAACTGGTCGATACGTTAAAAAATCAGATGGTCATGCAATTAAAGTTGATTATGTTGGAGCATTAATTTCCGTATTGGGGTTAACTAGCTTAATTTATGCTTTATCAGTTAATAACAATCCAATCTTTATGATTACTGGGATTATTTTGTTAATTATTTTCATTTTCTTTGAAAAGAAACAAGCAAATCCCGTTTTACCTTTAAGCTTATTTGCTAATAAAAATCGTTTAGCAGGATATCTAGCTAGATTATTTTTTATGATGGCCATGTTACCATATTGGTTCTTGTTACCCCAATATATGCATGCGAAGTATGGCTTTAGTGCCATTGAAAATGGTTTAGCATTTTTACCAGTTACTATTTTTACATTTTTAACTTCATTTACTTTACCTAGATTAAATGAGAAATTTAGCCACAAGCAAATTGCAATTAGTGGTTCAATAGTACTTACTATTGGACTATTTTTAACAGCTATTCTTAATTTAAAATATGGTTATTGGCTTAGTGTGGCTTTTCCAATGGTACTTTCAGGAGCTGGCCAGGGTTTAATAATGGCGCCGTTAACTTCTTTAGGAATTGAAGATGCACCACAAGAAGTTGCCGGAAGTGCTAGTGGTTTAACTAATACCATGCATCAATTAGGTGGACCAATTGGATTATCAATTTTAGTTGCACAAGGTGCAAATTTCCAATTTAATTTGGGGATGATGGGTATATTCATTGTGATAGCAATTTTAATTTTAATGTTTTTGACTAAGAAGGTAGATTAGTAAATCTAATCTGCTTTTTTATTGCACAAAAAAACCAGATTCCTAAGAATCTGGTTCAAGTTAGTGGGTGGTCAGGGGATCGAACCCTGGAC
>NZ_AYYU01000046.1 GCF_001436455.1 Lactobacillus jensenii DSM 20557
TAGTATCTAAATCAAGTCAATTAACTTGGGCAAATGCAACTGGTTATGTTCCAGTAAACAAGCAAGTTTTAGTAGATAAGAAATATATTAATAACCCAAATATGAAGACCCCAGCAATTTTGAAGGATGCAATGAAACGTTTGTACTCTGTTCCAGTAGAAAAGAACTCAAACGCTGCATATGTTCAAGCTGGTAGTAATTTAGAAAATATATTAATTGCTGCAGGTAAAAAGCAAAACTATAATAACTTAATTAAGCAAGGACAAGCAAAACTAGAAAATGCTTGGAAGCAATAATTGCTTATCTTTAAAAAGAAGTAGATTAATCTACTTCTTTTTTATCATTAAGAAACATTGATTTTTCATCTTAAGCGAAACATGTTAACATAATAAAGTACTTCTAGTGAGGTGATGGCATGATAAAAGAACAAACTTTTCCAGTTAAAACAATTTACAACTGGTATGACATTAGCAATCTTAGTGAAGAGGACAGTCGAATTTTACAAAAAGATTTTAACTTTACATCAGATATAATTTCATATATATCTGACCGACATGAACGTCCTCACTATGACTATGATCAATATACCCAAAGTCACTTATTAGTTTATGACGTGCCTATATGGCCAACACCTAGTATTAAGCACTTTACAGCTAATCCGGTTACCTTTTTAGTTCAAGGAAATAATATTTTTACTTTTCATACTGAATTGACTAATTATGTTTTTGAAGAATTTGATGATGAAAGGATGCGTGAGAAGCTATCAGAAGCTGAAGATGTAACAGAGCTTTTGATGATTTTTTTATTATATTCATCTCAATACTTCCAAAGAGCTGTAACTCAATTGAATATTGAACGTAATGGTCTTGATAGTAAACTATCAGATTATGTTAATAATAAGGATTTAGTTGAACTTTCTAACATTGAAAAAGGGTTAGTGTATCTTTCAAGTAGTATTCAAACTGACCTCCTCATGTTACATAGTTTAAATAAATCACATTTGAATAGTAAATTCACTAAGCGTTCACTTGAACGATTAGATGATGTTTTGATTGAATCAAATCAGTCAGATCAAATGGTGCGAATTTCTAGTCAAGTTACAAAGACTCTCTCAACTACTAGTAACAATATGATGAATAATAACTTGAATGATACTATGAAATTCTTGACAGTTTGGTCAATTCTTTTAACAATTCCGACTATTATGACCGGGTTTTATGGAATGAATGTTAGCCTGCCAGTATTTGGCCATAGCTTTGACTGGATTATGATTTCTATAATTACTATAGGAATTATGGCATGGCTAGCTTATTATATGAAGCGACATCATTTCTTTTAAATTAAAAGAGCCTAGCAAGCTACTAGGCTCTTTTTTATATTTTATTATGCGGTGTAGTAATCGTCATTCTTATCGAATAAAATACCACTTGCATTGCTACCTGAAGAAATAACAAATTTGGCATTAGGATATTTAGCATGAACTTTATCTTCTACACGTGTGCGAAGCATCTTATTGTTGGTCAATACCGAACCAGTTAATGCGATTGCCATTGGTTTCGGATCAGCAAAACGGTCAAGTCCCATAATAATATCATCAGCCAATAAATCAGCTTGGCTAAAAATCACGTTTTGAGCATCTTCAGATCCGTTATCAGCTAGTTCAGCAATTAATCTAGCTAAACCCGCAATTTCTGGCCTTTCGAGACGATATACTTTTTGATTACAGTCGTTCATTTCAGAAACTTCAAAGTGTTTAGTGAATAAGTCAATTAAGTCATTCTTTTCACGTTTATCCCAAGAATGAAGTGCTGACTTTAATCCAGCAATACTTATAGCATAACCACTACCTTCATCACCTAATAAGTGTCCATATCCACCAACTGTTAATATTTTCCCATTTTGTAAGCCATTAACAACTGAACCAGTACCAGCAATGACAATAATACCATCTTCGCCTTCAAGTCCTTTGTATAAAGCTAAAAGTGAATCA
This sequence comes from Lactobacillus jensenii DSM 20557, assembly GCF_001436455.1. Taxonomy (GTDB): domain Bacteria; phylum Bacillota; class Bacilli; order Lactobacillales; family Lactobacillaceae; genus Lactobacillus; species Lactobacillus jensenii. The sequence goes on from NZ_AYYU01000046.1 coordinate 1,991, forward strand.
GTTATAGCTTTTGCCTTAGTGTTAAATGCTGAAGCTAAAGTCTCAGAAACTTCTTTATATTGGCCTGTTACTGAAATTCCAGCAATACCAGCCAAGATACGTTCACAATTTGAACCTAACTTAGCTTGGATTTGACGAACAGCTTCTTTAATATTAGCCATTCCTCCGTCAAAATCTGCATTAATATTTCCTTGACCTGTTTCTACTCTTAGTAATTCTTGACCTGTTAGGTCATATGCAATCGCGGTTGTATGAGTTCCGCCTGCATCAATTCCAATTTGATAATACACTGTTTAATTATCCTTCCTATTTGTATCAGATTAATTATACAATAAAACGCTTTCCTGGTTTATGAAAATAAGAACTTTCTAAAAAATATTAATGTATATTGATAAGTAGATCCAATTTTGGCTAAAATTATCCTAGGTAGAGGGAGAGATTATGAAAAATAGGATTATTTTAGGGGCTATAGTAGCATCTGTATGTTCATTTGCATTGTATTTGAACAATATAAAAAAATATGAATCAGCAACTTTAACTATTTCGAGAAATCAAAATAATAGTCAGTCTGTTGTAGAAAAAGATAAAAAAAGTAAGGAAAATGGAGCTAGCCTAAATTTAGCTACGATAACTAAGAAAGGTAATTCTAAGCTATCGGCACAAATTGAAAAGGCTATGAAAACTTCAGACAATTATGATGTTAAGGTAATTGATCTAAAGAATAGTAATAACTCTGCTGAAGTCTATAGTGAGAAAAATAAAGTAGATGTTAGTGATAGTTTAAAGGCTTTTTTGTTAATTGGTTTATATAAAGAAATAGAGCAACAAAAAATTAAAGCAACAGATACTCTTACTCCTACTGAAAATGAAATTGTTAAAGGGGACAGTAGTTTTACAGCTAATACAGTTTATAGCTTAACGTATGTGCGACAAAATTTAATGAGCAAAAATAGTAACACAGCAGCTAATTTATTACTTAATAAAATTGGCAAGGAGCGTGTCAATAATATTGTTAAAGAAATGGGCGCTAATGAAACTATAATTTCTAATAAATTTGGTGAAAGTGTTGTAGGATCTACGACTACTCAAGACTTGGCCACGTTAATGAAAAGTTTATATAATGGTAAATTTTTAGCTAATTATAGTAATACAGTATTAACTGGACTTTCAACTTTTTCGAGACCGTAAAATAGTTTGTGTAAGGA
>NZ_AYYU01000047.1 GCF_001436455.1 Lactobacillus jensenii DSM 20557
GCGCGGCGGCTACCTACCCTCGCAGGCAGTTTCCCACCAACTACTCTCGGCGTGAAGAAGCTTAACTTCTGTGTTCGGCATGGGTACAGGTGTATCCTTCTTGCTATCGCCACCGCACTCTCTTTTGAGCTTACTCGCTCAAAACTGAATTTCAACCAACAAAAAACCTTCGCTTTGGTCAAGTTCTCGACTGATTAGTACTGGTCCGCTCCATAGATCACTCTACTTCTACTCCCAGCCTATCTACCTCATAGTCTCTGAGGTGTCTTATTGCTTTCGCAAAGGAAATCTCATCTCGAGGGGGGCTTCGCACTTAGATGCTTTCAGCGCTTATCCCGTCCATACATAGCTACCCAGCGATGCCCTTGGCAGAACAACTGGTACACCAGCGGTATGTCCATCCCGGTCCTCTCGTACTAAGGACAGCTCCTCTCAAATTTCCTACGCCCACGACGGATAGGGACCGAACTGTCTCACGACGTTCTGAACCCAGCTCGCGTGCCGCTTTAATGGGCGAACAGCCCAACCCTTGGGACCGACTTCAGCCCCAGGATGCGACGAGCCGACATCGAGGTGCCAAACCTCCCCGTCGATGTGAACTCTTGGGGGAGATAAGCCTGTTATCCCCAGGGTAGCTTTTATCCGTTGAGTGATGGCCCTTCCATACGGTACCACCAGATCACTAAGCCCGACTTTCGTCCCTGCTCGACTTGTAGGTCTCGCAGTCAAGCTCCCTTATACCTTTACACTCTGCGAATGATTTCCAACCATTCTGAGGGAACCTTTGGGCGCCTCCGTTACACTTTAGGAGGCGACCGCCCCAGTCAAACTGCCCACCTGACACTGTCCCTGACCACGCTTAGCGGCCTAGGTTAGAGCATCCATCAAACAAGGGTAGTATCCCAACAGCGCCTCCAGTAAGACTAGCGTCCTACTTTCTCTGGCTCCTACCTATCCTGTACATGTTTAACAGATACTCAATATCAAGCTACAGTAAAGCTCCATGGGGTCTTTCCGTCCTGTCGCGGGTAACCCGCATCTTCACGGGTATTATAATTTCACCGAGTCTCTCGTTGAGACAGTGCCCAAATCATTACACCTTTCGTGCAGGTCGGAACTTACCCGACAAGGAATTTCGCTACCTTAGGACCGTTATAGTTACGGCCGCCGTTTACTGGGGCTTCAATTCAAACCTTCGCTTGCGCTAAGCTCTCCTCTTAACCTTCCAGCACCGGGCAGGTGTCAGCACCTATACGTCATCTTACGATTTTGCAGATACCTGTGTTTTTGATAAACAGTTGTTTGGGCCTATTCACTGCGGCTGATCCGGAGATCAGCACCCCTTCTCCCGAAGTTACGGGGTCATTTTGCCGAGTTCCTTAACGAGAGTTCTCTCGCTCACCTGAGGATTCTCTCCTCGACTACCTGTGTCGGTTTGCGGTACGGGTAATATCTCTCTGGCTAGAAGCTTTTCTCGGCAGTGTGACATCATGACCTTCGCTACTTTATTTCGCTCCGCATCACGCCTCAGCCTTTTAGAAGCAAGCATTTGACTCACTTCAAGCCTTGACGCTTACACATGATTCCAGTTACATGCGCCATTAGCCTACTGCGTCCCTCCATTGCTCTTAACGATTAATATTAGTACAGGAATCTCAACCTGTTGTCCATCGGCTACGCCTCTCGGCCTTACCTTAGGTCCCGACTTACCCTGGGCGGACGAGCCTGCCCCAGGAAACCTTAGTCTTTCGGCGGATAGGATTCTCACCTATCTTTCGCTACTCATACCGGCATTCTCACTTCTAATCGCTCCACCTATCCTCTCGATTAGGCTTCGCCGCAATTAGAACGCTCTCCTACCACGTGCTTACGCACATCCACAGTTTCGGTACTATGCTTAGCCCCGGTAAATTTTCGGCGCAGCGCCACTCGACTAGTGAGCTATTACGCACTCTTTGAATGATGGCTGCTTCTAAGCCAACGTCCTAGTTGTCTACGCAACTCCACATCCTTTTCCACTTAGCATAGATTTGGGGACCTTAACTGGTGATCTGGGCTGTTTCCCTTTCGACTACGGATCTTATCACTCGCAGTCTGACTCCCGCGTATAGATATATGGAATTCGGAGTTTATCTGGATTCAGTAACCCCTGACGGGCCCCTAGTCCAAACAGTGCTCTACCTCCATTATCCTCTCTCGCGAGGCTAGCCCTAAAGCTATTTCGGAGAGAACCAGCTATCTCCAAGTTCGTTTGGAATTTCACCGCTACCCACACCTCATCCCCGCAATTTTTAACTTACGTGGGTTCGGTCCTCCAGCCAGTTTTACCTAGCCTTCAACCTGGACATGGGTAGGTCACTTGGTTTCGGGTCTACGTCAAGTAACTGCTCGCCCTATTCAGACTCGCTTTCGCTTCGGCTCCGACTTTTCTGTCTTAACCTCGCTACTTAACGTAACTCGCCGGTTCATTCTACAAAAGGCACGCCATTACACTTTAATGTGCTTTGACTACTTGTAGGCACACGGTTTCAGGTTCTCTTTCACTCCCCTTCCGGGGTTCTTTTCACCTTTCCCTCACGGTACTGGTTCACTATCGGTCACTAGTTAGTATTTAGCCTTGCGAGATGGTCCTCGCTGCTTCAACCGGGATTCCTCGTGTCCCGGCCTACTCAGGATACTACTAGAGCTTCGAGCTATTTCGCTTACGGGGCTCTCACCCTCTCTGGCGTCTTTTCCCAAAGACTTCAACTATACCTCTCTGTCTCACATCGTAGTCCTACAACCCCACTGAATAAATTCAATGGTTTGGGCTCTTTCCCTTTCGCTCGCCGCTACTTAGGAAATCGATTTTTCTTTCTCTTCCTGCAGCTACTTAGATGTTTCAGTTCATTGCGTCTTCCTTTAAATACCTTAACAGTATTTAATGATGCATCGCTGCACCGGGTTCCCCCATTCGGATATCTACGGGTCTTAGCTTACTTACAGCTCTCCGTAGCCTTTCGTGGTTCGTCACGTCCTTCATCGGCTTCTAGTGCCCAGGCATTCACCGTGCGCCCTTCTCTTCTTGACCTATTACCTAGATCTCTCTTCTCGGTTCGCTTTCACAATCTGTTCAATGATTGTCTCGGTTTTT
>NZ_AYYU01000048.1 GCF_001436455.1 Lactobacillus jensenii DSM 20557
TTAGTGCAGATAGAAAATAATATAACTCTTACAAAAATGATTCTAAATAGAATCTCTTTTTATATTTATTGAAAGGAAAAAAATATGTTTTCTAAGAGAACGTGTAAAATAATGCTCTTGGCTTTGCTAGTATATCTACTTTTAATTACATTCACTACCTTATCTATTATCAAATCTGAAATGAAGCCAACAGTAACTGCTGAAGATTTCATCTATATGTTTACGATTGTACAACCATTGGGCTTTTTTGATAGTCTTTCTACCTACATGTCTTTATTGATTTTCCCTGTGATAGGCTCTTTTACATCAATTTTTGTGAAAAATAATAATGAGCTGAGCAATATTATTCAAAGAATTGGATACAATAATTTTTTGAAAAAAGCAGCTTTGCAAGCTTTTTTAATGGGAGTAACTTTCTCCGTGATAAGTGAAATTTATCGAATTATTTTAATTAACTGGAACTATGCGCCAATTACCTTTACTGAAAAGAGTTTTTATTTGTTTCAGTCGAAAAATTCTTTTTCAAATAATAGTTTTATTCAATTGCTTTTATTCATGGCTACTGCTGCTGTAGGTTGGGGAATCTTTTCAGTATTTATCTTTGCTTGTGGGCTATATGTTAAAAAGAATGCAATCTTTTTAATTTCTGGCGAGTTTATCGGATTAATTTTGCTGCTTTTGCCAACCTTATATGCGATGATTAACCCTTTTTTACTTGCTGTTGCAAATATTGTTGAAATTCCAACGCTAGTTGCTCCAGGATTGATTAATATGGGAAGTCAGGGAGCACCAGGCGGAATCATGATTACCTGGGTAGCTTGTGCTTTATTATATGCTTTCTCAGCTTGGATTTTGATGACTTTATGGAAGAAAAAAGCAATTGCAAATGAACTAAAAGGAAAATAAATCTTGAAGTTAGCACTTTTTTGCTAGAAAGACCTTATCAAATCTAACTTTTTCATTTTATTTGCTTGTTCACTAACAAGAAGTGCAGTTAGGAGGTAACTGATGCCTGAAAAAACCGATAAAATTCTCAAATACAGTCTGCTTTTAATGATGGCGTTAGGTTTTTTGGCAAGCTTGTTTTTAGCTCCCGACTTTACGTCTAAAACGGATGTGATTTTTCCGACTTGTTATTCACATTTTTTGTCTTTATATGTTCAAACAGGTCTTTATGTTTTAACTTACTATGAGGTCATTACGATTCGTCACTTAAGTAATGAAATTGCGGTTCGCTCACAAACTAAACGAATTATTGTCTTTTTAATGCGTTTGATTTTTTGCCAATGGTTCTTGTTTTGGTTATCATATTTGGCTACTTTTTACTTGCTAGGTCATCGTATCTTTTTCAAAATGGGTAATCCAGTTTTTGGCATGAATCTCTTATTAGGACATTTAATTCTTGTCCTGCTTTTAGCATGGTGCTTGATATTAGCTTATAAAGTGCCTTATCCATACCTAGTTATCATCATAGTAGTCATTCTCACGCTAATTTATCACTATTATTTTGAAGTGAAAATTTTACTACCGAAGTACAATCCTATCTTTGATCCTATTTATCGTGCACTTCACCATATTTACCTGTAAAGGAGAAAACTCATGTTAAGAATTGAAAATGTTAATAAAAATTTTGGTAAAAAAGTAATTCTTAAAGATATCAATTTAACTGTTAAACCAGGGGAGAGAGTCCATATTGTTGGTAAAAATGGTTGTGGTAAATCCACTCTGTTTAAAATTATCACAGGTATTTTAAAGGCTCAGGGTCAGGTTAAGTTGGATGAAGAGGATTATCTGGGTGCTATGATTGAAAATCCGGGTTTTCTAGAATATGAAACCGGCCTAGAAAATTTGAAATTTTTGGCTAATTTGAATCATCACTATGATGAAGCAAAAGTTCGCAATTTAATGAAAGAATTTTCGCTTGATCCTGATGAAAGCCAAGCGGTAAGCAAATATTCGATTGGGATGCGACAAAAGCTAGGCATTATTCAAGCAATCATGGAAAATCAAAATATTGTTTTATTTGATGAACCAACTCGAGGAATTGACAAAGAGGGGGTTACTACCTTTCTAAAGATGCTTGATCGCTTAAAAGAACAAAAAGTAAGTGTCATTATTGCAACTCATGAAGATATTGCTGGACTGACTTATGACCGAGTATTGAAGTTAGAAAACGGGGCTTTAGAAAATGTCTAGACAAAGGAAATTTTGGCTTTTTAGTTTAGTTATTTGCCTAATTTTATTTTGGGCTAGACAGGTATTGCCCGAGTTAACTAACTCTCAGATGACTTTGGTTAATTTTGCTTTTAGTAGTCGAGGAATGCGCTTGATGCTTTTGAGTTGCCTTCTTTTTACCTATGATATTTGTCCCGTTTTAATGGCAACTACCGAAGCTGATGAATTCAATACCTTTTTATGGACTAGGAAGATTGGCGTTAGTAAAGCTTACATGATTTTTGCCAAAAGATTTGCTAATTATTTTCTTCCTTTCATCGTAGCGCACTTAATGCTGCTTAATTCGTTGCAATTGCTACTGCAATTACTTACCTTACCGATTTGGCTATTATTGTGGGTAATTCTGACCGCTCTAGAATTTGTTAAAATAGCTAGTCCAATTAAAAAAGCTAGTATTGGATTAGTTTTTTTAGTAGCTAGGATGGGGATTTTATTAATTTAAAGATTTAGTGGTAAAAATAAATCTATGATATCTACTAAAATCTCAATAAATTAAAAAAGTGCTTGCAAAAAATTTCCGCTATGGTATATTAATAAATGTGCTAAGTGACATGCGGAAGTAGTTCAGTGGTAGAACATCAC
>NZ_AYYU01000049.1 GCF_001436455.1 Lactobacillus jensenii DSM 20557
CCAGTTCAAATCTGGCAAACGGCTTATTGTTTTTTCTTGATAAAAATACTTTCTATTAGTAAAAGTAGTGCACCCAATATAGTCAAAAATATCCCTAGTTTTAATCCAGGTATTTCAAAATATAAATTAATTGTATGTTTACCAGATGGTAGGTTAAGGGCTATGAAGGAATTGAGAGTTTTACTAATCGGTGTAGATTTTCCATCAACTATTGCGTGCCAACCATTAGTATAAGGAATAGTAGTAACTAAAGATTGTCCCTTGTGAATTGTAACAGTACCCGAAATCGAATTTCCTTTCCAATTAGTGAGGTTCATTTTATTATTTTGAGCTTTTTTAATAGTTTGCCACAATTCTTTTTTATTAAGTAGATAAAGCGATGGCCGAATTATTGTTAAATTATGAGTAGAAGCTTTAAATGTCATAGTTAAAGTGACTTTTCCAGAAGCTGGTACAAAAATTCCAATAGGTTGTGTGCTAAATGGCATGGATCTAAAGCTTTTTCCGTTAATGGTTAATTTACTTGCTCTAGAATCTCCATCTTCGGCGGTCATGATTTGTTTGTCTAAAATTATGTATGCACTTGTATTAGGTGTTGCAATATAGTTAAAAGTTAATGTTGTAGACTTAGAAGTATCTATTTGCTTAAAACTTATATTTTGTTGATTACTTGAAATTTTAGCATTTTGATAGCTTATTCTTCCTTGAATTGCTTTACTAAAGTAATTGTTATTAGAGTTTGTTAGTTTATTTAATATTTTACTTTGATTTTCTAATGGATTATTAGAAATAGGAATAAAGTTATTATAACTGTACCCTGCAAATGCTAATGGAAAAGTTTCTGATTTATAAGCTATATTATGTGAATCTTTATACCAAATAGGGTTCTGGCTTAAGTCCTCTCTTAATCCATAGTTACGAAATTTAGGAATTGTATCGTTAGGCCGATTTGTTTGAATATTTGTTTTTATACCAAATAGAGCATCAGTCAATTGAGTTCCAGTTAAATAAAAATAGAAGTATCCTAGTCCTTGTAATCCCAAATCATCATAAAGATTGCTAATTTTAATATCATTATTTGAAGAAAAGACAGTTGCTCCTCGATAATTAAATGTATAGCTTTCGCCCCTATTTTGATTAATTAAAAAGTTCTTTTCTAATCGACTATTTTTAGCAGTAGCTGGTAATTTATTAATTAGATTTTGAGTTTCAACAGTATAGTTTTCATAACTAGATGGGATAACAGAATGCCAACTAAAAATTGCGTTTAAACTTATTTCTAAAATTGTAATAATTAGTAACCATATACTATTGATTTTCTTCTTAGTGTAAAACCAATAAGTGACAGTAGCAATTAATATCCAACATACTGAAGAAATAATCCAAGCTAAATTTATAGAATTTTTATGTCTTATATAAGCTGAAATAATAAATAATATTCCTAAGATAATAGTGGTGAGTTCAACTTGTCTTTTTGTTAACTGTTGTTTTGCCAACTGATAGCATGCAACCAAAATAAATAAAAAATTAAGTATAAATGCAAATCTAAAAGGATAAGATTGAGGTGGCTGACCAGCATGCCATAAAACATAAAGTTTATTAGATAATAATCCTGAACAAGTAAATAAAAGCAAGGCTAAAGTAGCAAGTTTTTCTCTTATTTGTATATGAATATTGAAAAAATATGCAATTGTTAATAGCAAAACTAAACTACCAGTATAAATAAGAGGAAGTTGAGTGTTGCTTGCTCCAAAAAGCATATTTGATGGAAGATTAAAAAGCAATTTAGGAATACTGTAATTAGTAATAGCATAGTGAGTACTTAATTTTGTTTCTTTCAAATTAAGTAGTGTAGGTAGTTCAATAAAAAGAGTCAATAATACTCCACTTATTGAATAAAGTACAAAGTAAGCTAAATTCTTTAAAAATCTTTTCCAGGTTTTAAACTTTAAAAAGGAAATATAAATGAAATAAGCTATTAGAAACAATCCAATCATGTAGCTAGTGTAGTAATTAGCCAATATAGTAATAGCTAAAATGATAGAATAGATAGGTTTCTGTCTACCAACTGCAAATTTATGGGTTAATAATATTAGCAAAGGAAGAAATATAATAGCATCTAGCCACATTAAATTTCCCATGTAAAAAATTGTATAGCTCGAAAGTGCATAGCTAATTGAAACTGTGATAGCCAAAGTAGATGTTAGCTTAGTTAATTTTTGAATAGCATAGCAAAAACTACCAGCTGCTAGCATCACTTTAATCCAAATAATTGTATATAAAGCTATGGTTATTTTAGAAGCGGGGAATAATAAAACAATAAAGTTCAGAGGACTTAATAGATAGTAAGCCCAATTACCTATCATGCTTCCACCTAATCCATTGGAAAAGCTATAAGCAAAATCTGAATGATTACCTAAAATCACATGTCTAAAATATTGAAAAAAAGATGTGTATTGGGTCATTAAGTCACCAGAAGTGATAACTCCCCCTGCGTAGACATTTTCATGTCTGAAAAAGGTTATTGTCAAAAAAATAATTGCTGTAATTATACCAGCTAATAACCAAGGATATTTTTTTAGTTTCATATTCACTCTCCAAAATAAATAATATATCACCTGATTAATTTTACTCTATATTCTCTTTTATTTACATAAGCGATATAGATAAGTGATTATGCAGCATTATATAAAAAGCAAAATTTGTGAATATATTACCTATTGATTTATTTCGATTTATTCATTTGAAGGTAAATATGTAATTATCCGTA
>NZ_AYYU01000005.1 GCF_001436455.1 Lactobacillus jensenii DSM 20557
CTAATCTTCTACCAGTCCATTCTTTACTTGCTGGTGTTTTCCATAAGTTAATGCCGTAACCTGGAACATATTTAATTGTCACTACATTTGAATCACTAGCAGCAGCTTTAATAGGTTTATTAGTATAACGTGATGGAATCCATTGATCCCCTCCTAAGTTATACCAAACATAACCATCATCACCTACTGCTGTACCAAACACTTTCCATGAAGAATTATGAGGTAATCTTCTACCAGTCCATTCTTTACTTGCGGGTGTCTTCCATAAGTTAATGCCGTAACCTGGAACGTATTTAATTGTTACAGCATTAACGTTTTGTTTTCTAGAAGATCCATCGTCCCAATTAGTGTATTGAGCAGGAATCCATTGCTTTTGTGTACCAATTCTGTACATAGTTTGATCATTGATTGTAGCTTTTTCCCAAACTTTGAATGCAGAATTGTTATAAACATATTTATCTTGAAAATGGCCGTTATTGTCTAATAAATTGACCCCACCTAAGCCATTGTATTTAACTCTAAGAACTCCACGAACTTGTTGATTATTAGTTGCAGCTTCTACTTTTTGATTTGTATTATTTGATCCAATAACACCAGCTAAAATTGCTGCCCCCATTGCCGAGGCTACTAATTTAGCAGCTTCTTTGTTATTCATTGATATTTCCTCCAAAATAAATAAACTGTCTATAAATCCCTATTTTACCCCCCCAATATTTTTTTCAAGTATAAATTTAAAATCGTTCTAAAATTATTTTTAAGTAAAAAGGGAGGATAACTATATAGTTACCTTCCCTTTTATATTTTATAGGTGATTTTAAACAAATTATTTTTATAAAAATCTCTAATTCTTTTTCAGTTCATCATATGTCATAACAACTATGACTGGGCCCCACGGCAATACGATTGACTTGTCTTCATCACTTCTGGGTCTAAATACATACTTACTCCGACCTTGGTTAAATGGATCATTTTTACTCAAAAAGATAATATAGGTCTTTTTCAAATCCATTGGAATTCCGCCATTATCAATAATCTCTGCGTCTAATCCAGCTAAATATTCTCTACTTTTTCTTCCCAAATCACTACAATTCTCAGTACTGATTATAACTGTAGTTTCATTCCCATTACTTTCTAGAATAGAATATGTGGTAACTTCATCACCCAACTCAAACTCTAATCTATTAACATCCTTTACTTCAACATCAGATAAAGCTTTTTTAATAATATCTTTGCCAAACTCAAGTTTTTTTATTTCTTTGCTTAAGCTATCAAAATTATGATTCATTTTCTCCTCCACTATGCATATAGTAATACGACTATTTTTACATCTTTTTACCAATTAAGTTTACTAGCCTTTTTGCAATTCCTTTTTTAGTCATTTCCGGCCAACTAACGGGTTCAAGGCCTTTTTGTAAGATGTAAACTTGATTTTTATCACTCCCAAAAACACCAGAACTTACATCATTAGCTACAATCATATCAGCATGCTTGCGTTCTAGCTTTGCTTGGGCATTAACCAATAAATTCTCAGTTTCTGCAGCAAAGCCTACTACAATTTGCTGATCCTTCCGTTTCCCCATCGTTTTCAAGATATCTGGAGTTTGCGTCAGTTCAAGTACCAAATCTGTTTGACCAGGTTTTTTCTTAATTTTTTGATTAATACTATTTTTAAGCTTAAAGTCAGCTGGAGCGGCCGCCATTACCAAACAATCACTAGCAGAAAATAACTTTTCAACTTGGGCAAGCATATCTTCAGTTGAGGTCACTTGATAAACCTTGATTAACTCATTATTAGGAATAGCTATATCAATATTCCCAATGACTAAGTCAACTTGTGCTCCAGCTTTGGCGAATTCGTCTGCAATCGCAATCCCCATCTTGCCACTAGATCGATTTCCCAAGTAGCGGACTGGATCAACTGCCTCACGTGTACCACCAGCTGTAACAATTACTCGTTTGCCGCGCAAGGTGTTTTGCGGAGATAATTTTTCACAGACATAGTCAGTTATTTCATCAGGTTCTGGCATTCTACCTTTACCTTGATAGCCTTCAGCTAACATCCCCACCTTAGGCTCTAAAACCATTACACCGTCAGCTTTAAGTTGCGCTAAATTCCGCGCTACTGCCGGATTAGCCAACATATGATTATTCATAGCTGGCACCACAATTTTAGGACAGCTACTTGCTAAAATGGTTGTACTAGCTGCATCATCAGCTAATCCCCAAGCCATCTTCGCTAAAAAGTTAGCCGTAGCTGGTACCACAAGCGCTAATTCACTCCAATCAGCTAATTCAATGTGCGGAATTCTAGCTTCATTTTCCTTTCCCCACAAATCATCAAGCACTTCTTCTTTGGTTAATGCTGCTAAAGTTTGGCTGGTAACAAATTTCTCAGCATTTTGGGTCATCACTACTCGAACTTGATGCCCACGTTTTTGTAAATTTCTGACAACTGATACTGCCTTATATACCGCAATACCACCGGTTAAGTAAACTGCTATTCTAGCCATTTATTCTTCCAATTAATCTTCAAATTCCAATTATCACTATCAACAATCAATGAATCAATATAGCCTTTTAACTTAGGTCTTACCTCAATTGAACGACGATATTCTTCAGAATTGATAATCTGCTCTTTAGTCATTCCACCTTTACCAACAAAATAATCCCAGTGCATATCTCCTAAGAATCTAGCTATTTTTGCCTTTTCTTCATCGACTAATTCCATATTATCTAAATACCTTAAGTGATAGCGATTATTTTGTTCAAATAAGTCCCAAAGATATTGGCGATAATTATTTAAATGACCATGCTTTTCAGCAGGCGCTAAATAATCGTCCATATTAAAACTATGTCTTGTATAGCATAACTGTTCGTCATTCAAGCTAATCTCTCCGTAGCCTTGATCTGTTGAACTAAAACAAGAAGTAACTACTTCATAAGCTGAGCAATCAGCTTCTTTTTTTATACTTTGCGCATGAATATGCCCCGAAAAGACAGCCTGTACATTGTATTTATTAAACAAGCGCTTCACCTGACTCGCATTATCTAAAACAAAATTGTGATAAATGACTGCATTGTGCCTGTATAAATTATGGTGCATGAAAAACAGCACATGTTGGTGATTAGATTCTGCTTCAATGATTTGACTTTCAATAAAAGCTAATTCTTCATCGTCAATTTGACCATGAGTATGTGGATGAGTTAAAGAATACTCCATCGGATAAATATTCGAATCTGCTAAAATCAACCGATAACGCGGACTCAAGTTAACGCTATATGCTAAAGAACTACCATCTTCCCTAGCAGCATAGCGATAACTACTATCATAAAAAATTTCCTTAAAATCTTGAGGACTAACCTGGTCAGTCCGATATTGAACATCATCTTTAAATTTTCGTGCCCAACCATCATAAATATCATGATTACCCGGCAAAACTAATAATTTTATTCCATGCCGTTTTAACGGAGCAAAAATCTCCGCAAAACGTTGCATCGAAAGACGCTCACCATTAAAAGTAATATCGCCAGTTACCACCACAACATCTGGCTTTTCTTTAAGAACCTTTCTAGTAAAAGCAAGCAATGCTTTTTGTTGATAATGTAAGTCTTTACCTACACTTGTATTCTGCATTTTTTGAAAAGCCCAGCCCTTATCATGGAGTTCATTAGCAATCAAATGTGTATCACTAATTACCCAGATTTTAGGATTTTCTTTTTGCGTCAGAAGATTCTTTAGCATTTCCCATCACACTTCATTCTTATCGTTTATTTGCCCAAAATTGGTAGAAATCAACTCGTAAGTTACCATTAAATAACTTGCGTTTTTTAGTAGCTTTTTGACCAAAATATTTTTCAAACTCAGGGTCACTAGTTAAGTAATATTGGCTAAAGTCTTTGTAACTTCCCAAAACTTGGCCCATTTCTTCGTATAACTTGTGTGCCCCATCTCGGTCTTTCAGTCGTTTACCATATGGAGGGTTTGAAATAATAATACCGTTTTCAAGGTCAGTCTTAAAGTCCTTTACTGCAACTTGTTTAAACTTAATATCTTGTAAAACACCAGCATTATGGGCATTTAGCTTGGCATATTCAAGCACACTTTGATCGATATCACTGGCCCAGATTGTGCTTTCAAGTGGCTTAATTTGCGCTTGAGCCTGCTCTACTCCTGCTTGGTGCAAACTTTTATCAAACCAGTCAAAGCCGTCAAAACTAAACTCACGCTTCATCCCTGGGGCAATGTTTTTAGCAAGTAAAGCTGCTTCAATTGGCAGGGTTCCAGAACCACACATTGGATCAATTAAAGGGTGCGTACCATTAAATGGCGTTAATTCTAGCAGTCCTGCTGCAAATGTTTCCTTTAATGGTGCTCCACCATGTTCAACACGATAACCTCTCTTAAACAAGCTCGCACCTGTTGTATCAAGAGATAAGCGAGCAACATCTTTATAGATATGAATATCAAGTGGAAATGCATTCCCAGTTTCTGGTAAAAAACCACGACGGTGATACTGCTTTACCATCTTGTCAACAATTGCTTTTTTTACAATTGATTGAACATCAGGTTCTGAATGTAACTTGCTTCTTACAGCTCGACCTTGAACAGGGAAAGCTGCATCAACTGGCAAAAGAAGGGCCCAATCATAATCAAAAACTTGATCATAAAGTTGTTCAAAGCTTACCGCCTTAAATTCTTTCAGTAAAATTTTTACACGGTCTGCACTTCTTAACCAGAGATTAGTCTTAACGATGTCTTCTTGTCCACCTTCAAAAAAGACCCGACCATTTTCTGTACGTGTTTGATAGCCTAATTTTTGTAATTCTTTACTTACGGTGCTTTCAAAGCCAGCACCCATTGTTGCATAGAGAGTATATTTTTCTGTCATAGTATCTTTCTAATTCTTAATTTTTTCAATAAAAAAAGTTGAGTCCCTAAAGACTCAACTAGCTTTGCAAACTTCTATAAGCCACGTTCTGTTCCAGCAATAGTTAGCCAAACTATTACCTTCAGCAACCATCTATCTTCATGTCTCCATGATCTCGCCTTTAGTTCAATTTCTTAGACGAAGACGCCCCTACCAAATTTGGGTTGCCCGCTCGCAGGGTTTACCTCGTTCCACCAAGCTGGTTTCCCAGCTTGCTACGTCACTGTGGCACTTTCAAGGATATTCACACATAGTCAAATGACCTTAGTGCTTTTTCCGCCATAATAATATCTAATATATTATCCTCCAGCTTATTGGGCTGAATACGATCACTACAAGCATCGCAGCTCGTGCGGGCGTGGACTTTCCTCAGCTAACCGAAGTTAACCGCGATTGCTCAAAATTTGCATCGAATTTTATTATACCAAAAGCTTATTGATTTTGCATACCAAATACGCGTTGTTCCAAATTATATACTTTACGTTCTAATGTAGAAACGCGTTGAATAAGCTCCATGTTGGTACTAATTTCATTAGTTGGGACTTGAGTTTGGACAGGTCTAGTCTTAGGTGTGTATGTTTTCACATCATCAACTGGTGCTGAAACAGGAGTAGCTGGTTCAGCACTTTCTTTGGCTGTCCGTTGACTTTCAAGCAATTCTCTTTGAAGCTTGCCAATCTTACCATACAAGTCTTCAATAATACTATTGTATGTTTCATAATCAGAAATAATTTGATCCAAGAATTTATCAACTTCTTCTTGATCATATCCCTTCATCTTATGAGCAAATTGCTTCTTAAGAATATCTTGTGATGAAAGTTTAATATCTTTTAAATCTGCCATTTTCTGATAACTCCTTTATCTTGTTTTATTTTAGCAAAAAAAACAAGATTAGAAAAATCTATCTTGTCTTACTTAGCTTATTTTTAATATTTAGCCTTTTTAGCCAAAATAATCAGGTCGATGAGCTTCAGCATACTCGTTTGCCGCATCTTCTAACGAATAGAAATCAATTAAATCTAAATCGTAATCTTTTTCCTCCTGATATTTTTGAATCAATTCAAAATCATACTTTGGCTTACCAGGATGTTCCGGATCATAAATCATAATGGCACTATCAGTATGTTGAATCATGAAGTTTTGATAGTTTCGTAATTGGACCGGACTTTGATATGGAGAATTAGAAGTTGCTCCAAAAAAATCAACCTGCTCTTTCAATGTTAAATAATGATTTTGATTATCTTCATTCCAGCGATTGGCAAATTCTTGATATGGAACCATCATTGATACATTAACAGGATAATCCTGCTGCAAATCAAGTGCTGCTTCCAAGGCCCACTGTTCAACGCCTAATTGTGCACCAGAAATCACCCAATCAAGTTCATCATTTTCCAGCAACGCTTGCAAATGATTTTTTAAACAATACTTAATAACTTTGATTTTTGGATCTTTCTTATTAAATACTCCTAACTCATAACTTCGATAACCAGTTACCCAAACCCGTTTCATATCAACTCACCTTTCTAAAAATAATATATCTCACTTTGATAATTTTGGGCTATTGGAAAGCGTTATTTTATAGATAAATAGTTATTTAAATATACTAGTTTCCACTTTATAGCATTCTTTTTGCTATAATCATATTCAGGGAGTGAAGAAAAGTTGGTAAATTATCCTTCTGGCTCTTCTGCTCGACTAACTGGTCAGGACTTCCACCGACCGAAGCAGACAAAGCGGGCCAAAAAAGAAATCAGTTTCTCTGATCGAGGAATGACTTTAGAAGAACAAATCAACGAATCAAATAAATACTATCTTGAAAAAGATCTTTGTGTTGTTCATAAAAAGCCAACCCCGATCCAAATTGTAAAAGTTGATTATCCCAAGCGTTCCAAAGCTGTAATTCGTGAAGCTTATTTTAGACAAGCTTCCACTACAGACTATAATGGCGTATACAAGGGCTACTATTTAGATTTTGAAGCAAAAGAAACGAAAAACCATCGTTCTTTTCCTTTGAAGAATTTTCATGACCACCAAATAATTCATCTTTCGCGTTGTCTTAAACAAAATGGTATTTGTTTTACAATTATCCGTTTTTCAAGTTTGGGACGGTATTTTATTGTTCCAGCTAGTTTTGTAATCAACGCCTATAAAGATCCAACTAAAAGTAGTATCACTTTACAAGAAATAGAAACTGTTTCCTATGAAATCCAATCTGGCTTTCGCCCTACTCTCCCTTATTTGGAAGCCGTAGATAAATTTATTGCAGATAGGAGCAAAAGCTAAATGGCAGAGAATAATCATCGTTCAGCAAGTAATACTGCACCTAAGAATTCTCGAATGGCCAACTTGCATCATGATAGTGGTCAACCCAAGAGACGCCTCTGGCTACAAATTCTTAAGTGGTTTTCAATTGGTATTTTGCTGATACTCGTTTCTGGCGTCGGTTTATTTGCTTATTACGCCAAAGACGCTCCATCAATTAGTCAAGATCAACTACAAAGTGGTGGTTCAAGTAGTTTCTATACTAGTGATGGTAAATTCCTTCTTTCATTAGGTTCAGAAAAAAGAACTTATGTTAAGAATTCTGATATTCCTCAAACTTTGAAAGATGCAGTAGTATCTGTAGAAGATAAAAGATTTTATCAAGAAAATTTAGGGATTGACCCAATCAGAATTGTTGGTTCAATCGTCTCAAATGCCAAGTCAAGTGGTATTGCAGCTGGTGGTTCAAGTATCACCCAGCAATTAGTTAAGTTAACTGTTTTCTCTACCGCTGCTTCGCAAAGAACTCTAAAGAGAAAGGCTCAAGAAGCTTGGCTGGCAATTAGAGTTGAGCATGACTACACCAAAAATCAAATTTTGGAATACTACATTAATAAGGTTTACATGAACTATGGTGTATATGGCATGGGAACAGCTGCCGATTACTACTACGGCAAGTCACTAAAAGATCTTGACTTAGCACAAACGGCATTAATTGCTGGGATGCCTAATGCCCCAGTTGCTTATGATCCTTATACTTACCCAAAGGCAGCTAAATATCGTCGTGATATTGTTTTAAATGCAATGTATGCTAATGGTAAGATCAGTAAGGCTCAATTAAAGGCAGCCAAGGCTGAATCAATTACACAAGGCCTTAAAACCCAACAAAATAGTTCAGAATCTTCAATTAGAAAGATTGATGATCCTTATATTAAGGAAGCAATTTCAGAAGTTAAATCCAAGGGTTATGATCCTTATAATGATAACTTAAAGATTACTTTGAACATCGATCAAGATGCTCAAAACAAACTTTATGAACTTGCAAATGGTTCAAGTATTCCATTTTCATCAAGTAAAATGCAAGTTGGTGCAACCATCATTAATCCAAGCAACGGTCACGTTGTAGCAATAATTGGTGGACGTAATTTACCATCTGTTCAATTGGGACTTGACCGGGCAGTACAAACTGGCCGCTCAACTGGTTCATCTATTAAACCAGTTTTAGATTATGCACCCGCAATTGAATATTTGAACTGGTCAACAGCACACTACCTTGAAGATACTAAATATGTATACCCTGGTACAAGCATCCAGCTTTATGACTGGGATAACAAATATATGGGTAAAATGACGATGCGCTATGCCCTTGAACAATCAAGAAATGTTCCAGCTGTTAAAACCTTAGCTAAAGTAGGTATGAAGAAAGCTTCACTATTTGCTAAAAAGATGAACATTTCAGTTGGTTCAAATCAAGGTCTTTCAGTAGCCATCGGTGCAAATGCTTCTTCCCTTCAAATGGCTGGTGCATATGCCGCCTTTGCAAATGAAGGTGTTTACTACAAGCCACAATTTGTATCTCAAATTGAAACAGCTGACGGTGTGGTTCACTCCTACTCAGCAACTGGAACACGAGTTATGAAGAAATCAACTGCCTACATGATTACTGATATGCTTAAAGGTGTTCTAACTGAAGGTTCTGGTACTAATGCGAGAACTGGTCTTTATGAAGCTGGTAAAACTGGTACTGTTAAATATTCTGATGATGAATTAGTAAAATATCCTTCATACGCAAACACTCCAAAAGATGCATGGTTCGTTGGTTATACTAAGAAATATTCAATTGGGATTTGGACCGGTTATGACAATTTAAGCGATGGTACAATTAGTGGTCAAGGCCAATATGCTTCCCAATATCTTTATAAGTATATGATGAAGTACTTAATGAGTGATAAGGAAAACAGCAATTGGACTAAGCCAAGCAATGTTGTTAGAAAACGAATTGTTAAAGGTTCTGACCCACTTGAAGTTACTTCCTCAAAGAAAAATTCAACCTCTGAGTTGTTCCTACGTGGTCACACACCAGATGGCTCAAACGAGGATTCTGATGAAAGTTCTTCATCATCAAATTCTTCAAGTTCTTCTAAAGATAACGAAGTAGTAACTAATAAGAGCAGCAGTTCTTCAAGTTCTTCATCTAGTGAAGGACATGAAGATGGCTCAACTTCTAACTCAAGTAGTAGTCAATCAAGCAGTGGTGGCAGTCCTAACAACAATCAAGGAACAACTACTAATAATCAAACGAATAACAACAATAATACTGGCCAAAACAATGGCGGCGGTAATAATTAAGTCTTGATATTATTCATCATAATAAAAGACACTAAGGATTAATTCCGATATTGAATCGGAGTTAATCCTTTTTGTTTTGTCTTCATTCTTTCAACGTTATATATAGATATTAATTTTATCCTGTTTTGATAATTTAGACATAAAAAAACCCGAAGTTCGTGTTAGAATTTCGAGGTTCATATTATTATTTATTTTGTAAATCTTTTTTTCGATAATAAATTTGTGCGCTGTCAACTAATTGACGCATTTGAATAATTCGCACAAAACCTTTATAAATTGGGATTTTAACGATTGCTTCTGGATAATGTTCTTCAAAATAAGTTCCAAATTCATTGAAGTCATCATATTTATCAAGCTCATCTACATTTTTAAAAGTTATCCATTCTCTCTCGCCTTTTTCGTTCTTAACAGGGGCAGTTTCTTCTAACAGTGGACGATCAATCGTAGAATCTGCCAAATGCAAAGCAGTACAACTTTCATAATCTGTACCCAGCATGATTACTTTGGCATCTAACTTGTACAAATCACCGAGTGGACTATCCCAATCAAAAGGCATGTCATATTTGCGATTGCGACAAATATGGTCTGCATCCCTGCCCCAAGCACACATCGAATATAAAGGATGATTAGTTCTCTTAACACCATCACTAGTTCTAAAGTACTCCGGTGTTTTGCCAATATAATGAATTGGCGTTTCATTCTTATCAAATGGCACCATATTTTCCTTAATTATCATTTGTGCTTGTTCTGTAGCTGGTGGTTCTCCCCATTCAGCAGGATCACTCAAATCTGCAGTTTGGGCAGCCATCACAATATTTCCTTCAGAAAATATATCCTTCAGTGCCTTAACGATTGTTCGTTCACCACCTGGAATATATCCAAAAGCACTTAAAGATGTATGCACAATGCAACTATCAGTTTTTGCTACGTGTGGTATAAGCATATTTTTTATATCCTTCATACTGGTAACAGTATCAATAATTTTTTCAGTCATATTTTGCCTTTTACTATTTCAAATAATTATAAGGATTAGGATCTTTTGCCCGTGCCGGCATTGTATATCTACCAAAGAAAATCATTGCATGATGAGTTTTTATCCATTGCTCTTTAGGCAAAATTTCTTCTAACCTTTTTTCAATTTCATGTGGCTTAGCATTTTCAGGGACAATCTTGAATTTTTTAGATATCCGTGCAACATGAGTATCTACTGCAATTGCTGGCACCCCATATGCTTCAGCTAAAACGACGTTAGCCGTTTTTTCACCTACTCCAGGTAAAGTCATTAAAAGCTTTTTATCTTTAGGAACTTCCCCACCAAAATTCTCAACCAGCATTTGAGCCATTTCTTTTAGGTGTTTAGCCTTTGAACGAAATAGGCCGATTTTACTGATATCAGCTTCTAAATCTTTAATGTCAGCCTTGGCCATAGCCGCTGGCGTAGGATAATCGCTAAATAGTTTGGGAGTAACTCGATTTACCATCTTATCTGTTGTTTGCGCGCTAATTGCTACTGCGCAAACTAAATGAAAAACAGTATCCCAATTTAACTCACCCTTTGCGTCAGGATACATTGCTAAAATTTGATTTAGCACTTTTAATGCTTCTTCATCATTTAAAAGTTGTTCATTGTTATTTTTCACAGTCGTCATCATCTATCTCCCAAATATGTAGTTACATCATTAGGGGTTTTTAGGCCCATCTTCTGCCAGTTTAATAATATTCGATCAACATACTTAAAATTATATACTTGGCTTAAAATTGCTTCTCTAAGAGCTAATTTAATAACTTCTGGATCATAATGATCAACAGTTAGCCATGCAGAAATCTCTTCACGCTCAATTGGACTTAACAATCTTCCAAATTCAATCTCGAATTGCCGTGCCAATTCATTAACTGGATTAGTAGAAGTATCAATTTCTTGCTTACCGCTATTCGTTTTTGTCTCAATATAGTGGTCTTGTAAATACTGATCTAATTTTATATAAAGTGGCTCAAGGCTGTACTCATTATTTATTAGGCCTTGTTCATCACGATTTTGGACTAACTCAAGATAATCATTTTCAAGCAAATTCTGCAAAAGAGTTGAAACTGCTCCTGGGGTCATATTGGTTCGGGCAGCAATTTCATTTTCACTTGGCAATAGATTTTTATCTTGAGCAAAGCTTTCTAGCTGAATTATGACTAAAAATGCACTATCTGATAAACCTAATTTTGAATATGATGCCAGCAACGCATTAGTTAAAGTTGTAAAGCCAAAAGATCGATAATTAAAAAATGACTTCATTACATCCTACTTTCATAACTAGCTAAAAAAAGTTGAACTATTTAGTTCAACTTTTTTATGTAATATTAAGGTTCCATTCTGTTAATCATTCTTGGGAATGGAATTGCTTCACGTAAGTGGTCTAAGTGACAAATCCAAGTGATAGCTCTTTCAAAACCTAAACCAAATCCTGAGTGAGGAACACTACCATATCTACGTAAGTCTAAGTACCATTCGTAGTTTTCAAGGTTCAAACCAGCTTCTTCGATTTGAGCTTTAAGAACATCAAAGTTTTCTTCACGTTCACTACCACCAACAATTTCACCATAACCTTCAGGTGCAAGCATATCTGCACATAAGTATTCCTTAGGATTTTCAGGATCTTTCTTCATGTAGAATGGCTTAATTGAAGTTGGGTAATTCATGATAAAGACCGGACGATCAAATTGTTCTGAAATGTAAGCTTCATCAGGTGCGCCAAAGTCATCGCCCCACTTGAAGTCACGACCAGCATCTTGCAACATCTTAACTGCATCATCATATTTAAGACGAGTATAGTTACCTTCTGCAGCTGGACGTAATTTTTCAACGTCACGGCCTAAAATGTTAAGTTCGTATTCGCAATTGTCAATTACACGCTTAACAAGGTATGAGATGTATCTTTCTTGAACATCTAAAGATTCATCTTGGTGAGTCCAAGCCATTTCTGGTTCAATCATCCAAAATTCAGTTAAGTGACGACGCGTCTTTGATTTTTCTGCTCTAAATGTTGGACCAAAAGTAAATACCTTACCGAATGCTTCAGCACCAACTTCAGCATATAATTGACCTGATTGTGAAAGGTATGCATCATTGTCGAAGTATTCAATATGGAATAATTCAGTAGTTCCTTCTGGAGCTGAATTCATTAAAATAGGTGCATCAAACTTGATGAAACCTTCCTTTTTGAAGAAGTCATAGGTAGCGTTAATCATTTCGTTACGGATTTGCATAATTGCAAATGGGCGACGACTTCTTAACCATAAGTGACGGTGATCAAGTAAGAAATCAATTCCGTGTTCCTTGTTACCAATTGGGTAATCTTCAGTATTTGATACTAATTCAAGATCACTAATCTTGATTTCATAACCAAAGTGTGAACGTTCATCTTCATTAATCACACCGGTAATGTAAAAGCTTGCTTCTTGACGTAATGACTTAGCTAAATCAAATTTTTCTTCGCTAACGTCTTTCTTTAAAAGTACGCCTTGGAAAAATGCAGTACCATCACGTAATTGCAAGAACATAATTTTACCGCTTGAACGCTTGTCAGTAAGCCAAACATGCATTTTGACTTCTTTACCAACATATTCAGGCGCTTGTTTAATTGAAATTAAATCTGTCATAAAATTAACCCCACCTTAGAATTGTACTAAGTAAATCATACCAAAGCTTTAATGATTTATCTATATTATTAACAATATTATACGTTATCGATAAAAGATAACTCTTTTCCTGTCCTAAATGAATAAATTGCATAGCCATATTTACCATTATACTTACGATATGCAATTTCCCAAACAGCTTCATTATTATACCAACCTAAATTTAGGCCATTTGCTTTCGTATCTGAATGTAACATACTAAATCTTTTAGTTACTTGGTTTGCGCTATAGCCTTTTTTAGCTAAAAGATAATGACCTTTATTTTGTTTGGTTAAATAAATATAATAAGCAGTCTTCCCTTTAGAGGTTTGACCTTTGACAGCGTAAGAATTCACACCACGATTTAAATGGTAGTAAGCTGTCACTTTTTTTATCGCAGTATATCTAACTGCACGATTAGCTGCTTGAATTTTTCCAGCTGCTTGGCCATGTGCTGCTAATCCAAAAACTGTATAAAAACCAATTATCAAAACTACTATTGCTGCTACGACTGCAAAAACATATTTCCAAATTCTATTTCCCAGATACATTATCCTTATCGTATCCTTTTCTGATATTTTTTTCTAATTCATCTAAGTTGACTTGCACGGGGCGACCCGGCAAACTATCTAAAAATTCAGGACCATAATTACTTGTCCAAATTCTCTGATCTAGCAAAGCAAAAATCCCGCTATCCTTTGGACTACGAATTAACCGTCCCATCCCCTGCTTCAAACGTAAAATTGCTCGTGGTAAACTATCTTCACTAAAAACATCGATTCCTTGTCTGCTTAAGTTAGTTTGTCTCAATTTAACTTCAACTTGATCTGGAGATTCAAATGGCAACTTCGTCGCAATTACCAAGTTAACCTTAGTCTGACCAAAGTCAACACCTTCCCAAAAACTGTTAGCCCCTAAAATGATTGCTCTTTTAGCCACATTAAATCGCTTAACAATCTTTTCATTTGAACCAGTCACACCTTGAGCCAATAACTCAAAATCTTTAAACTCAGGACGCGTAACAATAGCTGAATACACGTCTGCAATTGCTTCTAAGTTAGTAAATAAGACTAAGACCTTATCTTGTTTTTTAATTGAATTTAGTAAAAGTGGTGCCACAAAATCTCTATACAAATCATCTGATGGATATAGGGGAGCTTTTGAATCCACTAATGATAACGCTAATACTTGCTGCTCCAACTTAAAATTATAGTTACTATAAAATTCGGCGCAATCAAGCTTAGTCAAACTTAGATTTTTCTTACTAAATGAAAAGTCGCCATTATTCGATAAAGTTGCAGAAATAAAGACAATCTTTTTAAAGCAAGCATAGATTTTTTCAAGCTCAAAGCGTGGATCAAGTAACATCCAATTCAAATTAGTAGCTAGTGGATCAGCTGGATTTGTTACATCAAGTACCAAGCCACAATTGCTAAACTGCTCATGATCATTTAGTAAATCACTCAATAAATAAGCCTGCTCAGAATAATAATCCAGTAAATCAACCTGCTCAGATAATTCATTTAATCTAGCTTCTTCTCTTGGTAAGAAGCTGTCACTAATTTGATATAAAATTCCGAGTAACTGATTAACAATTGTCCGGATTTCTTCTATTTTATTCTGCAAGCTAGCTAATAATTGGAGAAATTTATCTAAATCGGTAAATGCTTCCGACTCAACTGCCACTTGGAGATGACCGTTAGGAAGAATTTTTCGAGCAATGGCTGTATCTTTTTTATTGTACAAGTAAGTTTGTAAGTCATTTATTGCATGAATTACATCCCCAATCGTACTATCTGCTTTATCAGCAAGATTAGCAATAACCGGGCTATTTTTATAATCTTGGGCAATATTATCTTCACCAAATAAAATAATATTTCTTAAATGACTAAGCATCCCCCAAAAAGACTCAAATTGTAAGCTGTTATTTCTAGAATTCATAACAATATCACTAAAACGATGGGCTTCATCGACGATTAAATAAGGATTTTGCCCCCAAATTGAATCTTGATAGTGATTTGCTAAATAAGCTTGATTGGTAATTAAGATATCAGCTTGTTCTTGTCGATAACGTGCTAAATTCCAAAAATCGTATGGTGAAAAAACAGTCCCTACCCGAGCATCTCCCGGATGTTGAACTTGTGCAAAATATGGTGCAGCAAAGTTCGTTGTATGCAACTCATCCAAATCACCTGTACTAGTTTCAGTTAGCCAGATTAAGATTTTCATTTTTAAAATTAAAGTTTCTTGATTTTCAGTTTTCTTCTTTAAGCTCTGTTCAAAGCCGTCTAAATCAAGATAGTGTCTAGATGCCTTAACAACTTGACTACTTAAATCTAACCCCGAAACTTGTAAAGCAAGTGGCAAGTCTTTTTCAATTAGTTGATTCTGTAAAATCATAGTTGGTGTAGCAATTACTAACTTTTGGCCACGATAAAGATTATAAAGACAACTAAATAAATAACTAAAAGACTTTCCAGTCCCACTTGGCGCTTCAACTAAAATTGCTTTACGCTCATTATTGAAGAAGGCATGTAATTTGTTAATTAGATTAACTTGAGCTGGTCTAAATTCTAACTTTCCCTTGAATAGTTGCTTCTTATCTTCATCAGATTTAGGAAAAATCGCTTTTTTGGCATTATCTGAATGTAGTACTTGGTCTTGCTTTTTTAATACTAAGGAATGAACTTGCCGGTACTTTTTAGGCAAGGGTCTTTTCTCTTGTCTAGTAAATTCACTAATTTCTTTAAAAATAAACTGTGTATCTCGCAGCAAACCCTTACTTAAACTAGTTAAAGTATTCAAAGTCGACTGTGGTAAAGTTTCAAGTTTATCAAAAATCTTCAATAATAAACTCGCAGTCGCATAGGCATCAGAATCAGCTTGATGAGGATTAGTATGCTTTAAATTAAGAGAATGAGTTAAATCACTTAGCCGATATGAAGGCAATGTTGGAAAAGCTATTTTTGATAACTCAACTGTATCAATCGCCCGGTTATGGAGCTTAGGAAAGCTATTTGCGGCTAATTCCGCATTCAAAAACGGTAAATCAAAATTGATATTGTGTGCGACAAAAACTGTATCTTGCAAAATGTCTTCAATCTGAGCTGCATATTTTTTGAAAACTGGTTGATTGATAACATCAGTAGGTTTAATACCAGTCAGATTTTGGACAGCTTGTGGAATATCAGCTTCAGGGTTAATCAAGAATGAATAAGTCTTAATTATTTGCCGATTTTTAATAATCGCACAGCCAAATTGAATAATACGATCTTGACCACGTCTTGTTCCAGTTGTTTCTAAATCCACAACAGCAAAGACCTGATCAGAAAGTGCCTGATTCACCCACATCGACTCCTTTCATTAAATTTGATCAAAAATCTACTTACTTATCTTACCATTTATCGCTTTTAATACACCATTAAATCTACTTAACTTCTACAATCTTCTGAGCATCAAGCAAAATCAAATATTTACTTTTAACTTTTTCCTGACCTAGTTGATTTAAGGCCCGTTCATAAAGTCGCAATTGACCAGTATATTTATCTTTTATTTTATTTATTGATTGTGCTAATTGATTTTTATTTACATAATCTGTTTTATAGTCAAATAAAATAATTCCATCATCATCAAGATAATATCCATCAACTGTTCCATGGACTAAAATTTTTGCATTAGGATCTGAAAAAGGCGTAAAAATATCTGCAGCTGGCAATAAACTCGAAAATGAAACTTCCCTCTTTAACTTACCTGGCTCATTCCAAAACTTCTTGGCAAAATCACTATTTACAAACCAAGTGATTTCAGCTATTGGCAAATGAGGGACAATTTTGGAATTTAATTTTCCAGACTGAACTAATCTTTCTATTTCAGCTTCAACACTAGTATTTCCTTGATAATCAAAGAACTGCAAAATTAAGTGCATAGCCGTTCCAATCTCTGCACCAGTAAAACCATCTTCAAATAAAAAGCCTGGTCTAGTATCAATGTCTTGCAAATAGCGATTAGCTGATTTGATAAATCGTGAATTTGCTAATTCATCATCAATTGGATCATTAAAAGCTTTCTTCAGTTCACTAACAGATTGGTAAGCAGTTGTTGTTGTTGCATCTTTAAATGGATAAGTAGCTTCGTACAGTTTTTTTACATTTTTGACAATAAATTCACTTACCTCACCTTTTTCGTCCATATTTGTCTCTTTAGCTAATTCAACAACTGTCGCATCCCCTGTTACCACTAAGAAGTCTTGTTTACTTTCTACTTCTGGTTGTAAATCAGTAATTTGATTAATAAAGTGATGCGCTAAGTCAAGCTGCGGTAAAAGCAAATCTGCCGGTTTTTGCGCTGCTAATTCACTAGTTAATGTTAATGAACCGTTATTAGCCAGGCTAGCTTTTAGATTGTCTGTATCTTTTGCAAAGTCTTTGAAATTAGTTACCAAAATTAATTTTTGTCTGGCTCTAGTTACTGCCACGTACATAATTCTAGCTTCTTCTTCAAGCAATTGCTTTTGCTTTGTAACATTGCCCATTGCTTTAACTAAAGAATCAATTCGCCAATCTGAACGAACAACAGTAATCCCACAACTATCACCACTAATTATATAATTGCCAGACAAGTCGCTCTTTTGGAACTGGTGCTCTAATCCCAAATAAAAGACAACTGGAAATTCCAACCCCTTTGAAGCATGAATAGTCATTAATTGGACGCTATTCTCTGCTTCTTTACTAAGTAACGGTTGTGCTAAATCTTTTTGATTTTTGCGCATACGATTTATAAAATTAATGAATTGATACAATCCTTTAAATCCCGCACTTTCATAAGAATTAGCTCTTTCATAAAGGTTTTCAAGGTTAATTCTTCTCTGCTTACCATTTGGTAAACTTGTCACAATTTCCAATAAACTTGTTCGAGCATAAATACTCCAAATAGTTTCACTAATTCGATGATTAAGTGCAAAATCACGTAAATCAGCAAGCTGATTCAAAAAGTCCTTAATTCTTTTACTTAGTTCATCATTTTCAGAAACATAGTTAGTGAGTGCTGAATAAAAACTCATATTTGGTGACTTAATTCTAATCTTAGCAAGATCAGGTTCCTTAAAGTTGAAAATTGGTGAACGAAGAACTGCAACTAGTGGAATATCTTGATCAGGATTATCAACTATCTTCAAATAGCTCATAATGATGGTTAATTCAAAAGTTTGAAAATAGTTAGCTACATCTGAAACAAATAATGGAATATTATTTTGGGCAAACTGCTTAAGCAAATCAAGATTTTGGCTGCGACTTCGAGTTAAAATTGCAATATCAGAAAATTCGATTGGCCGCTTAAGACCAGTTTTTACATCAAATACTTCAAACCCTTCATCTATCAACTGCTTAATTCGGTTAATGACAAGCTGTATTTGATTACTTTCATCACTAGCTTCACTTTTATCATAGAAGAGCAATTCACTTGCTGCTGGCAAATTATCTGGATAATAACTTGCTCCAAACTTTAGCTGACCTTCATTTTGATAATCAATCCCACCAAAATCGGGCGTTAAAAGTGGATTAAATAGCTTGTTAACTATTTTGGTAACCGGTTTAGTTGAACGAAAATTATCAGCTAAGACTATCCGCTTTGAGGATGAATCTTCCGCAAACTTCTGATATTTATTAAGAAACAAACTAGGATCTGCTTGTCGAAAGCCATAAATTGACTGCTTAACATCCCCCACCATAAATAAGTTGTTATGCTCACACTTCATTAATTGAATGATACGCTCTTGTAACTTATTAATATCTTGATATTCATCAACTAAAATTTCAGTAAATTTATTCTGATAAAACTGTCTTGCTAAGTGACCAGCTGTTGTATCACTTGTCAAAATTTGATATGCCAACTGTTCCATATCGCTATAGTCAAGTAAATTTTGTTTACGCTTTAATGAATTAAAAGTAGCAATCAGCTCTTTTTCTGCTAGACATACTGCCTTAATAATCATACTGGACTGCTTCATTACTGCAGTTTGTTCTTCATTATCAACTACAAAAAAGGCCGCAAACAATGACTTAACTTGTTCTCGTAATTCTGTTCTAACTTGACTTAAACTAGCATATCTATCAAGAATATCTTCATCCCATTTGGGACTTTTACGAGGATTTTCAGTAAATTGACAATCTTGTAAACTAGCCCTTATCTGATCAAAACTTCCATTTTCCAAACTAGTTTCAGCTTGAGCCAATCTCTTACTAAAGCTCAAAAAGTCTTTCATGATTTTTTCAAGTTCAGTCGCTTCATTAAACGGATCAGCCAAAATCTTATCAACTTTGTCTGTCATTTCAATTAAGATTTTAGATAGATACGGCTTTATAACCTTTACAAAGAAAGGTGCCTGACTCAAATCATCGGCTAGTTCATAATCTTTAGCTAAACTATCAAGCCATAAGTCATAATCTGGACGTGCCATCGCATAATTATACAAATCAAGTAGTAATTCTCTAGCCCCATTAGCATCCCGATCTCCAGCAAAATTATCATAGAAGATTCGGTATGGATTATCCTGATTAGAAAAGGCCTTTTTTTCAAGTTCACGCAAGGCTTTTTCTTTTAATAATGCGGCTTGCGTTTCGTCTGTTAAAACTGAAAAACTGGGGTCAAGTCCAATTACATAATAAAAGCGGTGAACAACATCTAAACAAAATGAATCAATTGTCGAAATATTTGCAACTTCAGCTCGCAAAAGTTCTCTCTTTAGCTCACGACTATTATTTTGAGCAATTTCCTCATTTAAAACACGCTTAATCCGTTCCTTCATTTCGTTTGCAGCCGCTTTGGTAAAAGTAATAACCAATAGATTGTCTAAACTAGTACCATCTTTAATTAACTTAATTACTCGTTCAGCTAATACCATTGTTTTTCCTGAACCAGCTGATGCTGAAACTAGAATGTCTTTTTCTCGTGTATTAATGGCCGCTTCTTGCTCTTTTGTATAATTAACCATTATCTTCTTCCTTTTCTAGAATTTCCTTAATGTATTGCATAAAACTGGCCTTATCTAAGCTATTAATCTTTCGATAGCTATTTTCAGCAAGTTTGGCATCAAAAAAGAAAATATCTTGGTAGCTAGAATATTTCAGGCCATTTTCTTGTCCATATTGATATGGATTAAGAGCTAAATCACCTGTTAAAATTGCCCTTCCAGCTTTCCTAATTAAATATTCGTTATAGCGTAAAACTAACTTCAACTCATCTTCCGTAAAATGACGATCTCTTGGTAAAGTTAACCCACCACGAGCTTTTGAACGTACAGATTTATACAGCTTGGAGCTAACCTTAGGCTCTTTTAGTTCTGGATCAGCTGTCAAAATATAATCTTCATTATTTACAAGTAAACCTGAATAAACTAAACGTTGCTTAGCTTGCTCTAAAGCCTTTTTAGGTAAGAAATTGCTATCAAGTTGATCAGCCTTATTTAATCGTTCAACTTGTTTAGTAATTGTTTGGTAAAAGGCCCCCAATAAATCAAGTGATTCATTTCCGAAGAAACTCGCATTTTTTGCTAAAACATCAAGATATGAAACCATTTGTAGGCTAATTCCACTTGCGAATAATGCTAAATCAAAGTTTTTGCTGGAAGACTTATAGTCAATAACTTGACCTAGTAGTTCATTTTTATAAGGGGCTAAATCAACACGGTCAATTTTTCCTCGTAAATCTATTTCTCTTAACTGATCAAGTTTAAATTTCAATCCTGCTAGCTTGTTTCCACTACCAAAAGCTAATTCAGAATACGCTGGTCTAAATGGAGTTTGGGCCATGCGTTTTTTCCAATTAAAGGCCACTGCATTGACTGTTTTATCTAAACTAGTAAATAAATATTGATTAAATGGCTCAGATAATAATTGTTCATAGCTACCTTCTTGATGAATCTGCTTTCTAACTTCAGTTAATGCAGCTAAAATCTGATCATTAGATAAAGTAGCTAAATCTATTTGCTGAGCATGCGCATATTTAACCAAATAATCAAAAGTTTGGTGGAAATAATTACCTGCTTGAATTACGTCAAGTTCGTTTTCTGCTCTAGGTCTTAAACGCAAACCATAATTAAAGAAATATTCCAATGAATTTTGATAGTAAGTTTCAAGTTGTGATACTGATGAAGTCAACTTCACCCCATATAATTCCCTAGCTAGTTGTTCACCCAAATTAACGGGTTGATTATTATAATTGCGTCCTTTAACTAGTTGAGAATATTTTTGTGGCGCATAGTTTTTAGCTAAATCTAGGAGCGTATTTTGATAAGCTGGTGAAAGATTAGTTAAATATCCTAAGCTAGCCTTTGCATTAGTTGTAAAGCTTAAAATATCACTAGCATCTTCTTTAGGTAAATCAGCCTGTTCTAACTCTCTAGCCCCTAATTCTTGCAATTTAGTGTAATAAGTAGAAGGCTGAATCGATTCATTAGCTGTATTTAAAAATGGATATGAAACATATACCCAATTACTTGCCAAAGTTAAACAAGCGCCAAATTGATAATCTTGATCAAGATTGGCTAGTTCTTGCCGATCCTCTAATGCATTATCAGTATCTGCGCTACTAATCTGGGCTAAGTTCTCGCTCGTCAAAAAGCCGGGAGTATTACTAATTTGGGGTAAATTGCTGCTACTTGCTCCAATTATGAAAACATTTTTATAATTCTTGGCTTGCACCATTCCCATTTCAGATAATGACACTGCATCAAGACTGGCTGGAATTTGGGCAAAATTAGCTTCTTTAAATCCAGAAATTAAAATTCTCAAAAAATCACTAGCTGAAAATTCTTCTTCAGGTTTATTTATTAATAAAAAGTCATTTAATAAATTAAGTAGCAAATCCCAAATTTGCTTAGGTTCTTGACTTGCTTGTAAATCATTTTTGTCAATTGCCTGCTTTCTCCATGTTTCCAACCGCTTAGTAAGCCCTATTTTTACTAAAAAATCAAAAAAGAACTTAACTCCAGCCTTAACTTCACTTGTCTTTTTAAATTGTTCAATAAAATGACTCAACTCTTTAATGATAACTTGACGTAGCTTTTCTAAGCGTTCAATTTCAGTAGCTCTTTTATCAAGAGTAATAACTGGTCGTTTGATCTTTACAAAGCTAGTTAATGGACGATTCCATAAATAATAGTTGATTCCATGTGCCAAAACAAAATTCTCTAATTCATCTACATCACGCAAAAATGCTGCTTCATCATGATAAAAAGCCGGAATAAATAATCTTGTCTTGAGCAAAGCAAATAAACTTGCTGACTCAAAACCAGTTTCCAGAATAGTTTGTAAACTTTCAATAAAAATAACCAGTGGGTGGTATTTCATTTCTTTTTGTAAATCATTAAAGAATGGAATTCCATTTTGACGCAAGATAGGAGTTAAATAAGTTTCATATTCATGTAAATTAGGTGCCAAAACTAAAAAGTCTTGATATCTAAACTTATTCAAGCTTACTTGTTGATATATTGTCCGAGCTACAAAATATGCTTCATCATAGCGAGAATCAGCCTTAATTAATTGTACATTTGGCTTTGTCTGCTCATTACTCTCTAAATCACCTGTCCAATAATGGTCTAATAGCTGCTTAGCCGTTAAATCCTTGACTGGACTTTCATATTGTTCATGAGAAAAAATTATCCGCCTTTGTAATTTCTTTATAGTCTTTTGAACAACATAATCATAATCGCCAGCTTCAGGTGCAGTTTTGATTTTTCCATCTTCAGTAGCAAAAGCAAGTACAACTTTTTGGGCTTGTTTGCTAAAGAGTTCAACAGCTACTTGTTCAGTTCCATTAAATTGAGAAAAATCAACAAAATAAAAGCTACAGTTCTTAAGTCGATTATTACCGGCAAGAAAAATATTCATCTCATTCAAAAAATCTTGCTTAGTGATAAATCGTTCAGCAATAGCATCATCAAAAGCTGTTTTGATAATAGCTAAATCATGTAATTTGTTTTTAGTTTCTTCATCAGTAACTTGATTTTGTGCTTCAATTAAATCAAAATCGCTATTACTTACTTCATTAATAGACTGGTAGATTTGTTTAATCAAACCTGAATTTTGAGAAAATTGATTAAATAAAATTAATTCATTCTTTTTCTCTGTTACTATTTTTTCTAAAAGCATGCTACTTGCTGCTTCATCAATAACTGGCTTCAATACTTCTGGACGATCTTGTAAAAAGAACCAGGCCAGACGAGAAAATGATAGAATGTGCAAATTCTTAACTGAAGCTTCAGATTTACGCCGTAATCCGGCTAATTTAGTTATTGCTTCAATTTCTGTGGTAAACTTAATATGATTAGGAACGATAATAAAAGTT
The DNA here is from genome assembly GCF_001436455.1 of Lactobacillus jensenii DSM 20557. Taxonomy (GTDB): domain Bacteria; phylum Bacillota; class Bacilli; order Lactobacillales; family Lactobacillaceae; genus Lactobacillus; species Lactobacillus jensenii. The sequence goes on from NZ_AYYU01000005.1 coordinate 23,547, forward strand.
TCCAGTTCTGGATTTTGCTCGTAATTTTCTACAGCTTCAGCCAGAATTTTTTCATGTAATGGGTCACTTTGACGCCCAGTTAAAATTTTTAGCATTGTTCAAACTCCTTATGGTCTTAATTTTACCATAAGCATTATTGGAGGAATTTTTTTGCAAACAAGTTATTTAGCCCATGGTAAAGTAATTTTGATTGGTGAACATTCTGTTGTTTACGGTTATGATGCTCTAAGCATGCCTATACAAAGTTTAAATATTAAAACTACTGTAAGTGAAAACAACAATCCCTGTCATTATATGGATACAGATCGCTATCATGGAGATTTTTTTAAAGCGCCATCTGAATATGCCGGTCTTAAATATATTTTGCAACATTTTTTGACACTTAAGCCTAATAGCCCCTACTTAAAAATTAGTTATCGTGGTTTAATTCCAATTGAAAGAGGATTAGGTTCAAGCGCTACTGTATCGTTAGGAACAACTAAGGCCTTAAATGACTTCTTCCAGTTAAACTTAAGTGAACAAGAAATTATGGCAATTACTAATCATGCCGAAACTATTAATCATGGTAAAGCTTCAGGTCTTGATAGCGCTACTGTTAATTCAGATTATTTAGTCTTTTTCAACAAAAAAACAGGCGTTGAAATACTAAAGCAAAAATTAAATGCGACATTATTAATAATGGACACTGGTGATTTAGGCAATACTAAAGAAGCAGTTGAATTGGTTAAAAATGAAGTTACTAACTCGCCAAAGCAAGCCGAAAATCTAACAAATTTAGGTAACTTAACTGTTCAAGTTAAAAAAGCCTGGCTAAATCAGGATGCAGAATGTGTTGGCAATGCATTTACACAAGCTCAGAAATATCTTGCAAAGCTAAAAGTTTCAACTCCTAAAATTGACCATTTGTGTCAAATAGCTCTTGATACTGGGGCTTATGGTACTAAATTATCTGGTGGTGGTTTAGGTGGTATTGTTATTGCTCTATGCTCTAATCAAGAATTAGCTCAAGCTATCGCCAACAAAAGTCATAAGTTAATTAGTAATTACTGGATTGAGGAAATTTAATGAAAAATACTGCACGTGCGCATACAAATATCGCTTTAATTAAATATTGGGGAAAAAAAGATGCGGACTTACGTCTACCTTTAATGTCAAGCATCTCAATGACTTTAGACGCTTTTTACACTGACACTAGTTTAATAATTGATACAGAAGATAAAAAATTTATTTTAAATGGGCAAGAAGTTACAGGCCAAGCTGCTAACAGAGTTTTTGCTTATGTTGAACGCTTGCAAAAGCTCTTTAATGTTTCTGGTAATTTTCACGTTATCAGTGATAACCATGTACCTACTGCAGCTGGCCTTGCTTCTTCAAGTTCAGCCTTTGCGGCATTAGCAGCTAGCTTTGTAAAAGCATATAATTTATCTATTTCTACAAAAGGACTTTCAATTTTAGCTCGATTAGGATCAGGGAGTGCTACTAGATCAGTGTATGGAGGCTTTGTTAAGTGGAACAAAGGCACTAATAGTTCCAACTCATTTGCTGAGGTGATCGAAGAAAAACCACAAATGGATTTACGCTTACTGGCTGTTGAAGTGAATGTAGCTGAAAAAAAACTTTCATCAACTGAAGGGATGAAATTAGCGCAGACCTCTCCTTTCTTCAAGCCTTGGATTGCCCGCAATGACGAAGAAATAGAGCAAATGGAAACTGCAATTAAAAATAATGATTTCACTAAATTAGGCCAACTAGCCGAACTTAGTGCCAGTGAAATGCATGCGATAAACTTAGCCGCTCAACCGGGTTTTACATATTTTGCAAATGAAACTTTAGAAATTATTAAACTAATTCAAGAGCTTCGTAATAATGGGCTTGAATGCTACTATACAATTGATGCTGGACCTAATGTTAAGATTCTTTGTCAGAAAAATTCTTGCTCTGATATAAAAAAATATGTTAAAAATATCTTACCTAATGTTAAAATAGTCGAAGCTGGTTTCGGACCGGGAATCACCTATTTATATTAAATTCAAAAATTAATTTATAAAGATTCGAGGAAGATAATTTGATTACAGAAAAAGCACCTGGCAAGCTTTATATTGCTGGTGAATATGCTGTTTTAGAACAAAATTGTCCAGCGATTATTGTCGCACTCAATCAATTTGTACGTGTATCTATTTCAGCTGCAGTCGGTAATACTGGAATTATTCATTCAAAGCAATACTCACAAGATTCAATTCATTGGCGCCGTCAAGGCAATAAGATGGTAATTGACAATCGTGATAATCCTTTTGAATATATCTTGGCTGCAATTCGCTTTACTGAACAATACTTACTTGAGAATGGAACTTCACTAAAAGTATATGATTTACATGTTAATTCAGACTTAGATAGTAAAGATGGACGCAAATATGGACTTGGGTCTTCTGCTGCTGTTACTGTAGCAACTGTTAAGGCAATCTTAGCCTTTTATGGAATTGAGCGAAAACATGACCTAGTCTACAAGTTAGCCGCAATCAGTCACTATTCCGTTCAAGGAAATGGTTCAGCTGGTGATATTGCTGCAAGTGTATATGGCGGTTGGCTAGCTTACCAAACATTTGATAAAGACTGGCTTAAACATGAATTAGCAACTAAAAAACTCAGCGATGTCCTCACTGAAGCTTGGCCAGGCTTACAAGTTCAATTGTTAACTCCTCCTGAAGGAATGGAATTAGTCATTGGCTGGAGTCAAAAGCCTGCATCAACTTCTCGCTTAGTTGATGAAACTAATGCCCAAAAAGAAAATTTCCAACAAGAATATGAAGCATTCTTAACTAATTCACGACAATGTGTTTTAAAAATGATTGCCGGTTTTAAGCAGCATAATATTAGTCTTATTCAGGAACAAATTCGAGTAAACAGAAAATTATTGGCTCACTTTGCAAAGTTAAATCATATAGCGATTGAAATTCCTCGATTGACTGAATTAATTGAAATTGCTGAGAAGTTCGGCTTTGCTGCTAAAACTTCTGGTGCTGGAAATGGTGACTGTGGAATTGTTATTACCAATCACAATGGTAAAATTGCTGATTTAAAAGCTGAATGGCTTAAAGCGGGTATTTTACCACTTGATTTTCATGTTCATATATTAAATCAAACCAAGGAAAAATAATGTCAAATCACTCAAAAAGAAAAGAAGAACATTTAGCTTTAGCTAAAAAATATTTCGCTATAAAAGAAAATGATTTTGATCGTATTGAATTAGTACGCCCTGCCCTTCCGGAAAGCTGCGTTTCACCAGCCACAATTGCTTGTGAAATTTTAGGTAAAAAGGTCAAGGCGCCTTTTTATATTAATGCAATGACTGGTGGCTCTGAAAAATCAAAAGAAATTAATCGCGCGATTGGAAAAGCTAGTCGAATTGGTCAAATTCCCTTTGCTACTGGATCAAGTAGTATCTTAGCTAAAGAAAAAGATCAACTAGCTAGCTTTTATGCTGCCAGAGAAGAAAACCCAGATGGCTTATTCTTTGCCAATGTTAACCCTAATACCCCAGCTAGCATTGCTAAAAATATAGTTAAGGAATTAAACGCTGATGCCTTACAAATCCATATTAATACTGTTCAAGAATTGGCAATGCCAGAAGGTGACCGCGATTTTGTTTGGCTTGATAAATTAAAAGCTATCCGAGATGAAGTAGATATCCCCGTAATTATTAAAGAAGTTGGCTTTGGCTTTGATAAGTCGAGCATTGATTTATTACAAAAAAATGATTTTCATCTTATTGACCTTGGTGGAGCTGGTGGTACTAACTTTGCCCAGATTGAAAATGGACGCTCTAGCCATCCTTTACCCTATCTAGATGAATTAGGACTTTCAACTGTTAAATCTGCTCTAATCGCTCAAGATAGTGGTATAGACTTCTTTGCCTCAGGAGGCATCAGGAACGCTTTAGATATTTTGAAGTGTCTTGTCTTAGGTGCTAAATCTGTTGGAATTGCCAATTTATTCTTACAAGTCTACGAAAATGGCGGCGAAGATGGGTTAGTTGAAACGGTATTACGTTTCGAAGACGAATTAGCTGGGTTATTTGCCCTCTTTGGAATTAATAAAGTGAATGAAGCGACTAAGGTTAAATATGCCTTAACTAAGGGCTTATGGAAAGAATTTATTCAAATTGCAGTTGATGATTAAAAAAAGCAGGTATTTACCTGCTTTTTTATTTTCAAATTATTATTTTACATAATTTAAATTATTTACATTCAGACTCTCAATCCCTTAGGATAAAAGTTTTTTACTACTTGCCCTGCTACTTTACCAAAACTAAAGATTTTACCTTGATAACTAACTAGTACAAACCCCTTTAACTTCTTTTCCGTTTTAACAGTTTCGCCATGCAAGTATTTTTCAAATTCAGCTTGATTTTGTAATTCAACAACTCTTTCTTGCTGCATTTGACCTAAATATTGCGCTAACTGCTGACTAGGCTGAAAACGTCCCTTTTTCAAAATTCCCAGTTCTAATCCATTGTTCAATACTTTTATTTGAGAAGTATCTTCTACAGCCGGAATATAAACATGATCATTACTCTTAGCTGCCTTACTAAAGTCAAAGCTTACTGGTAAATTAAAGCTAGCCAATAATTCCTTTACTAGCTCTTTCTCTGCCTTGGTAAAAATTTCTACTTTTTTGCCAGCTTTTTTTCTTCTTTTCTTATTTTTTTGCTTGAAGTCATCAATATTTTCTTCAGTATCACTAGCTTTAGATAAAATAAATTTAGCTAAAAATTGCCCTTCACCTATCTCATCTTGTGGCCAAAATCTCCTTGCATATTCGATTCCAGCAAGATTTTCTCCCCAAGCGGGTACTCCAGCACTTGCCACATTAACTTTAGTTTTAACTAGCTTAAAGCCTAATTTATTAACCAAATAAGCACAAATTTTTTCATCTTCTTCTGGAGCATAAGTACAAGTTGAATATAATAGACTGCCACCCGTTTTTAACATCTTAACTGCTTCATTTAAAATCTCTTTTTGGCGACTACTACATTCAAGAACATATTCTTGACTCCAATAAGTTACTGCATCATGGTTTTTCCTGAACATCCCCTCACCACTACATGGTGCATCAACTAAAATCGCATCAAAAAAGTGGGGGAACTTCTTAGCTAGTTGGCTTGTATCTTCATTAGTAACTAAGCAATTGCTAGCTCCCCAGCGTTCAATATTTTCTCGCAGGTTCTTAGCCCTACTAGCTGAAATTTCATTGGCAACTAATAAGCCTTCATTTTTTAAAGCGGATAATAAAGCAGTTGATTTTCCGCCTGGAGCTGCACAAAGATCCAAAACCTTCTGTCCAGGTTTAACTCCTAGTGCTTCAGCTGGATACATGGCGGAAGGGTCTTGTGAATAAACATAACCACTAACCCACTCAATATCTCGTCCACTTATTTCTCCATAATAAGCATCTTCTACTCCATTAACCGGTTCAGATAAGTCATAGCTTACTTTTTGATAATTAGCCTTTAATGGGTTCAAACGAAACGCCTTTTTAGGCTCTGCTTCAAGAGCAGTAAAAAAGCTACTAGCCTTAGTAGCTAATAGTTTTTGATATTTATCTATAAATTCTTTAGGTAAAACTAATTTATCCAATTTTTTCCTTTCTTTTGTTCAAAAAGACTACAACCAACATATAAATCACAATATTTAAGACAATCATCAATGTCATCAAAATTATTAAATAATCTAAACTAGTAAAATACAATCTCCAAGTTAAAAGAATATAAGATACGAATCCCATAATAAGATTAATGAAGGCGAATCTACCTAATTTGGTAGCAATAAAGTATTTCTTTAACGGCCGGTCAATTCCATCCATTTGTTTATAAGTATGATTAATAATTGCACAGGCCCCTGCTATTAGTCCAGCAAACAATACTATAATTCCCAGCAAAATTGAGAATGCTATCGCCCGAATAAAGTGCGTTCTACGATGTGTTGAAACTAATTCTGAAAAAGTCACTTGACCATTGAGATATTTACTTATACCTTGAATAACTCGATTAGATGGCGAATCAATAATAATATCAAAATTATTAAGACGATTTTTGGAATTGGCTTGGTTAAGCCCTGTTGTCAAATAATACTTTGTTTGAATATTATCACTAACTTCTTTTAATGTCCCGACTACAGAAATATAACGATTATCCAGCACAATGTATTTATTATCTTGGGTAGTTAACATCTGAATATTTGAGGTCGGTGATACAATCCCAAATGTCACCACACCATCAAATTCTTCAGGGTTAAAATAACGTCCCCTTGCAACTGGTAATAACTCATTTTGATAATTTGACCAAATTAACACTTGGTCTTGATCATACTTATTAGTTAATTCTAAAGTTATTTTTTCATTAGGGTATTTTTCAGTGATGTACTTTAACAGTGTTCTAATCTCAATCTTGCTTTTAGTTTTTAAATTTCTAGAATAACTTGATAATCCGCTAGCAGTTAACACTTGATCGGCACTTATACTTTGAATATTTGAAACTAATACTCCTGCTATTAAAAAACAAGCAAGCAAAAAAATCCCCAAAAATGTCTTTTTAATCTTCATCTATCTCAAAAAATCTTTCCTCAATAAAGTCAAAACTTGAAAAACTAGCATTAACTGCCACTAATGCTGAATTTTCACTGAATGGTGTTGTTTGCCAAAAATCTTCAGAATTAGTTACTCCAAACTCCTCACCAACAAACAGCAACTTAGGCTTGTGTTCTAACTTTTTCCAAGTATTAATTAAATCAATATCAGCATGTCCAAAATTTGGTGCCCAGGAGCAAATAATCAAATCACAATCTTGATATTTAGTTATTGCAGTTTTAGCATCTAAATTTTCAACCGGATAAAAGCAATTTTTACCAGTCTTTGAAGTTTTTGACCAAACTAAATTATCACTAGCCTTAACTTTAATTCCTGCCAAACTTAAAGCTTTAGACCAAGCTGCATTGCCAGCCATAACTTCAACTGCACTAGTTACATTATATTTTTCCTTGATTATTTGTGCTGTCTGAATATTAGGCAAAGACCACAAGCCATAATGTAAAGACAAATACTGTCGAAAACTATTAAGTAAATTATTGGCTACTTGAACTTTCTTAGTTTTATTCTCCTGCTCTGTAACCAAACCTAATTTCTTAATTTGAGATTCTGGCAATTCTTTTTTATCTAATTTTGAACAGACTTGTCTAATCTCACTAACCTGTTGATGTAGTTTGGGAATATTCAATTCACTATCTATTTTAATTAATTTTGTTAAAAAATCAGTCATCTTTCTATATCCTTAATAGGATTTTACCATTCAATCAACTTAAAATCAGTTATAATTGAAAATAGATTAATAAAGGAGACGTTTTAATGGGAAAAAATATATCGAATAAAGCAGCTGAAAATGAAAGCTTCGGCAAATGGTTACTGCAAGTTTTCGTCATGGCCGCAATTTTGTTAGGGATTTATTACTTAATCTTTAGTTTTGTTTTATCAAATGAAACAGTGTCTGGCCCTTCAATGCAGCCAACGTTTGAAAATGGTGACCGAATTATAGCTGTTCGTCATACTAGCTTAAAACGTGGTGATATTGTCATTTTAAATGCTCCTGACGAACCAGGTGCATTATATATCAAGCGTATTGTGGGAATGCCTGGTGACAGTATCACTTACAAAAATGATCAATTATATTTAAATGGTAAAAAATACTCTGAGCCTTACTTAACTGAAGGTAAAAAGCTTTATGCAAACGGCCAGCTTTATACAGAAAACTTTAGTTTAAAGAGCAAATTCGGTGTTAATAAGGTTCCTAGTGGTGAATATTTCGTAATGGGTGATCACCGCAATGTATCTAAGGATTCACGTTACTTTGGCTTTGTAAAGCGAAAGGCAATTGTCGGCAAAGTTATTTTCCGTTATTGGCCATTAACCAAGTGGTCTACCTTTTAATAAGACATTATTTCAACTACAATAGAAATTGAGATAAATAGTGGATTTATTTTAAAGGAGCCTAATTAACTATGAACCAAGAAGAACTTTCAGATGTAATTATAACTTATCAAGTAAAACATCACGTTAATGATACTGAACTAGCTTTTGCAAGCCATCTTTCAGTTGAAAAGATTCACGCTATGAAAACTGGTGATGGCTCATTTACTAGTGAAGAAATTAATCAAATCTTGGAATACATTCAAAGTCAAGATTAACAAAGAAAAAAGTAGCACTTCGTTTGAAGTGCTACTTTTTTAATGCATTCCCAGAATTAATGGTAATGCAGCAATTGTATTATTAAGCATATGAGTTACAAATGAATACCGCAAATCCTTTGTATTCATGTAAGTTGCAGCTAAAATTGCCCCCATTACCCAATAAGTAAAGATGTGAATTGAGAAAGTTGGATCATGTAACCAAGCAAAAAATAAGCCGTTAACGATAATCCCTAGCCAATAATTTAACTTGGTTTCTTTTGTAAAAGCAATATTGAAAAACTGTCCTCTTAGAATTATTTCTTCAAACATTGGTGCCAAGAAAATAATAAAGACAATAAAGTGCCAATCAGTTCCCTTCGCCAATTGATCAATTGCCTTTTGATTAGCTGAATTTGACGAAGTTGATAAAAGTATATTTATCAAAACTTGCGCAGCAATCATCACTACAAACGCCAAACCACTATATCCTAGTTTGGACCATTTAAAATGGGGCTTTTCGTTAAAATGCCACTCATTTTCCTGTTCCAATTGCTTTTTATAAATATGATAAACCAGCATCACCAAGGCGATTGTTGCCACATAAAGTACAAAATGATATTTTCCCAGCACTTCTTTGTGGCTATTTAATGATTTGGGAATAATATATGATGTCATTAGTAATTCATATAATATGAATGAAACTACAAAAAGTGCGATTCTTTTCAAATATGAAATAATCTTCACTAAATTTCCTCCTTTTCATGTGAATGTTCTTAGTATAATACATTTCTCTCGACTATACTTTTATTCTGTTTTACTTTCACCAATTAGATTAAAGAGAGGCTGAACAACTATCCAAAGAAGTAAGGACAAAATTACCATAAATGCATTTCCTGTTGCTTCAGTTGTACCAACATGTAAAAACATAAATTCAAATCCATTAATAGCAATTATTAATCCAATTATAACAAGAATTATTTCAATAATATTTTCAAAAATTTTGTTTCCAGAAAAAGGCAATAGAGAAATAATTCCATATTTACAGATTTCAACTAATGCAGTGAATAATAGCCAAGCAAAGCAAAAGAAGGTCAAAAACACTAAATCATTAAGAAATTCATATTTTGCATCGAAAAGTAATCTTAATCCATTTAAGACCTGGTTACTTGCCCATAAATAAGACACAACATAAGAAATAAAAGTTAGCAATAATTGTCCAATAAATAGATAGGCACAAGCTAGCAATGTACTTAACCACTGTGCAGTAAATATTTTGGTGCTTGATAAAGGAACCAAGTGCCAAGTTTGTTTTCTTAAATCTTTAGCAAAGTAATATATACACCATACAAAAAAGAGTAAATCAAATTTATAAAGTGTTGATGAAAAACTCATAACTAATGGTAGACCTTTATCTTCAGGAACAAGTGAAAAATCTACGGAGCTCCAAGCTCTACCTGTAATTAAAAATCCAGCTAAAATTAAACTTATTAAAAAATACATTAATAAGGTAATTTGGGCCTGTTTCTTTTTTATCTGAAAAAGGAAATTGGTTAATTTTAACACTATCTCACCTCTTACACAGCTTTAGCCTCAAAGAACTTCTGGTAAATCCAAGTATCAGCAAAAATTCCAACCAAAACAAAAGTAGCTGTTTCAGCAACACTAAGCCATACTGCTAATAAATCAACTTGCTTTTCAATTATTCCAACTCCAAATACATTTGAGAAAATATGAATAAAGTAAGTAATAATTGCATAACAAATTACAGCAAAAATAACACGCAATATTCCAATTAATTTCTTACTCTTAAAGCCTGGCAACAAATTAACAATTGTTTTTGAAGAAAAGCTCAAAAAATTAATCATCAAAGAAAAACTAATTAACCCTAAAGCTATTAATAAAGCTATTCCCAACCCATAAAGAGCAATTTCACCAACAGGTACCTGTCCTAGGGTTTTACCTACCGAAATATCTTTTAATTCTGGCTTACTTGCCGCAAATGCTACTGTTATTAAGACTACGCAAGTTCCTAAATCAAATAATGCCATATAAAACAGTGTCACATAAGTTGTCAAAATATTAGCCAAAAAGAATTTTTTAGAACTAATTGGCAAAAGTTGCCAGGTTTGTGACTCATACATCTTTATTTCATCAATGAATAAAATGCACCAACTAATTACCAATGCAAAGAAACTTGTGGTTAAAGCAATAACTTCATAGCTAACAAAGATTGATTCAAATTCTTTTGGATTTACCAAATACAAATATGTTCCAATTGCCATAATCGCTGCCAATTGAATTACGTAAATCACCAAAATCTTTTTAGCTTTTTTTGCTTGAAGCAGCTTAAATACTGTACTAAAATTCGTCATTTTATCCTCCATTTCTAATTGGCCTTTGCTTCAAAAAATCTTTTTAAAAGATACAAGTTAATTGCAGTAATCACCAAAATAACTAACACGGAAACTCCATTACTCATCCATAAGGAACTTAAATCAAAATTTGATGTCGCTGTAAAAGGATTGTCTTTTATTTTCAAGAGAGAATTAAAAATAAAACTAAAGGTATTGCCTATAATTAAATAGCAAATTATTCCAATAATAATTCTGACTATATTAACTAATCCCTTACTCTTAAAGCCCGGCAATAAATTAATAATTACCTGAGATATCATAACCAGAAGAATAATCATTACTACAAAACTGATTGCAGCTAATACTAAAAAGATTCCTATTGAAATCATATAAGCTGAAATTTCACTGACTAAAGATGTAAACTTTGAGCTATTAATAATTTCGGATAATTCAGATGTCGTTACTGAATAAGAAAGTAAATATGTACCTAAAATAATTATTCCGTTGATAGCTTGCAATGCTAAAAATAAAGCAATTGCTAAATAAGTAGTTAATTGATTTGTCAAATAAAACTTAGCTGAAGAAATTGGCATTAATTGCCATGTTTGACTCTCATAGCTTTTAATTTCTTTATAAAGAAGATAAAAGTATAAAAATAGGCCTGTAAAAAAAAGCGTAATAAATTCGGCTAAAAAGAATCCTTCAGCCAAAGAACTAAGATGGTCGTTAAAGAACAAAAAGCTACCAATAGCAATCATTCCAATTACCTGCAATAGATACACTAAACTAGCATTTTTTAGTTTAGGCACCTGCATCACTTTAAATAAGTTCTTGAATGAGGTCATTATTCTTCCCCCTCATAAAAGCCTTGATAGAAATCTTCAATACTAGTATTTTCACTTCTAATTTGATCGGCGCTTTGATGAGTTAAAATTCTATTATCCTTCAAGATAATTACTTCATCTAATAGAGTAGCAATTTCATTAACAAAATGATCCGAAATCAAAATAGTGGCCTTATCATCTTTCCATAAGATAATAGAATTGATAATCTTCTTTCTTGCCATTGGATCAATTCCAGAAAATGGTTCATCTAAAAGATATAAGTCTGCTTTTCTGGCAAATGTTAAGGCAATTACCAACTTTTCCCGCATCCCACGTGAAAGTTGTCCTAAACGCATATCGGGAGATAATTTCATAAATTCACGTAATTTAGTAAATTCCTCTAAATCAAAATCAGAATAAATAATTTCATAAAACTTGATTACGTATTTAATTTTGGTTGAATCAGAAAAGCCTGTTAATTTATCAGTAAAAGCTAATTTAGCCTTTTTTTCTGCTTCACCAGTTTCACCAGCAACTTTGATGCTACCAGACCAGTTTTTTGCAACACCAGCAATACACCGCATCAAAGTAGTCTTACCGGCACCATTTTCACCTAATAAAGCAACAATTTTTCCCTGGGCAAGATCCAAGTTGATATTATCTAAAATTGTTTTTTGGTTCTTTTTATAAGTCAAATTGTGAATTTCTAAAGCCTTATTCATTATTTTTCTCCTAAATTCTCTAAATAGTTTGATAACGTTGGAATAAGTTCATCATTTTTTACACCTAAACGATGCATATTTTCCACAAAATCATCTAATTCACGTGTCAGAAGCTCTTTTTTGGTCTTTTCCAAAAGCGCAGTATCTTCAGTAACGAAATTACCTTCTCCACGCTTTGTAAATAAAATCCCTTGATTATTCATTTCTTGCAATGCTCGTTGAACAGTATTGACGTTAACAGTTAAGTCAACAGCTAACTGTCTAACGGATGGAATTCTTTGACCAGCTGGTAATTCTCCTTGTACTATTAGCCGATATAAATGCTGCTCAATTTGAATATAAATTGGCACATTATCTTTAAATTCCATATTCTCACCTCATTTATTGTGCTAGCTATGTAATACACTGTTATATTATCTTAACTTATATTTTTTTGCAAGTAGATAGTTTATTTGTTTCACGAATTGTTATTAATCAACTTTTTCTAAAAAAATAAGCTAATAAATACCTATATATCAGTATTTATCAGCTATATTTTTTGTAAATTAGTATTAGTGAATAACTTTTCTTTAATTTTTCATTATCAAAAAAGCCCTATATACCAATACTAACAAATCAATTATTAAAACGAAGTAAAATAATTTATATTATTTTTGTTTCACTACTTGCTTCTTTCTGCATGAAGTTGCGCCATTTTAATCATAACATCAACAGCTTTCCACATTGATTCAAGCACTGTGTATTCAAAACGACCGTGCATGTTTTCTTCACCAGCAAACAAGTTTGGACATGGAAGGCCCATGTAAGTTAATTGTGAACCATCTGTACCACCACGAACTGGATCTTCGTTAATTGTCAAACCTTCAGCCTTATATGCGTCACGAGCTAAATCTACAACTTCCATGTGCTTTTTAAGTTCGTCGGCCATGTTGTAGTATTGGTCCCACATCTTAAGTTTAAGTCTTTCTTCCCCGAATTCATCATTCATCTTTTTAACGATTGATTTTACCAAGTTCTTACGAGCTTCTAGACCATCACGTTCAAAGTCACGAATAATGTAGTCAAGATGAGCATGATCAACTGTTCCTTGGAAGTTCATTAAGTGGTAGAAGCCTTCTCTACCCTCAGTTTGTTCAGGAACTTCATTTTTTGGAAGCGCATTTTGGAAATTGATACCCACTTGAATTGCGTTAATCATTTGACCCTTGGCAACAGCTGGGTGAACATTAACACCTTGAATATCAAGGCCAAATTGAGCTGCAGAGAAAGTTCCCCAGTCAAGCTTACCAGGAGCTTCACCATCAACAGTATAAGCAAAATCAGCTCCAAAGTCTTCAACGTCGAAATGTCCAGCACCAGTACCAATTTCTTCATCCGGAGTAAAGCCTAAACGAATACGGCCATGCTTAATTTCAGGATGGGCTAGTAAGTATTCTGCAAAGGTTACTAATTCGCTGACACCACACTTGTCATCCCCACCAAGTAACGTATCACCTGAAGCAGAAATAATGGTTTGACCCTTATATTTCTTCATATTAGGGAAAACAGCAGGATCTAAGTAAAATTCACTGTCACCTAGTTGAATTTTACTTTCACCATCATAGTTTTCTACAATTTGTGGCTTAATATTTTCACTATTAAAGTCCGCAGTATCGCAGTGTGCCAAAAAGCCCATTACTGGCATGTCATAGTCGACATTTGATGGGATTTCAGCAATTAAAACGCCAGCTTTTTCATTGTAGTGAATGTCCGAAAGCCCTAATTCTTCTAAGTCCTTCTTAATAATCATTTGGAAATCAACTTCACGTTGAGTAGATGGGAAACGATCAGCATGCTCATCAGAGCGTGAGTTAATTTTAACGTATTTCAAAAAACGAGGTAGTAAAGTTGGATATTCCATAATTATTTCTTCTTTCTTACATTAAATCTTGGAATGGATCAGTTGATTCTTGTGAGACAATAATTTCAACTGGCCACTTTTCATCAGCCTTAAAATCATTTAAAATTTCAGCACATTTGGTCTTAAACAGACTCTCTGTGTAATGGCCTGGATCTACAACAGTTAAGCCACTTGAAATCATATCATGGCCAACATGGTAGTAAACATCTCCAGTAATATATGCATCCAAGTTATCCTTGAGTGCATCACGCCAGAACTTACCACCATCACCACACACAAAACCAACTGTTGATATCATTTTATCATTACTTGCTGTGATTAAGCGAACAAAATCAACATTCATTTGCTTTTTGACGTAATAAGCAAAATCAATTGCCTTCAAAGGCTTGGGTAACTTACCCTTACGTCCAACAGCAATTCCGTCATCATCAATTGCAAATGGTTCAACATCAGTCAAGCCTAATTCTTCAGCTTGCCAGTCACTAGAACCATTTTCAGCTTTATCAGAATTGGTATGAATTGAATAAACAGTAATTCCATTTGCAATAATTTTGCCATACATCGCATTTTGGGGGTCACTGAAGTCTAAATTTCTAGCAGGTCTGAACATTACTGGGTGGTGAGAAATGATTAAGTCAACACCCTTTTCAACTGCCTCATCTACTACATTTGGACGCACATCAAGTGTAGTCATAATTTTAGTAACTTCTGCATAAACTGAGCCAATTTGAAGCCCAACTGGGTCACCACTACTTGCAATATTTTCAGGAAAACGTTCATTCAATTTTGCAATAATGTCTTTAACTTTAGTCATTTGTTAGCTCTCCTTCAATAAACTTAATTCTTTGCTCTACTTCAGAAATACGAGTCATATCTTTATTTTTAGCCTTATTAAGATTAACCAAAAGCTGCTTTTGGTAGGCAAGTTGGTTAGTCCACTTTTTGATAAAGACTGAATTCTTCTCTTTTAATAAAAATGGTCCAAATAAAATTTCTTTATCAGATAACTGATGCATCTTGTCAGTCAAAATAGCCTTAATTAGTTCATAAATATGACCAGCAGTATCAATAATTTCTTCTTGAATAATCTGATAATTATGCTCCATTAACCACTTTCTAACGCCTGGCTCGCCGATATTAGGTTCGAGGATTAAAGTAGGATAAAGTTCATCTTTTTCTTTAGCAGCTTCAAGTAAGTCGGTCATTAACTTACCACCCATACCTGCAATTACAACTGTTTCAATTTTATCTTCAGGCTTAATTGTTTCTAAGCCACTACCAAGACGAGTTTGAATTTGGTTGCTTAATCCTGCTTCAAGAATGTCTGTTTTGGCATTGTCTAAAGGCCCTTTGGCAACATCTGAAGCAATCGCAAATTGGATCTTTCCTGATTTAACTAAATCAATTGGCAAATATGCATGATCTGTACCAATATCAGCTAAACGTGTATTTTCGTCTACCATTGCCGCTAAATGGGCAAGTCTTGTTTCAAGCATGGCATTCCCTCCTATTTATTGATTGTATCAAAAAAGCCCCGATAAGGGGCTTTTTATTTCGCTTAGTCTAAGAAATCTTTTAATTGGTTTGATCTACTTGGGTGACGTAGTTTACGTAAAGCTTTTGCTTCAATCTGACGAATACGTTCACGAGTAACACCAAATACTTTACCAACTTCTTCCAAAGTTCTAGTTCGACCATCATCAAGTCCAAAACGTAAACGAAGCACATTTTCTTCACGATCAGTCAAAGTATCTAAAACTTCTTCAAGTTGTTCCTTAAGCATTTCATATGATGCATGTTGTTCAGGACTAGTAGCGTCTTTATCTTCGATAAAGTCACCTAAGTGTGAATCATCTTCTTCACCAATTGGTGTTTCAAGTGAGACAGGTTCTTGAGCAATCTTCAAGATGTCACGAACCTTATCAGTTCCCATATCCATTTCAGCACCAATTTCTTCTGGCGTTGGTTCACGTCCTAAATCTTGTAAAAGTTGACGTTGAATTCTAATTAACTTGTTGATAGTTTCAACCATGTGAACTGGAATTCTGATTGTTCTTGCTTGGTCAGCAATTGCACGAGTAATTGCTTGACGAATCCACCAAGTTGCATAAGTAGAAAACTTAAAACCAAGTTTATAGTTAAACTTATCAACGGCCTTCATCAACCCCATATTTCCTTCTTGAATCAAGTCAAGGAATTGCATTCCACGTCCTACATAACGTTTTGCAATTGAAACAACCAATCTCAAGTTGGCTTCAGCAAGTTCTTGCTTGGCTTCTTCATCACCATCTTGAATTCGCTTAGCAAGAGTAATTTCTTCATCAGCATTCAAAAGAGGAACTCGACCAATTTCTTTTAAGTACATTCTAACTGGGTCATTCATCCGAACACTTGCAGGTGCAGATAAATCTTTGAGTTCTTCTTTTTCAACATCTTTTTGTTTCTTTAAGGCTAAGTTTGATGGGTCACCGTTTGCATCAACGATACTGATTCCATTATCTTCAAATTCTTGAACCAGTTGGTCAACAGCCTTGCCTTCAAGCTTGTATGGCTTGATTAACTTTTCAGTAAAGTCGGTTTCAGTAATCTCTTTACTCTTTTTGACTTCTTTGACAAGTTCTTTAACTTTTTTGTCTAAAGTCATGTCTGCCATTAATTAGCCTCCCTAATTGTTATTGCGTTTTGCATTAATGATCATCTCTAAAGTCTTAAGAACCTGATCTTCATCTTGTCTGCGTTGTGCATCTTGCAACTGCATTTGTAAGTTGCTAATTTTCCGCTGATTATCAAGTCTCTTAAGTGATGCCAATAAACCATCAACTTCTTCTTTAGAAAAGTCTTCTGGCATTGTCATCATTTCCATGTTATCTATTATACCCTTTAAATCATCAGGAATAAAATCATAGAAACTGTTAATTGTAGCATTATCATGTGTTTCTTCAAAATCAAGCCAAGATTCTGCTAACTTAGCATAATTTTCGTCTGGAAAAAGGAAGTGTAAGCCTAATAAATAATTTCTAACTTTTTCAGAATGAACAAATAAATACAACAAACGTACAAGTGCTGGATTAGTATTATGCAGAGTTGCCACTTGGGTCTTACTTTGTTCTTCTGGTTCAAAATTATATTGTTTTTTTCTTCTTTCAGCTACACGAAGTCTTCGCCCTTCTCGCAGCAAGCTAACCTTCAACGAGTCTTCAGAAACTCCTACTTTTTTGGCAAGTTTCGTCACATAAAGGTCTCGTTCAACGGGATTAGTTAGTGGAGCTATTAGCTTAATCGCCTCATCCAAATAAGCTAATTTTTCACGGTCATTTGAAAAATTATACTTTAATTCCAATCGTTTTAAGAAAAAGTCAGTTGGAGTAATTGCCCCTTTAACTTCATCTTGATAACGCTCAGGGCCATATTTCTTTACATACTCATCAGGGTCAAGCCCTTCTGGTAATGAAACTACACCAACTTGAAAGCCACCAATTGTTTCAAACATATGACTTGCTCTCTCAATTGCGTGTTGTCCAGGTTCATCACCATCGTAATTAATTATAATATTGCGACTGATTCGCTTAAGTAAATACACCTGATCATCTGTTAAACTAGTTCCCATCGATGCAATCCCTGTCTTAATTCCAGCCTTATAGGCTGCAATTACATCCATGTATCCTTCATATAAGACAAGGTGCTTTTCGGTCCGAACGGCTTTTTTCGCTTCTTTTAAATGAAATAGGACTTTAGATTTATTAAAAATCTCTGTTTCTGGACTATTTAAATATTTGGCTAATTCTTTATTATTGGAAATTCTTCGACCTGAAAAGCCAACAATATATCCTACTTCATCTGCTAAAGGAAACATTAAACGATCACGAAAACGGTCAAAAAGCTGTCCGCTTTCATTTTGAGAAAAGAGCCCACTTTTAGCGAGCACTGTATCATCGTATCCTTTACCACGTAAGAAAGTTAACAATAAATGATCACTATTTGGTGCATACCCAATTTGGAAATGTTCAAGTAAGTCTTCAGATAACTCGCGCTCTTTTGCATAATTGAGAGCCCGTTCACCAGCCTTACTAGTTAACAAAACTTGATGGAAAAACTCGCAAGCATCTTGGTGAACTTTCTTTAAAGGGCTTAAAGGTTTCGCCTCTGATTGGTAGCTACTTGGCATTGCTAAGTTAGCCATTTTTGCTACTTCAGCAACAGCCTCCGGAAAGCTTAAGCTTTCCTTATATTGCATAAAACTAAAGACATTACCACCTTTACCACAACCAAAACACTTGAAAAATTGCTTATCTTCACTAACAGTAAATGAAGGAGTCTTTTCTTGGTGAAAAGGACAAAGGCCTACATAGTCTTTGCCCCTTTTTTCTAGTGACACATATTGACTTATTACATCAACTATATTGATGCCATTTCGTACCTCATTGATAAAATCTTCTGGGATTCGTCCAGCCAATTGTATCACCTCTTTCACTAGACTTGTCTTTATTTTATAACAAAATCAATTTACTTAATAACCAACTTACTCAATGCACCTAAGCGAGTAGCTAATTCATTGATTTGACTCAATTGAGCCAAGCGGTTATTCTTAACTGCTTCATCTTTGGCCATAATCATATTAACTTCAAAGTAGCGATCAATTACTTTTTGCATTGAAACAAATGCTTCATATAATTCAGTTAAGTTATCAATTGCTTGTAAGTTTTGACTAGCTAAATATAATTCATTTTCAGAATTATCTTCAAATAAGTCACTCTTAACTACACTATCACCCTTATATTTTGCCTTCTTCAAAATATTTTCAATTCTAATTAAACTTTCGACAACTGGCTTAAATTCAGGTGAATCATGATGAGCTTGCAAAACTTTAGCTGCAGCTAAAATTCGACTAGGATCTTTTTGACTTGAGTGAAGAACAGCATCAATTACATCATACTTGTAATTATTAGTTTGTAAGAATTGCTTAATTCGATCACGAATAAAGAGTGAAATTTCTTCATCTTCTTGACTAGTCTTAGGCATTTTAGCCTTTGTTTTACCATCAAGAAGTTCAACCATTTTTGGTAAAGCCTTATCAATTGCTAGTGACCAATTTTCGTTAAGTAAAATTCTTACAATTCCATATGCGTATCTTCTAAGTGCATATGGGTCATTTGAAGAAGTTGGAATCATACCAGCAGCAAAGAAAGTAATAATATTATCAAATTTATCTGCAACTGACAATAATGCTCCTACTTCACTAGTTGGTAATTCTCCTTCAGCTGTGAGTGGCATGTAATGCTCTTTAATTGCAAGAGCAACATCTTTATTTTCACCAGCAAGTTCAGCATAATGCATTCCCATTACACCTTGAAGTTCAGCAAATTCACCAACCATTTGAGTAACTAAGTCAAACTTGTAAAGTTCACTAGCACGATCAAAGTTTTTAATTACTTCATCACTTAGGCCAAATTTCTTTGCAAGGTATTCACCAATAATGCGAACACGAATAAGTTTTTCAGCCATTGAGCCAATTTTATCGTGGAATGAAACTTTATCAAGTCTTGAAACGAAGTGACTAAGAGGATATTTCTTATCTTCGTCATAGAAGAATTTTGCATCATCTAAACGTGCAACTAATACCTTTTCATTTCCACTGATAACATTTTCAAGAAATTCCTTATTACCATTACGAACTGAGATAAAGTGGTTAATCAACTTGCCATCTTGATCATAAACTTCGAAGTATCTTTGATTATCTTTCATTGATGTAATCAAAACTTCATCTGGAATATTTAGATAACTTTCATCAAAACTACCAGCAAATACAGTTGGATATTCAACCAAGTTAGTAACTTCCTCTAGTAAGCTAGCATCTAACTTAACCTTCCAATTATTTTCAGCAACTAATTGGTCGATTTGGTTGACTATCATTGTCTTACGTTCTGCTGCATCAGCAATAACAAATTGGCTCTTCAAAGCTTCTTCATAATCATCACTGTTTGCCAAAATAACGCTGTCACCTAAGAAGCGGTGGCCCATAGTCTTACGACCAGCAGTAATATCTAAAATTTTAACAGGAACAACTTCACTGCCAAATAATGACACTAACCAGTGAATTGGACGAACAAATTCAAAGTCATTGCTGCCCCAACGCATCTTTGTAGGGAAAGTCATGGCCTTAATAATATCGCTCATCCCTAATAAGATATCTGTTGCAAGCTTACCAGCTTTTTGAACATGAACATAAGCATATTCAGTGCCCTTTAAGTCTTCAAAGTAGATATCATCAGTAGTCATACCTTGGCCACGGACGAAGCCTTGTGCTGCTTTAGTAAAATTACCTTCACTATCTAAGGCAATCTTCTTTGCAGGACCTTTTTTAACTTCATCAATATCTGCTTGCTTTTCAGCTAAGTCTTGAACCAAAATTGTCAAACGACGAGGAGTTGAAAAAGTCTTAATTGCCTTAAATTCCAAGCCATTATCCTTCAAGAACTTGCTAGTACGATCTGCTAATTGCTTTACACTTCTAGAAACAACATGAGCTGGCATTTCTTCAGTGCCAATTTCAAATAAATAATCTTTAGTCATTTTCACTCTCCGCCTTTTCTACTTCTGCGCTCTTAAGTAAAGGGAATCCTCTCTTTTCACGTTCTTCAACAAAGCATTGAGCAACTTCATGGGCCATATTTCTAATTCTTGCTAAGTAACCAGCTCTTTCAGTAACAGAAACAGCACCACGCGCATCAAGCAAGTTGAATGTGTGACTACACTTCAAAATGTAGTCATATGCTGGGTGAACTAAGTTCTTGCCAAGTAATTCTTTTGCAGTTGCTTCATATGTATCAAAGAATTGTAATAATTCTTCTTGATTACTTTCTTCAAAGGCATACTTAGAATGTTCATATTCTGGTTCTTTAAAGATATCACGATATAAAATTCCATTACCCCATTCAAGGTCAAACACACTGTTAACATCTTGAATATATGAAGCTAATCTTTCAACACCGTATGTAATTTCACTCATAGTTGGCTTAACATCTAATTCACCAACAACTTGGAAGTAAGTAAATTGTGAAACTTCCATTCCATCAAGCCAAACTTCCCAACCAACACCGGCACAACCCATTGATGGGTTTTCCCAGTTATCTTCAACGAAACGAATATCATGTTCAAGTGGTTCAATCCCCAAAACACGAAGACTATCTAAATAGTATTGTTGAATGTCAATTGGAGCAGGCTTAATAACTGCTTGGAATTGGTGGTGTTGGAATAACCGATTAGGGTTGTCACCGTATCTACCATCAGCAGGTCTTCTTGATGGTTCAACATAACATGCTGCCCAAGGTTCTGGACCTACTGCACGTAAAAAAGTATAAGGGCTCATAGTCCCTGCCCCTTTTTCAACATCGTAAGAAGGCATAATCATGCAACCTTTAGAAGCCCAAAATTGTTCTAATTTAAAAATCATATCTTGGACATTTAATTTCTTATTTGTCATCTAATTTCCTCCTGTGCAAAGGCATAAAAAAAGCCTATGCAAAATTTTGCATAGGGACGAATTAATCGCGGTTCCACCCTAATTCAGGAAGCTATCGTTTCCTGCGCTTAATTAAGTCGACTAGAGGTGCCTTTTCCTAGGTGCTCTCTCATCAAACAGCACTCGCTTAACTAGTACTTTTCTTATCCTCATCTTTGTCAATATACTATGACATTTTACCATATTTTTGTCAAAATTGTGCAACTAAATATTAAGTCTCCGCATCTCATCTAAAAATTTTTTAGTCTTCAAATTTATATCAACTGTTTGAAAATAAATTCGGTCAATTGCTTTTCTAATTACTTTCTTAGTATCAGATTTAACATTGATTTGTCCCAAACGTTCTATTTTAATTAAACCCAATGTTCTAATCATTGCAACTTGTTTATCATTTAAATGCATTCGCGCTATTTGATTGAAATGCTTTTGGCAAATGATTCCACCGGCACTAATTGAATAATCAAATGGGCCATGTGTTTCCCCACAAATAGCACACTGCTTCAATTGTGGTCTAACTCCATAGACTGCTAACATTTGTAATTCAACTAACTGACAAATAATTTCCGGATCTACTCCTGCATTTAATTTGTCCAAAGCTACTAATATCAACTTATAAAAATTACCTAAAGATTGATATTCAATAAAGGCATGATCAAGCAAATCACACAAATAGCATGCGTAACTGTTTAGAGTTAAATCACTGTATAAGTTAGTAAATTGCTTAACATCTTTATACGTTTTTAAAGTACTAAGTCCCTTTTGACTAGTTAAGACTTGATATTTTCCAAAAGAAAAAGCTAAAACACTCGCACTTAGTTTTGACTTTGGCCGCAAAGCCCCTCTAACCAGCATAGTAAAAATGCCCATGTCTTTACTAATAATTTTAGCTAAGACATCGGCTTCTTTATACCTTTGACGTTTAAAAACAATCCCTGTTACTTCAACGACTTCTTTAACCATTAAAACAAGTCCTTGCTGTCATATCCAATTTGCTTCAAAAAGCTTGGGTCAGTTCGCCAATTCTTTTGAACTTTTACCCATAAGTGAAGATTAATTTTCTCACCTAATAAAGATTCAATTTGCTTACGTGATTGAATACCAATCTTTTTCAGCATACTACCACCTCTACCGATGATAATCTTCTTTTGACCATCGCGTTCAACGTAAATAGTAGCTTCTACTTGTAACTTACCATTAATTCGCTCGTTCATTCTGTCAACGACAACCGCAGTTGCGTGCGGAATTTCTTGTTGAGTTAAGCGCAAAATCTGCTCACGGATTAATTCAGCAACAACGAAATATTCTGGACGGTCAGTCACTTCATCACTACCATAAAATTGTGGCCCTTCTGGTAAGTACTTGTATAAAGTAGAAATTAAATCTTCCATGTTGTTACCATTAGTTGCAGAAATCGGTACAATTTCCGCAAACTTGCCCAATTTTTGGTATGACTCAATTACTGGAAGTAAGGCGTCTGGGTGCACTTGATCAATTTTATTGATAATTAAAAAAACGGGAGCTTTTACTTTACTAAGTAAATCAGCAATATATTCATCACCTTTGCCAACTTTTTCAGGTTCAACCATAAAAAATACTAGGTCAACATCATTTAATGATGAAAGACTAGCCTTATCCATATAGTCATCTAACTTGTTCTTAGGTTTATGAATCCCAGGTGTATCTACAAATACAGCTTGTAAGTTATCAGTTGTAAAAATACCAGAAATTTTATTTCTAGTTGTTTGAGGTTTATTAGAGGTAATAACCACCTTTTGACCAATTAAATGATTCATCAAAGTTGACTTACCAACATTTGGACGACCAATTAAGGCAACAAAGCCAGATTTAAACTTATTTGTTTCTACCATCGACTAAATCTCCATCTGTAAAGTAATAAGGTAAAATATCAGCAAGTGTTGCTTCTTTATAATCGCCTTTTGCATTTGTTAATACGATTTTAGTATCAGCTTGCATAAATTCAGCCATTACTTGGCGACAAGAACCACAAGGTGAAATAGGTCGGCTAGTATTTCCAGTGATTAATAAACACTTAATTGGATCATTGGTTAAGCCTTGATTAACATAGTTAAAGATTGCCACCCGTTCAGCACAAATAGTTGAACCATAAGCAGCATTTTCGATATTAACTCCAGTAGTAATTTTGCCAGATTCAGTTAACAATGCAGCTGAAACATGAAATTTAGAATATGGAGCGTACGCAGTATCTAAATGTTCAACGGCAAGATCATATAGTTTCTTTTCTTCTGAATTCATTACTTTCCACGTCCTTCATCTAATTGATCTGGATAAAGTGGCAAGCCATATTCTTCTAGGACCTTGCCTTGAATACCAAACATTTCTTTAGCTTCAGCTGGTTCAATATGGTCATAGCCATTTAAGTGTAAAAATCCATGAACTAAAGTATAACCAAATTCGCGATCAAATCCGGTTTCATATTCTTCGGCGTGACGTTTAATTACGCTGATGCACATGAATAAATCACCGATGTCTTCCGTAAAATCTGGATCAGAAATAAAGCTTGCCAGATCAACACCTTCTTCGCCATCTTCAATTGCAAAAGAAATTACGTCAGTTGGGCGATCCTTATCACGATAATCACGATTAATTTGGTGGCTCTTATCTTCATCAACAAAGTTAATACTCATTTCTAAGTTATTTTCTTTGCCAATTTCTTTTTTAGCCATGAGGAGTAAATCCATAATCCATTTACGCCAATCGCGACTGGTATCAGCTAAAAAGTTAGTCTCATCATTATAGGTAATATCAATAGCGTCCATTAGTGTCCTTCTTCTTCATAAGCTCTAATAATCTTGGCCACAACTGGGTGACGAACAACATCATTAAAGGTAAAGTTAACAAATTTAACTTGGTCAACGTCTTTTAAGATATGCATTGCATCAAGCAAACCACTATGTTGCTTGCCAGGTAAGTCAACTTGAGTAACATCCCCGTTAACAATCATTTTGGAATTAAATCCTAACCGAGTTAAAAACATCTTCATTTGAGCATCAGTGGTGTTTTGAGCTTCGTCCAAAATTACATATGCTTCATCTAAAGTACGACCTCTCATATATGCAAGAGGAGCTACTTCAATTACTCCTCGTTCCATCAACCGATTAGTCGTTTCAGTACCTAGCACTGCATAAAGAGAATCATAAATTGGTCTTAAGTATGGATCAACTTTTTCTTTTAAGTCACCTGGTAAAAATCCCAAACTTTCGCCTGCTTCAACAGCTGGTCTAGTCAAAATAATTCGAGAAACTTCGCCGTTTTTAAAAGCACTAACTGCCATTACAACGGCTAAGAAGGTTTTACCAGTACCAGCTGGGCCAATCCCAAAGACAATATCAGTTTTTTGGATAGCTTCAATATAGGCTTGTTGACCAGCATTCTTAGGTCGAATTGGACGTCCCTTGGCATCTCTAATTAAGACTTTATTGTATAAATCGCCAAAAAACTCAACTGTTCCTTTTTCAGCCATCTTCATAGCACTAACTACATCTGGAGCTGCAATACTTACTCCGGAATTGACAACTTTTTCTAAGGCAGCTAATACTTTAATGACAAGTTTGACTTTCTTTTCATCTGGTGAATCAATCAAAATACCATTTCCAGTATCACTAACCTTGATGTCGTATCCATCAGCCAATAATTTTAAATTAGCATCATTAATACCCACTAAACTCATAAGGTTAGCAGGATTTTTAGGCGTAAATGTAAATTGAGGCATTTAATCATCCTTTTAGTAAATTATTTAGAAAGTGCTGCGCCAACTAATTTAGAAACTTCCTTACCATCTGCACGGCCAGTAATCTTAGGTACAATTGCTTTCATTACTTTACCAAAATCAGCCTTGCTACTTGCACCAACTTCAGCAATTGTTTCATCTACTAACTTACTTAATTCTTCTTCAGTAAATGGCTTTGGCATGTAACTTTCAACAATTTCAAGTTCTTTTTCAGTTGCAGCTACTAAGTCATCTCGACCAGCTTTTTTAAAGTCAGCAATTGACTCTTCACGTTGCTTCTTCTCCTTACCTAAAACGGCAAGTTCTTGTTCACGTGATAATTGATTATCAGAAAGCTTACCTTCATCCTTAATAGTGGCATACATTAAAGCGGACTTAAGCATTCTGATTGTAGCTAATCTTTCCTTATCCTTTGCCTTCATAGCTTCCTTCATATCAGCCATGAGTTGATCCATTAATGACATTTGAAAAAATCCTTCTTTCTTGGTGCAAAAAAGCTCCCGACAAAAACTATTCGTCGAGAGCTTTCTATTAATTAATAATGTCTACGCTTGCGAGCAGCTTCAGATTTCAACTTTCTGCGGACGCTTGGTTTTTCGTAGAATTCACGCTTGCGGTATTCTTGCAAAGTACCACTTCTAGAAACGGAACGCTTAAAACGACGAAGAGCATCATCAATTGACTCGTTTTCGTGAACAATAGTCTTGGCCATGTGAGATCCCTCCTTCCATTTCTTGGCAGTACTGCCATAACAATATAGTTAAATTATAGCCAAAAAGGTCCTTATACGTCAATAGTTCTTTTAGAAAAAATTTCAGAGTATAATAGAACTGAAAGTATAAATGAGGTAAAAAGTTATGGAAAAAAGCAAAATTGTTAATATCATAATCATTTCCGACAGTGTTGGTGATACTGCCTTCAACTTAATGAAAGCTGCGGCAGCACAATACCCTGACGCAGAAGTGAACTATCGTCGCTATCCATTCATCACAACAATGGAAAAATTAGAGAAAGTTTTTGATGAACTTGATAGTTGCGAGCATATGTTAATTGGCTATACCCTTGTAAATAGTGATTTACAATTAGCGACTATTAAATTTGCCCGTGAACATGGTGCAAAGCCAGTCGATATTTTTTCAAGTGTAGTTGATGATATTCATGCAATGACAGGACTTGAACCTTCAGGTCAAATTGGGGCTAGCCACCAGTTAACCAAGAACTATTTTGACCGAATTTCAGCTATGGAATTTGCAGTCATGTATGATGATGGTAAAGATCCTAAGGGCTTTTTGGAAGCTGATGTTGTTTTACTTGGCGTCTCTAGAACAAGTAAGACTCCTCTTTCACTATTTTTGGCTAACAAGAATTTGAAAGTCGCCAATCTTCCTCTAGTACCACAAACACATATCCCTGATGAAATTTATCAAATTGATCCTAAAAAGATTATCGGTTTAACAAATGATCCTCAGGTCCTAAATGAAATTAGAGTAGCTCGGCTTAAGAGTTATGGACTAGATCCTGAAACTTCTTATTCAAATATGGACGCAATTAATAAAGAATTAGCTTCCGCACAAGCGCTCTTTACTAAGTTAGGTTGCTATGTTGTTAATGTTGCTCACCGTTCAATTGAAGAAACTGCAGCATTGATTTTACGTCATTTGGGAATTGAAGATGAAATGTAAAAATTAAAAATCGCATCTCCTTTGAGGTGCGATTTTATTTTATTCATCTAAACTAGTTCCTGTTCCTTAAATCGGCCATAAACCTTAGCCACTTCACTTACACTAACAAAGGCATACGGATCGCAAGCAACAATAATATTATGTATATCATACATATCATAACGGTCAATAATCGTAAACAAGATGGTCTTTTCCGTATGACCATAAGCTCCTTCAACATCATGAATAATCGTAATCCCACGATGCATCTTTTCTTGAATACCATCAATAATTTTCTTAGGATGTTCAGTTACAATCATGACTTGCATCTTTTGATGCTGGGTATAAACAGCATCAATTACCCGGCCGTTGATAAAAATGTTCAAAGCTGTATAAAGTGACCGAGTCCAGCCAAAGACAAAACCAGCTGCAATCACAATTAAAAGATTGATAGCGATATTAATTGAACCAAAACTTTGACCTGTCTTCTTACGCAAGATAATCCCTACGATATCTAATCCACCAGTTGAGATACCACTCTTCAATGCTAGTCCAGTACCAACACCATTGATTACGCCACCAAAAATAGCACAAACAAGCGGATCTAACTTCCATTCTGGAGCAGGTAAATTATGCATCATAATCGAAGCTAGAAATACTGCAATAATCGTAAAAATGGTAAACTTCTTACCAATCTTAAACCAGCCCAAAATAAATAATGGTACATTCAAAGCAAAATACAGAGTTGAAGTAGTCAAAGTAAATGGTAAATACCTCTCTGATAAGGTATTAATTAGCTGAGCAAATCCTGTTACTCCTGAAGAATACATATGACCTGGCTGCCAAAAAAAATTCAAAGCCACTGCAACAGCTATTGCATATAAAAATGCCGCAGAAATTTTTGATAGTAAATTATAACGTCGTGAGAGTCCTTCTAGTGATTCCATAAAAAATCCTTCTTAAATTAGTAACACAACTAGTTTACCAAATTTAGAAGGATTTTGTTTGTTATTTATATATTTTATTAATTATTTTTTGACCAGTGCTTTTCAATGAAGTCTGCTCTACCACCAGCTTCTTCCATCATGTATCGAAGTGGATTCTTTTGGTAGAAGTATTGGTGATAATCTTCTGCTGGCCAGAACTTTTGCACTGGTTCAATTGCGACAACAATTGGCTTATCAAATTTTCCAGAATCAGCTAATTCTTGTTTAGACTTTTCAGCTAAAGCTTTTTCAGTTTCATCATTATAGTAAATTACTGGACGATAAGTTTCACCACGATCTTGGAATTGGCCCATTTCATCAGTAGGGTCAACTACCTGCCAATAATATGATAAGAGCTTTTCATAGGACATCTTATCTGGGTCATAAGTAATCTCAACTGTCTCTAAGTGACCAGTTGTGTGGCTACATACTTCTTCATAAGTTGGATTTTCTTTATGGCCACCAGTATAACCAGAAATTACACTCTTAACTCCAGGTAAAGTGTCAAATGGTTGAACCATGCACCAAAAACAACCACCTGCAAAAATTGCTTTCTTATATTCTGCCATTATTTTGCTCCTTCAAATAAAGCTAAATACTTGCCGTAACCTTCTTTTTCTAAGTCAGCCTTAGGGATAAAACGCAAAGCAGCCGAATTAATGCAGTAACGCATTCCACCTTGATCAATTGGACCATCATTAAACACATGCCCTAAGTGAGAATCAGCATCTTTACTTCTTACCTCAGTTCGCTCCATGTTGTGGCTACTGTCGCGTTTGTACACTACCTTTTCAATTGGCTTAGTGAATGCGGGCCAGCCACAACCAGAATTATACTTATCTAAACTAGAAAAAAGTGGCTCACCGCTAACAACATCTACATAGATTCCTTCTTCAAAGAAATCATCATATTTACCAGAGAATGGATATTCTGTAGCAGCATGTTGCGTAACTTCATATTGCTCTTTACTTAGCTTTTTCAATGCAGCTTGTTTTTCATTTAAATCCATAAGAACACTTCCTTTTATATAGTAGGATACTCAAAAGGAACAAAAAAGACCAAGATTTTGCTCATCTTGATCTTTGGTATTTTATTTGCTGAATTTAACAATCTTCGTAAACATTGCTCGTTCTTCGTCAGTAACCTTATGCGCAACTTCAATTACAGCAGATTGATTTTGCTCTAAAATTGTCTTGTGAATTGCTAAAGATAATTCTGGGTCAAGTGAACTGGTAGCTTCGTCAGCTAAAATGATTGGTCTTTCAGCTAATAAAGCTCTCGCAATTTCAATTCTCTGAATTTGTCCACCTGATAACTTATTACCCTTTTCCCCCACTTGATAATTTAAGCCTTTTTCTTCAATCAGGTCTTTTAAGCCAGCTTGATTAATCACATAGTTTAATTTTTCTGAGCTAACCTTTCTCCCCAATGTAATGTTGTATTCTAAGCTATCATCAAAAATAAATGGTTTTTGGTTAATATATGAAAAGTACGAATGTAACTTTTTCCAGTTTCCAGTCTCATCTACTTGATTAATTTCAACTTTACCTGAACTTGGTGCAATTCTGCCTAACAGGATACTCAGTAATGTTGTCTTTCCCCAACCACTTGGAGCCATTAACAAAACTTTATCTTTAGGTTTAACGTCAAAATTAACATTGTCAAACAATTGTTTATTTGGCACTTCATAAGAAAGGTTTGATACTTTCAATGAATTGAAATCTGATATTGCTTCATTTACACTGTCATCGATCTTAAAGTTAAGTGCTTCACTGACTTTACTCCAAATAGAATCAGTTGATTTAATAGCGTTATACCTTTGAAAAATATCAACTACAGGATTGATAAAGTCATTTGAAAGTTGAATTATCATTACCAATGTGCCAGCACCAATTTGATTATTGAACATCAAAATAGCCCCAATCAAAAATGGAATAATAAAGCTGAAAACATTAGCAATAGCTAAAATTAGTTCACCTACTGCTCCTTGCGTATAATTAAATTTTTTGAGAGCAACTTCCATATTGGACGCACTATTAATAATTTTCTTAATCAAAACTGGTTGTACATCATAAAGAGCAACAGTTTTAGCACCGTTTAAACCATCGCTTACCTTTTGTGTGTAAATAGCATTATTATCTTCCCAGATTTTTGATTTTTCTTGAATATTCTTAGTAAAGAACTTCTGAATGAAACCTGGAATTAAGGTGGTAACCATGAAAATTAAAGTCAAAAGCCAAGAATTTATTAAGCCAACAGAAACAGCAATGATGAAAGTTATCCCTTGATAAATAACTAATAATTCATTTTGAATTTTCGCAGTTTCCACTTGCTTCATGTTATTCGTCAGCAAACTCATGCCATCTTTTTGAGAATCTTTTTGATTATAAATCAAATAAGTCACAATATGCTTCTTTAAATTCAGATTGATATCTTGAACAATATCGTTTTTTAAATACCGAAATCCGAAGTTGATAAACATAATTGCAATTAATGTAAGTGAACCAATTGTAGCTGTCACAACAAGTAATTGCACTGATCCTTGATGATTTTGAGCTGAATTTAACATAACTTTTGTTACGTAAGCTATAACAACATTACCAAGAGAACTAATAATTGCTAAGAATGTATATAGAAACAACTTCCACTTTGGTGCATATTTCAATGAAGTATTCATACTACCCCCTTTTTTTACATGCATCCCTACTTAAATTTTACTATCTCAAATCCTATTCATACAAAGAAAATAGCTTGATTCTAAAAAAGTTTTAACTCAATTTCAAATTTTTCGATATTTCACCGAAAGTTTGAACTCAACTTTAAACTTTAGGCATTTTTTCTAAAAGTTTGAACTCAATTCTAAACATTTTCAAAAAGATATAAAAAATAGCCTAGTTCTATTTCGAACTAGACTATTTTCTTA
The DNA here is from genome assembly GCF_001436455.1 of Lactobacillus jensenii DSM 20557. Classification (GTDB taxonomy): domain Bacteria; phylum Bacillota; class Bacilli; order Lactobacillales; family Lactobacillaceae; genus Lactobacillus; species Lactobacillus jensenii. The sequence continues at coordinate 54,418 of NZ_AYYU01000005.1, forward strand.
ATTATTCATGATCCTTGATGTCAGCTTCAGCTTCTTTTTCAAGTTCCTTTTGGTTATCGTCACGAACACTTCTTGCAGAAGCAGTAACTTCAATACCAAGTTCAGCCATTTGTTCATCTGAAACTGGAGATGGAGCCTTCATCATTGGTTCACTTGCACTTGCAGTCTTAGGGAAGGCAATAACGTCACGAATGTTATCCTTACCAGTTAAGAGCATTGCAAATCTATCAAGACCAATTGCTAAACCTGCATGTGGTGGGAACCCCATGTCTAAAGCATCAAGTAAGAAGCCAAATTGTTCATAGGCCTTTTCCTTAGTAAAGCCAAGAGCCTTAAGCATCTTAAGTTGAATATCCTTCTTGTGGATACGGATTGAACCACCACCAAGTTCGTAACCGTTTAAGATAATGTCGTAACTTCTTGCGTGAGCCTTGTGAGGTTCAGTTTCAAGAAGCTTAATACCTTCATCATCTGGCATAGTGAATGGGTGGTGAGCTGCAATCCATTGGTCGTCACCTTCATCATATTCAAATAATGGCCAATCAACTACCCATTCAAAGTGGTAATCATCCTTAGATACCATGTTAAGTTCAATTGCAATTGAACGTCTTAAGTAACCTAAAGCATCACAACATACCTTCCACTTGTCAGCAACGAAGAGTAATAATTCTCCACCCTTCAAGTTATAAATCTTCTTAAGTTGTTCAGCTTCACTGTCAGTAATAAAGCGGCTAACTGGACCTGAGAATTCACCATCTTCAAACTTAGCCCAAGCCAAGCCCTTAGCGTGGAAACGCTTGATGTATTCTTGCTTTTCTTCAATCTTCTTACGGCTGTATGCCTTTGCTCCGCCTTCAACAGCGATTGCCTTAACAAAGCCTCCATCAGCAATAGCCCCTGAGAAGACCTTAAAGTCAGAATCTTTGAAGACTTCATTTAAGTCTTGAATCTTCATATCAAAACGCATATCAGGTTTGTCGCTACCATAGTAGTTCATAGCATCGTTCCAAGTAATTCTTGGAAGTGGCAACTTGATATCTACGCCTTTAACATCGTGCATAACCTTTTGTAAAAGACGTTCAGTAATGTCTTGAACACCCTTTTCATCAAGGAATGAAGTTTCCATATCGATTTGAGTAAATTCTGGTTGACGGTCTCCACGTAAGTCTTCGTCACGGAAACAACGAGCAATTTGGTAGTATTTGTCAAAGCCAGCACCCATTAATAATTGCTTAAACAATTGAGGTGATTGTGGTAATGCATAAAAACTACCTGGGTAAACACGTGATGGAACTAAGTAGTCACGTGCACCTTCTGGAGTTGACTTACCTAAGTCAGGAGTTTCAATATCAATGAAACCTTCACTATCAAAGAATTCGTGCACAGCAGTAGTAATCTTTGAACGAGTAATTAAAGCTCTTTGTAAAGTTGAACGACGTAAGTCAAGATAACGGTACTTAAGCTTAGTTTGTTCGTTAGCGTTTAAGTCATCCTTGATTTCAAATGGAGGGTTCTTTGCTTCATTTAAAACAGTAATAGTAGTTGCATCAACTTCAACTTCACCAGTCTTCATTTCAGGGTTAACACTGCTTCTCTTAACAACCTTACCCTTAACTTCGATAACGTATTCATTACCTAAGCTGTCAGCTTTATCCATTAAATCTTTACCAGATTCATGGTTAACCACAACTTGAACGATACCTTCACGGTCACGTAAATCGATAAAGATTAGGTTACCCAAGTTACGAACTCTTTGTACCCAGCCGTACAAAGTTACTTCTTGATCTAAATATTGGCTGGTAATATTACCACAATAATCAGTTCTCTTGTCCATCGTTAGTATTTATCTCCCTAAAAATTTTTCATAGCTTCGCTAATATTATTCATTTCATCCCAGCTAAGCTTGATTTGCTTGCCGTCGGCTAAACGCTTGATTGAAACATTTCCTTCGGCAAGTTCTTTTTCACCTAAAGTGATAACAAATTCAGCATGAACACGATCAGCCTTCTTGAATTGGTTCTTAAGCTTCTTTTGGTCAACGTCATATTGAACTCTTTGACCTTGAGCACGCAACTTACGAGCAAGTTCAACACTTTTTAAAGCTGTACCTTCACCAATATTAGTGATAAAGAAGTCAATTCCACTATCCGCAAATAATTCTGGATTTTGCTTTTCAAGAACAAGCATCAAGCGTTCTTCACCAATCCCAAAACCAACAGCTGGTGTTTCTGGGCCACCGAATTCTTCAACTAAGTGGTTGTATCTACCACCACCTAAAACAGTTGTTGGTGAAGCCCATAAATCTGTATCAGCTACCATAAATTCAAAAATAACGCCAGTGTAATAGTCAAGCCCACGAACTAAATCATCATCTAAAACATACTTAATTCCAAGCTTATCTAATGCATCGGTGATGAACTTAAAGTTCGCTTTTGATTCATCATCTAAGTAATCGACAATTCTTGGTGCATCTGGCAAGAATTGCTTATCTTGTTCTTCTTTTGAATCAAGAATTCTCAATGGATTCTTCATCAATCTTCTTTGTGAATCTTCAGATAATTGATCTTTAACTGGGGTAAAGTAATTAATCAAGGCATCGTGGTAGGCCTTACGAACTACTTCATTACCTAATGAGTTAATGTGAAGTTCAAAATTCTTTACACCAAGCTTATTTAATAAGTCATTTCCCATCATGATGGTTTCAATATCAGCTAATGGATTGTTTGAACCAAAGCTTTCGCAACCAATTTGGTGGAATTCACGTTGACGACCAGCTTGTGGACGTTCATATCTAAACATTGATTCAATGTAGTAAACATTAAATGGCTTAACTACATCAGGACCATACATTTTGTTTTCAACGTATGAACGAACTACACCAGCAGTTCCTTCAGGACGCAAGGCAATGTGACGACCACCTTTGTCGTTAAAGTCGTACATTTCTTTTTCAACCACGTCACTAGTCTCACCAGATGAGCGTGAGAAGACTTCGTAGCTTTCAAAGCTAGGAGTTCTGATTTCACGATAGTTTGCTTGTTTGAAAAAGTCACGTGCAATTTGTTCAACTTTTTCCCAATTACCTGAAACATCAGGCAAAATATCAACTGTACCTTTTGGCTTTTGTACCTTCATTAACTACACCCTTTTTATAATTAAATTTGATAAATAAAAAGAGCGCCTGGAAATAAATCCAAGGGCGCTCAAATAGCACGGTACCACCTTTTGCTTGCTACGATTAACGCTCGCCACACGAACCATTATCTGCTAAAGGGGTCACAGATTGCTACTCTATGTCCTTGCACCAAAACGGACACTCTCTGAAAATAAGTTTCAATCTTCAATTCTTCGTCATTGATAATTCTTTTATAGCTTACTTTTTTCTGCGCTTAAAGTCAATACTAATCAAGGTCCAAAACAATAGTGAAAGGGCCATCATTTTCAAGTTCAACCTTCATATCAGCTCCAAAATGACCAGTTTCAACATGAAAGCCAATTTTTTCAAGTTCATGATTAAACTCTTGCCACAATTCATCAGCCTTTGGTGGGCGCATTGCCTTAACAAAGCTTGGACGATTACCTTTTTTTGTATCTGCTAACAAGGTAAATTGACTAACGCTGAGAATTTCACCATTTACATCAGCTAAACTCAAGTTAGTTTTACCAGCTTCATCTTCAAAAATTCGCATCTTGGCAATTTTTTGAGCAGCTTTAGCAACTACTTCTTCATTATCATCTTGGCCAATACCAACTAAAAGCAAAAAGCCTTTCTTGATTTTTCCAACAACTTCATTATCAATTGCAACTTGTGCATGATTTACTCTTTGAATTACAACTCGCATTAATTATCTGACCTCTTAGTTGAATATACATCTGGTATATCACGCAAGCGACTCAATGCTTCATTTAATTGCTGAGAATCTTTAACGGTAATAGTAACGTAAATATGCGCAATATTTTCTTCATTTACTTTACCAGAGATATTCTTAATATTTTTAGTTAGACTGTTCAACTTATTAATTACATCACTAAGTAAACTAGAGCGGTTATAACCGAAAATTTCAATATTGGCGTTAAAGGTTTCTGTACGTTCGCCAACATTTTCCCAATCAACGTCAATTAAGCGACCTTCTTTAGCTGCTTCATCAGTTACGTTACGGCAATCAGTCCGGTGAATTGTAACTCCTCTACCCTTAGTGACATAGCCAATAATTTCATCCCCAGGAACCGGATTACAGCATTTAGCTAAATGAAGCATCAAGTCACTAACGCCTTGAATAACAACACCATTATTGTGCTTCACATGCATAACTGCACGATTCGGAGTAATATTCTTTGTTTCCTCAGTAGTAGTTTGACCAGCATTAAGAATTTTTTCTTCTAATTCTTTTTGCTTTTTATTTTCTTCTTCTTTACGTAAATCTTCTGTTAAACGATTAACAATTCCAATCGCAGAAACTTCCCCATAACCAACTTGAGAGAACATTTCATCTTCAGAATGATAGTTTAATTGATTAAGTAGCTTTTGAATGTGGTCTTTGTCAAGGTATTCCTTAGCACTCAAGCCACGCTCTCTAAGTAAGTTAGCGACGTCATTACGACCTTTTTCAATATTTTCATCTTTACGTTGTTCTTTAAGAAAACGTCTAATCTTGTTACGTGCCCGAGAAGTTTTAACCATATGAATCCAGTCAGGAGATGGTTCTGCATTAGACTGGGTTAAGATCGAAACGACATCACCATTTTTTAGGCGGTAATCAAGTGGGACTAACTTGTCATTTACTTTTGCCCCAACAGCATGACTACCAACTTGCGTATGAATTGCATAAGCAAAATCAAGTGGAACTGATCCTTTTGCTAATTCATAAACATCTCCTTTTGGAGTAAAGACATAAACTGAATCAGAAAAAATATCAGATTTTACACTCTTCATAAACTCATCAGCGTTACTAGTTTCATCTTTTAATTCCAAAATTTCTCGGAACATATCAAGTTTTCGACCAGCACTTGTAGCTTCAACTGCCTGAGTATCACCTTTTTTATAAGCCCAGTGTGCAGCAACCCCATATTCAGCAACTTCATGCATTTGCTGGGTTCTAATCTGAATTTCAAGTGGCTTACCACCTGGGCCAATAATTGTGGTATGAAGTGATTGATAACCATTGGCCTTAGGAACGGCAATATAGTCTTTAAATCTTCCCGGCATTGGCTTCCATTTAGTATGAACAGCCCCAAGTACTGCATAACAATCGCGGACATTTTGGACAATTACTCGGACAGCCAATAAATCAAAAATTTCACTAAAATCTTTATGTTTATTAACCATCTTTTTATAGATGGAATAGATATGTTTTGGGCGGCCATAAATATCATATTTAATATGCAAGCCATCTAAGGTATCTTTTAAATATGTTATTGCAGTATCAATATATCCTTCACGTTCGCTACGCTTAGAATTCATCTGGTTAACAATATTGTAATAAGCTTCAGGATTTAGATAGTGCAAACTCATATCTTCAAGTTCCCACTTAATTGTCCCGATACCTAACCGGTCAGCAAGAGGAGCATAAATATCTAAAGTTTCTGAAGCAATTCGGCGTTGCTTATCTGGACGCAAATGGTCAAGGGTATGCATATTATGCAAGCGATCTGCCAACTTAACCATAATTACCCGCAAATCCTGTGCCATTGCAATCAACATTTTACGGTGATTTTCAGCAAGAAATTCTTCATGTGACTTATATTCATACTTGTTAAGTTTAGTTACACCATCAACAATAAATGCAACATCCTCGCCGAATTCACGCTTAATATCATCATTGGTTACGGGAGTATCTTCAACTGTATCATGTAAAAATCCAGCGGCAACTGTGTCTGGATCTAACCCTAAATTTGCGACTGTCCCAGCAACTTGAGTTGGGTGAATAATATATGGTTGTCCACTTGCTCTTTTTTGACCCGAATGGGCCTTTTCTGCGTATTCATATGCCTTTTCTACAAAAGCAAGTTGTTCTTTATTCATATACTTTTTACATGCAGAGATAACCTCTTCATGAGTCATTTCAATGTATTTAGACATCTTACTCACCTACTCCAAAATTTAGTTTTTATAAAGATTGCCCTTTAATGAGCCAAAAAATTCCATAATTAAATAAACAACAATTAAAACTAAATTATACTTAGCATATCGTGATAATACAACTAATAAGAATACAATTGGTAAAAATAATAGCCAATATTTTCTAAGATTTCTATCAGTAATTACCTTACCCACTTGGTAACTAATTAAGCTATTCAAAACAATGAAAATGAAGCCTACGCGCCAAGTCAGTTTTATTTTTAATAAACTTGATCCATATGCCAAAAGAACTAATAATAAAGTCCACCAAATCACTGGCATAAATGAATAATTATTTAACTTTTTTATCCAGCTTGTTTCTAATATTTTATTTTTGGCCAGCTGTAATTTTGCCATAATATCCAACTCTTTCTGTCATAATTTCTTTTAATTCTAGCACTTTAATCAGGCTTACGCTCAATTAAGAGACAAACCCAGCGTCCTTCTTGCATAGTAGTTTTTACAGAGAATCCGTTATCGGCTAAGCGCTGCTTGACTTTTTCAGCTTGTAAATAATCAATTCCTGAAAAAATAACTTTACCATTTGGAGCAAGATGCTTATCCAAATCAGGAATTAAGTCAAACAAAATTTCTGCTAAAATATTAGCTAAAATTAAATCAAATTTACCATCTACGTCTTTTAATAAGTTCGCCTTTATGACTTCAATATTATTTAACTTATTAAGGGCAATATTTTCATTAGCTGCTGTTACAGCTTCATCAGAAATATCAGTTGCAAGAACACTCTTAGCACCTAATTTGCTGGCAGCAATCGCTAAAATTCCTGAACCAGTCCCCACATCTAGGACCTTAACCGGCTTTGTTAGACTGCGTTCAAGCGCCATCATAACCAATTGAGTTGTAGTATGTCCTCCTGTACCAAATGCAAGACCTGGATCTAATGTAATAACTTTTTGGTCAGGAAATTCAGGTTGATAATTTTCCCATTCAGGAACAATTGCTAAATGACGAGAGAAATTAAGGACATGATAATATTTTTGCCAGACCTTGTTCCAATCTTCATCTTGGACATAGTCATAGCTAATCTCTTTTTTACCAGTATCAAGGCCGTAAGATTCTAGTTCTGCCAACTTGCTTTTATATTGTTTAATCAAATCATCAGGGTCACGTTCTTGATCAAAATAAGCTATGAATTCCATATCTTCGGGTAAGTTTTCTATATCATTAAAGTCGACTACAGTAGAATCATTTGCCCAGCCAGCTTGTTCAAAATCACTACGTTTTCTAGCTTCTACCCCTAATGCCTTAACTTCTTCTTGGCTAAAATAAGTTAAAGCATCTTCAATTTCATGACTAGTTTGTAATTTTATCAATAATAATTTCATTAATCAGACTCCATTCTATTTTTGACACTACGTTTGACCATGATATGATGGTAAAGGTGATAAAAATGTCAAAGAAACGTAAAAAAGATAAACTTGAAAAAACATTAGTTGAAAAAATTCTCGATCGAGAAAAAGTCCCATACGAGCAAAAAGAATTTGAAACCCATGAAGAGCATGGTGTCTTTCAAATGGATACTTCTATTTTAGAACAAGACCAACGTCTGGTCTACAAAACGCTCGCTTGTGATGGCAATAAAACTGGCCCACTTGTCGCTGTTTTACCTATTACTGAACATTTAGATCTTAAAAAATTAGCTAAAGTTTCAGGTAATAAAAAATGCGAAATGTTACCACTTAAAAAGTTGGAAAAGACAACTGGATATGTCCATGGGGCCAACACTCCTATTGGTATTCATTTTAATGACCATTATCCAATATTTCTTGATAATAGCATGAAAAATGAAGATAAGATTATTGTTTCATCAGGTAAAGTAGGCCGAAGTGTCCAATTAAATCCTCTCGACTTACAAAAAGTAGTTGAAGGGACATTTGGTGATTTGCTAGAAAAATAATCACTAATATCTAATATAAGAAAAACAAGAGTTATCGTGAAGATAAACTCTTGTTTTTTTAATAGTCTTTAATTTTATGAGGCATGACGCCACTTGCTGTCTGTCAAAATTCTTGCAGCAATTAAGCCAAGTGGCAAAGCAATAACAATCATAATTGCTTCAGTAGCCCAATATGCACCTAAACTTATCCGGGTCAAGCCTAAATTGAAAACTGCCCGATACATATAAAGTCCAGGAACCATGATAACAACTGATGGCACAGTAATAGCTATTCGTGGATAACCAACTTTTTCACGAATAAATGAAGCTAATAGTCCTGAAAGCAATACGCCAACAAATGCGGCTAGGGCAGGTGGCATATGACCATAATCAACCAAGCTCAATCGTAAAGTATTCGAGATAGCGCCAATCACAGCTGTTAAAGCGGCATAATTAATTTTAGAATTGAACATCAAGCTAAAGCCAAATACACCACAAAAACTAGCAATTAATCTAAAAATCGTTAAATTAATTGGTGTTAGACCTAATTTTGTCATATCTCCAGGATGAATTCCAATTAACAAAGCAGTTGCCCAACCTACAGTCGTTGCCACAATAATAATTAATAGCGCATAAGCCATTCTTTCAAGTCCTGATCGCATATCTAATTTAGACAAGTCAAGCCCTGCTGTAATAAATGGAAAACCAGGAATTACAAAAAGCATTGAACCAATATATCCAAAAATATGACTAGAACGAATATCAAAAATAAAGTGTAATAGCTGAAAGGCCAAGAAATAAGTTACACAAGCCACAAAAACTGCGGTCGCAACCTTGGCAACCATTGTAATATGCTTTTGTCCCATCTTCATTCGTGTGTAGTTCCCACAACCTGCACCAAAGAAAGCACAAATTATTTCAGGTAAGCCTCCACCTAGTAAGAAAATAAATCCTGCACAGGCAATTGCAGCAGCTAGACCAGCAATCGCAGGAGTATATCGGCTCTTTAAATGCTCGATTTCTCCTAATCGGCGGTGAATTTGACCAATATTCCAATTTCCATCCCCTGCTTCGAATTGTCTAACAAAACGTTCCAATTCATTAAGCTTGGTCATATTAACCCCGGTTGCTGGAAGAGTTAGGGTTTGACTGTAAGATTGGTTGTTAACATCAAAACAAGTGCAATCGATTGTTAGTAATCCAATATCAGCTGAACAAGTAATATCTAATGCACGAGCTATTGTATTCATTGAATCACGCACTCTCCAAGATCCAGTCCCACAACTTAAAATCATTAATCCAACTCGTCCAACAATACTTGCTTTTTCTACAAGGGTTGCCTTTTTGGCTAGTGTTTCATCCTTACTCTTAAAGAATTCTTCCCATTGTATTTTCATATGGTGAGAATTCGATAAATGGTGTCCCATATCTACTTTATCCATTTCCTTTACCATTAAATTATACCTTCTTCCAAGGCCACAAAAATCGTTATGATTAATAAATCAGCACAGCCACCTAGACTGTAGTTTCTTTCAGAAAAAAGGTTGTCAAGATTTTTCAAATAGGCTAAAGCCTTATTATTTTTTGCTCCACCCAAATCAAGAAAATGTTGGCTCCATTTTTTTAACTCAGTTAATTTATCTAAATCTCCTGCTCGCTTAATAAAGTTTGAATCCTCTGTTACAGTTGCAATTTTCATCAAGGTATCAATTAACCTCTCATTAAGAGAACCTGTAGTCTGTTTCAAAAAAGGAAGAGCTATTTTACTAATTATTGGATATCCCGCTTCAGCCTGCCCACGAATACCAGCCTTGCCATATTTTTGATATTCAATTTCACCTGCAGTCTTAGGGACTTTTACATTTGCTAAGTCATGTTCAACTAAGCCATGCGTCATTTTCTGAATAGTTTTAAAAACATCGCAATTATTACTTATTGAATAACTATAAGCACAAACAAAAATCCCTAATGAGAAAACTGCCCCTTTATGAGTATTTATACCTTTAGTGCTAGCAAACATTTCTTTCTCAGCTTGTATTCCAAGAATACGAAGCTGTTCAAACAAATTTGATAGTTTTCCATTATATCTACGACCCAAATCTTCTGCATTTTCAAAATAAGTACGTAAACTCAAGCTACTATCAATAAAGGTATAAACATCCATATCAGGATGCGAGCTATGAGTAACTGGATCAACTAATCCCGGCTTTGGCCAAGTTACTACTTCATAGAGTAATGCCTTTATGGCCAAATCAGCATGTGGATATTTCACTTGCATCCCTTCTCTCTACTCAATAACTTTATCATTTTAACATATTTCGCTCAGCATATATTTTAAAAATAATTATAGTAATAAAAAAATAGGCCTATGATAGGCCTATTTCTGTACGGATATTTAATTATTTTCAATATTAAGCATTGTAAAATATTTTTCTATATGATGCAAGCTTAATCTTTAACTTCTTTAATAGTATCAATTACAGTTCCATCACGATATTCAATGACAGCAACTGTTCTGTCAGTATATTCAAGTTTCTTTGGCGTTCCCACTTGTTTTTCAGCAAGTTCTTGTAATTCATCCATAGTTACTAAGTGAATGCTTGGTACCTTCTTGAAGCAGTCAATTAAGTCTTGACGCTTAGGGTTAACGGCAACTCCTCTTTCAGTTACAACAACATCAATTGAGTCACCAGGTGTTACAACAGTTTCAACATTCTTAACAACTGTTGCATTTCTACCTCTAACTAATGGAGCTGTAATAATTGTCATCTTAGCGTTAGCAGCATCTTGGTGACCACCAATTGCACCACGGATAACACCATCTGAACCAGTCATAACATTAACGTGGAAGTTAGTGTCGATTTGAAGAGCAGACAAAATAGCAACGTCTAAGTTGTTTACAACTGCACCCTTGTTGTGAGGATCAGCATACCATGAAGCATCAATTTCTTGTTGATCACGGTTCTTAGCCATAGAAGCTGCAGCACCCTTGTCAAAGTCTTGCACATCCATAACTTTCTTGACTAAACCTTCTTCAAGCAAGTCACAAGTTGGCTTAGTAATACCACCTAAGGCAAATGATGCAGTAATACCCTTATCAAGCATTGATTCACGTAAGTATCTAGTTACGGCAAGAGCAGCACCACCTGAACCGGTTTGGAATGAGAACCCTTGCTTAAAGTATGGTGAGTTAACAATTACATCATTAACCATTTGAGCAATCATTAATTCCTTAGGATCTTTAGTGAAACGAGTAGCACCTGAGCCAATCTTGTCTGGGTCACCAATTTCATCAACTTTGACAACGTAATCAACTTGAGTTTGCTTAATTGATGCTGGGGTGTTTGGATATGGGACAACATTATCAGTTAATAAAACAACCTTGTCAGCATATTGAGCATCCATTAAGGCATAACCAAGTGAACCAAAGACTGCCTTACCATCTTGACCATTGGCATTACCTGCAGGGTCAGAAACTGGTACACCTAAGAAGGCAACATCAATCTTAATTTCGCCATCTTCAATTGAACGAGCACGGTTACCGTGTGAACGGAAGATAACAGGATTCTTCAAACCACCGTGGGAAACAAAGTCACCAAGTGAACCACGCATCCCTGATGAAGTAATGTTAGTAATGACACCTTTTTTAATAGCTTCAATAACCTTATCATTCATAACGCCAGTTAATGATGATGGAGCTAAAGTTAAGTCTTTGTAACCTAACTTGATAATCACATCCATAACCTTGTTAAAAGCGTAATCACCATTTCTGAAGTGGTGGTGGAAAGAAATAGTCATTCCATCTTTCAAAGTAGCTTTAACAACATCTTCAATTGAGTCAACAACTTTGTTTTCACCAGCAGTTACGTGAACCTTAGGTGCAACTCTTTGGACATCAGGATGACCAATTTCAACTGATTCAAAAGGTTTTAAGTTCAATTTTTCTAAAACATCTGCTGGCATTTCGCGTTTAATACTATTCTCCAATGTAGTTGCCCTCCTCATCAATTAAGTTAGAAGCTTTGGCAGTTTCTAATACTCTGTTTGCCTTGTCAACGATTGGCTTATCAACCATCTTACCGTTCATTGAAATAACACCGCTACCTTTAGCACGGGCTTCACGAATAGCATTTTGGACATTCTTTGCATTTTCAATCTCTTCTTTAGTTGGGTTAAAGACCTTGTTAACCATTGGAATTTGTCTTGGGTTAACCAAACTCTTACCATCAAAACCAAGTTGGTGAATGTAATTTGTTTCACGGTAAAAGCCTTCAGTATCTTTCATATTTGAGAAGACTGAGTCAAATGCGTAGATTCCAGCAGCACGACATGAGTGTAAAACCATGTTACGAGCAAATTCCATTTCACGGCCATCTGGATAACGGTGAGTGTGCATATCTGAAGTGTAATCTTCACCAGATAAGGCCATTCCCATCATTAAGTCAGTTGAAGTTGCAATGCTTGGTGCATTTAAAACGCCCTTAGCACTTTCAATAGCGGCCATAACACCAATTGAACCTTTTTCAATACCGTATTCTTCTTCTGCCTTTTCCATATCAGCAATTAACTTCTTGATCATGTCTGCTGATTCAGTCTTAGGTAAACGAATTACGTCAACACCGGCTTTTACCATTGCCTTAACGTCTTCTTGATAAAATGGAGTATCTTGGCCGTTAATTCTAACAACAACTTCACTTCCACCGAAGTCAACAGTCTTAATTGCTTCATAAACAAGTAATCGAGCTGCATCTTTTTCAGTTAAAGAAACAGAGTCTTCTAAGTCAAGCATAATTGAGTCAGCACCATAAATGCCTGCATCCTTAATCATGGCTGGATTGTTGCCTGGAACGAACATCATCGTCCGACGTAAACGATTCTTGATATAAGTCATTTATAGCACCTCCAATGCTGGTTTATCTGTGGTTTGAGTCGCTCTTTGAGCAGCAGCTAAAGTACGAGCCTTAATTACACAATCAAGGGCACCTTTATCAACGGCCTTAACTTTGGCATTAGTTAAGCCAAATGATTTCAAAGTATCTGTAATCACACTTCTAATTTGATCACCATATGCTTTTGCAACATCTGATTCAAGAGTAATTTCAATTCCATTACTACCATTCATAATCATGATTTGAATGTCAGATGATTCTAAAGTACCAGCTACTGCTGTTGTCTTAATTTCCATCTATCTTCATTCCTTCCTGGATTCGTTTTTGTAATTCTTCTTTATTTGCTTTGATAAATTCCGCTGTGGATGCCGGAACCAAGTCTTCGATAGCGGCAAGGTCGTCTATCTTAATTAATTGTCGAACCTTCGTAGCTGTAACTGTTGTATCCCCTTTTTGAAGCCGTGGGATTAAATGTAAGTTAATTCCTGGTTCAAGTTCACGCTTTAAACTATCATTATAGATGCTTGTTGCATGAGAAAAAGGTTCAGTTCCAACGTAACGATGTTTAATTGAAAGTACAGGTGCAATCACATTTTTAAAGACTCTTGCATCAATTGTGGTTTGATTTTCAATTAAAGTATCAGCACTCTTTAAAAAGTAGGCAGGAAAAGTTGCAGCCGATACCATATAGCTATCGCCACTGACAACATAGACATTCTTAAATTCAGCACAGCCCTTTTTAACTAGTTCAAAACGCTCTTTTGAATTAAACAATGACATGTCAGTTGCTACTACAAAGACATAAACCAAGTCATTTTCTTGGCTAGCCTTTTGGACTAAGTATCGGTGGCCAAAGGTAAAAGGATTTGCATTCATGACAATTCCGGCAACCTTTTTCTCTGCTTGATTTGTAATCTTTGGTAAAGAAGCCAAATAGTCATGAACATCAGGACTACCATTTTCTAAAAAAGCAGCCTCATCGGTTCTAGCTAATTCACTAAAACCTAAATGCTTAAAACTATCAGCATATTTCACCTTGGTAAAAACAAACATATGAAAAATTTGTTGAGTGAAAAGATACTGGCTCAATGCCGTAACAATCTTATTAAAACGTTGTCCTAGTTCACTATCTTTATTGCAAACTGCAATATACTTTAATACGTTGCCAGCAACACTTCCTGTTCCAACTAAATTACCATCTTCATCAATCAGACCTAAAGTATGATCAATAACGGCAACTTCTCTTTCCGAAAAATTATGCAAATCTAACTTTTCTAAGAAATTAATCCAGCGTTGTTTGGTAGCTGGATCACTTAGATAAAGATCAACAACTTTATCCAATCTGCTGCCTCCTTTCCCTTGTGCAACAATTAACTAAGTTACAATGTAAGTATAATTCTTTATTTTAAAAATTTCAAATTAATCCTTATATTTTTAAAAATTAAAAATATCTGTTACAATTAAAAAAGTTACAAGAAAAAATTTTTCTCCATAAGCGTTATAATGAAACTAATAGAAATTAAGTGAGATGATTATATGGTAGAAAGTTACGATAATTCCCAACTTGCTGATATTGCGCGTGATTATTATCTAAGTAAGTTACCAATTACGCAAATATCACAAAAATACAACCTTTCACGTTACCTAATCGCTAAAGCTCTTGAAGAAGCAGAGGCAAGTTGTGTTGTTCATATCAGTATTAAATCAAGCGTCAAACGTAATAATCAGCTTGAAACGAACCTTAGAAACTTATTTGGCTTAAAGGAAGCCTTCGTTTTGAAAGATCGAGATACAACTAGTCATGATAATGAGCAAATCGTTGATTTTGCAGCTCATCAAATTCAGAATTATTCAAAAGCAGCTAATGAAATTGGACTTACTTGGGGAACAACCGTCCTAGATACGATTGTCCACTTTGATGAAATTAAACGTCCCGACTTATCATTTGTTCAATTAGCTGGGATGAGTTTAAGAACTGATACACCTCATGCGAACTATTCATTAATTCAACGTGCCGCAGAAAAATTTGAAGCTAAATCATATGTTTTACCAATTCCTTTATACATACTTAATCAAACAGCCCATGATTTAATGGAAAAAGAGCCTGCAATTGAAGAGTTACATAAAAAATACCAACACCTTGACTTAGTCTTTACTGGTGTTGGTACCCTTGCAAGTATGGAATCTAATCGTGTTTGGGGCAAATTGCAAGATCAAATTTTCTCTGGAGTTGATCAAAATAAAGTTGCTGGTATGATTTTTGGTCGTGCATATGACATTAATGGACAAATCTTTGAAAGTGTTGAGGCCAAATTATCAGGTATTAAGCGTGAAGATTTGTTAAATACTCCAATTCGTTTTGCCATTGTAAAAAATAAGTTCAAAACGCACTCACTTTTAGGTGCGCTTCGAACTCATTTGATTACTCATTTAGTTATTAATGAAGCAATTGCAAATAAACTTTTACAAGAAGCAGAAAAATTCAACTAATTACAAGCCATTCTTCTTAAGAAATGAGAGGATGGCTTTTGTTGTCTCTTCAGGTTTTTCAGCTTGCAAAATATGACCGCATTCGCTAATGACATGACTTTCAATCTTATCATTAATATAGGTCATGGCCTGTGCAAATTCACAATTAAAGTATGGCGACTTCTCACCTGCCAAGACAAGTAACGGAATTGATAAATCCATCACCACATCGCGCCAATCTTGGAAAGCATGGTCGCACAAGAATTTGTAATTGGCCTCTTCATCATAGGGATGCTCTTGCCGCTCAAGCTTAACAGGAGTGGCAATATCAGGATCAACTCTAACATAGTTAGCATGAACTGTATCATGATATTTCAAAGAAATTGGAAAATTATCCCAGTTTAAGTCTTGATAGCCAAAGTTCCAGCTGTCATCATTAATCATCTTTGGTGGTTGGTCTAAGTCAACCATAGCAGCTAGTCTTCCCTTACCAAATAAAGACGCATAGGCAAACAAGGTGCTTGCCCCCATTGAATTACCTACTGCAATTACATTATTTAAGTTAAGACTAGCTAAAAATTCTTCCAAATCAAGGGCATGTCGACTCATTCTTTGTCCCTTATAAGTTCGTTGACTCAGGCCTTGATTTCTTGGATCAAGTACTAATACCCGATACTTATCTTGCAACAGTTCAACCATTCTTTTAAATAGTTGCCCACTTGCTCCAATTCCTGGTAAACAAACTAAAGCCGGTAAATCAGTTTGAGTATCTGTATAGTGCAGAGTCACGTGATCACTTGTTTTAAATTCCATAATTACCTCACAAAAAAATGACTAGCATTACTAGTCATTCTAACATTTATTTAGCTACACCAGCTAATACTTCTTGCATCTTGTCAGCTGAATTCTTCATCTTGCTCAATTCTTTATCAGATAATTCAGCTTCAATTACATGACTGATACCATTGGCATTGATTACAGTTGGAGTACCTAGGTAAAGGTCGTGTTTGATACCATATTGACCAGTAATTGGGGCAGAAAGTGGTAAGCAAATTTCTTTATTTTCCAAAACTGCCTTCACAATTTGAGCAAGCATCATGGCAACACCATAGAAAGTAGCACCCTTCTTTGCAATGATTTCGCCACCCTTTTTACGGACGTCACTTTCAATTGCAGTTAAAACTTCTGGTGTCATTTCTGAATATGAAGTTAAAGCCTTACCAGCAACAGTTGCTTCATCGAAGTTTTCAAATGAAGTATCGCCATGTTCACCTAAAACATAAGCATTAACATCTTCAACCTTAACATTAAGCTTCTTAGCTAGTTCAACACGTAAACGAGCTGAGTCAAGTGAAGTACCAGTACCAATAACTTTGTTCTTAGGGAAACCAGATAACTTTTGGGTTAAGGTAGTCAAAATATCAACTGGGTTAGCACTAACAACAAAAATACCATTGAAGCCAGAATCAACAACTGGCTTAACAATACTCTTTAAAATCTTAACGTTCTTGTTAACAAGATCAAGTCTAGTTTCACCTGGCTTACGTGGAATACCTGCAGTAATTACAACAATATCAGCATCTTTTGCATCGCTGTATTCACCAGCATGAACATTAACGCTACCAGTAAATGGAGTGATGTCTTCTAAGTCCATTGAATCACCTAATGGACGGTCTTTCACAACGTCACAAATTACCAATTCATCTAAGTTAGTGTTTTGCAATAAATCGTTAGCAAAAGTTGAACCAACTGCACCGTCACCGACTAATAAAACTTTACTCATTATAAAAACTCCTTATTTACTATAATTAATAGTTTCCTGTAAACATATTGTCTGCCTTAGGTGGAACATAATCCCCAAAGTACTTAGTGAAGTCCAAATCAAGGTATTGGCATAAGTCATAAACTTCAGTCATGGTCTTATCGATAACTGGAATACCATTTTCCTTACGGTCTTTAATTGCAGCCATTTCCTTTTCACCATGAGTATAAATCCGCTCTTGACCAGCAGCCTTTGGCGCGTCACGCAAAGCTTGTAAATATTCTGAGAAGTGCTTCTTAATTGCTTCAGGTTCACCAAAACTTGCTAAATTAATAGCCATAAAGCCGTGACAAGTACCAGCCTTACCATCTTTCATAACCAAGTCACTAGTCAAACCTTGTGACAAAATTGATGAAAAGATTTCGGCAACCATACCATTACCATAACCCTTGTGTGAGCCAAGTTCTTCAGTATTGCCACCAAGTGGCATAATTCCACCGCCAACGTGGCCAACAATATTTGACAAAACTTCGCCAGCGTTATTGGTAGGTTGACCATCTTTATCTAAAGCCCAGCCGTCAGGTAACTTCTTGCCAAGCTTATTGTACATTTCAAGCTTACCACGAGTAACAACAGTAGTTGAGGCGTCAAATAAGAAGTCATATGGATCAGCTGGAACGCACCAAGCTTGCGGATTTGAACCAATCATCGCTTTTGAAGCATAAGTTGGAACCATGATTGCTTCACTGTTAGTACATGAGAAGCCAAGCATATTTTCTTTTGCGGCCATTTTGGCATAATAACCAGCAATTCCGTAGTGGTTAGAATTGCGAACAGTGACAATTCCCACACCAACTTCCTTAGCCTTCTTGATAGCTAAATCCATAGCAAAGTGACCATTAAGTTGTCCCATACCATTATGGCCATCAACAACAGCTGAAATTGGAGTTTCAAAGATTACTTCCGGTTCTGCATCTACCTTCATTGTACCCTTTTGAATTCCTTTATAGTAACGAACCATTCTTTGCATTCCGTGACTTTGAATTCCATACAAATCAGCTGTTAATAATACATCAGTAATAATACGTGCTTTCTGTTCATTAAAGCCCAACTTTTGGAAAGCATCCATACAAAGCATGTTTAATTTATCGTAGGAGAATTTTACTTTCTTTCCTTCAGCCATTTTAAAGCCTCTTTCTTTTCTGCTACATTTCTTTCACATGCTAAATACTAACACTTGTTTTTAAAAATTACAAATAATTGCATATTTTTTTAAATATTCAAAAAGATAATTCTTGGATAATTAATTCAGAAATTTGTTTTTGTAATTCTTCTACTGAATGTGCTCGTGAACGAGCACATTCCTTTGCTGGCTTTCCACAAATTAAACATCCTCTTCCTAATATTCCTAATTCAGCACGACCCAAATCCTTTATTTGATTATTTTTAAAATAATGTACATCTAAGTCAAATAATCGTCTTGCTTTGTTTTCTTGTTCGAAATCTATACAATACTCCTTAACATTAACAGGTTTTTCTTGGGCTAAATAAAAATATTCAGGTCCAGTTTTCTTTTTCAAGAAATTTCCTTCAAGAGTAAGAACAAAAGGGGCATTACTTTCAAATTTAACCAATTCATATTTAAAAAAGTTCTCTATCATCAAGTTGTTCTTAATTGGACCAGGAATATTTAATTTAGCCCCAATAATTGTCCAATTCTTATTTTCAAGAACTAATTTATTTTGTAATTCTACCCTTTGATCTTTATTTTTAAGAACATCGTAAATTGTTACAGATTCTCCATCTTCTAAAATATTCATCATTTTACAACTCCTAGCGTTCATAATAAAAAAGGATTCTATGAATCCTTTTTTTATTTTCTTATCAAGTTTATTTTTACTGAATTTCGTTTATCTAGTTTATAAACTAATTTAGCAACTATGCTACCTTTTTTAACTTTATTTTGCTCTTTTACTATTAATTTAGGAGTTAAACTTGATAAGTTTTGTTTTTTTTGAAGCCAAAGGGCAGAATCCTTTTCAGGTACAACTGAAATTTTCTTTTTTTGTTTTTTGCTAGTAATTGTTATCTTTTGATACTTTTTGGGTAAGTTATTTTTATCAACCTTAACTAACTGATATTTATCAAATACTGTATCAATCATGTTATTAGTTTGAATAAATTGATTACTATATTCTCCTGGCACATCTAAGACTACTGTGATTACTCTACGGTTATCAAAAGTTCCTGTTCCTACATAACAATAGCCAGCTGCATCTGTTTTTCCAGTCTTTAGTCCATCCATAGTACCTTTTTTAGGACCATAACCCATTCCTTCTAGCATATAGATGATATTTTCCATCTTCATTTCATTATCTTGCCTAATTTTAAAGTTTGCATACTTAGTTTTAGTAATGTTTAGAACTTCAGGATACTTATCTATCAAATATTTGGAAACCAAGGCCATGTCTTTAGCTGAAAACTGATTTTCTTGATTATCATCAATTTTAGGTAGCTTTAAGTCGCCTAATTCCCCATTTGATAAGCCAATCATGTTATAAATTTCAGGATTTTTGACACCTGCTCTTTTTGCGACAACTTTCATTTTGTAATTAAAAGCAGCTACACTACCAGCATCCGCTAGTGCTAAAGCCTCTGTACTGCCATCTGCTGAAACAATCATCATAGATTCAATGAGTGAACGAACAGTATACCGTTCATTATAAACTAACGGAACATTTGAAAAGTGCCAATCATCTGCTACTTTTGCTACATCTTTACTGATTTGAATTTCTTGATCCCAATCGAGTTTATGCTTATGAATATCTTCCATTATTACCGCTAACGTCAAAATCTTAGTTAATGAAGCTACAGCATATTTCTTAGTTGCATTTCTTTGATACAGAATCTGCCCTGTTTTTTCATCCATCATAAAAGCAGCTTTCGCATTAACAGACTGTACGTCAGCTTTTACAATATTGAAAAAAGATAAATTAATTATCCCAATAATCCAAAGTACTACTATCCCAGCCAATCCCAACTTATCCCAAAATCTTTTCATTATCATTCTCTTTCTTTGCAATACTTGTCATAGTAATTAATTTTACTATATTTTTACTTATTTGAACAAAAAAGTAAGCCATACCAAGTATGTCTTACTTTAAAAATCAATTAATTACCATAATCCAATAATCTTCATCCAGCCCAAACCAAAGACAATAAAGAAAGCGATGTAGAACAAACCGAGAATGAAATTCATCTTCCACCATTCACCTTGTTCAACGTAGCCACTACCTGCTAACACTGATGCAGGACCATTTGCATAGTGTGTAGTTGAAGCCATGATTGCTGAAAACATTGCTAAAAACATTGCTGCAGTCATCTTTGGTGCACCAGCACTTAAAGCAACAGCTAAGAATGGGCCGTACATTGCAGTGTTGTGGGCAGTCGCACTAGCGAATAAGTAGTGAGTGTAGAATAGTAAGATACCTAAAATAATTACAACCATAATCCAGCTTTCGTGACCAACTGATTTAGAAATAGTATCTGAAAGCCATTTAATGAAGCCGAACTTAGTTAAGCGGTTTGCCATGTAAACTAAAATTGAAAGCCAAACTAATACGTTCCAGCCACCCTTTTCAGTTAAGAAGTCGTCGTTTGATAAAACACCAGTAAGTAAAAGAAGTGACATTGAAATAAAGGCAATCAAAGTTGCATCAAGTTTAATTGAACTTGAAAGCATCCATAAAATTAAAGTTAAGAGGAATATACCAGCCATGCACATTTCAGGAGCTGATAACTTACCCATCTTCTTCAATTCTGCACTAGCCCATTCCTTAGCATTAGGTGTTTCCTTAATTTCAGGACCATACATCTTATAAATAAAGAATGGGACAACCAATAAAGCAATAAGTGCAGGAACACAAGTAGCTTCGAACCAGCCAATCCAAGTGATGTTAACTCCTAATGCCTTAGCTAATTCAACAGCAACTAAGTTAGGTGCCATCGCAGTCAAGAAAAGCATAGAAGTAATTAAGTTGGCATGGAATTCAACGAAAGTTAAAAATGCCCCCATCTTCTTACGACTTGGATCGTTTGGTTTAGAATCAAAATTTTCAGCTAATGATTCTACTAGTGGAAAGACAATACCACCAGCACGAGCGGTGTTAGATGGAGTTGCAGGACTAACAACTAAGTCAATTGCAGCAACTGCATAACCTAAACCTAATGACTTATGACCAAACCACTCAATGAAGTAAAAGGCAATTCTTTTACCAAGACCAGTCTTAATGATACCTCTTGATAACATAAATGCCATCGCAATGAGCCAAGCAGCAGAATTTGAAAATGCTGTTAAAGCAGATGCGTCAACAGTATGACCTTTAACAATTACATCCTTAATTGGAGCTAAACCTAAGAAAACAGTTAAAGTGTAACCAATTAAAGTAGTAGCAGCAATTGGAAGTGGCTTAAAAATACAGCCCATAATTGTTGCTAAGAAAATTGCTAACATGTGCCATGCTTGTACAGTAACTCCTGCAGGACGAATAGGAGTCGTGAACCAGAAAATCAAACCAACAATAATTGGAATGATGAAGCCTTTATAGTTCACCTTTTCCAAATGTTTCATAAAAAATCCTCCTGGGAAAAGTTCTTCCCGTTAACAAACTCGCAAAGTAGTAAGTGGTTCTTCGCTTGCTAAGCATTGCACAATTATTATACACTATTTTTTGCTTTATTTTTAAATATTTTAAAAAATATCCTATTTTTTCAACTAATTAAACGTTTTCAACAAATATATTATGATAGCGATTTTTTATAGTTAAAAGTTTCACATTCATAAAATAAATAAGAGCAATTCAACTTATAAAAAGTGAATTACTCTTATTTAAATATTCAAATAAACTTAAAGACCAATAATTTTCATCCAAATACCACCGATTACACCATAAAGGACAAGATAAAACAAACCCAAAACAAAACTCATTTTCCACCAATCTGTTTGCTTAACATAACCAGATGCAAACAAAGCTGTAGCAGGCCCACAAGAATAATGCGTTGTTGATTGATAAATTGCACCAGTAATTCCAAGCATGATAGCTGCAAACATTACTGGCACACCCTCGCCTTGTGCAATAAGTAAAAATGGAGCATACATTGCAACAACATGAGCTGTTCCACTAGCAAAAAAGTAATGTGTATAGAAATATACTAATACCAAGATAGCCATTACTAGCATGGGATTCATCCCTTTAATGGAATGCTTAATAAACAATTGTAACCAATGGATAACACCACCATGGACACTCAATTGACTAGCCATAAAAATTAAAATCGATAACCAAACAACAACATTCCAAGCACCTGTTTCATGCAACAAATCATCTGTTGTTAAAATTCCAGAAAGTAATAGTAAAGCAACTGCCAAGAAAGCAACTAAAGTTGCATCTAATCCAATAAAACTTGAAACCATCCATAAAGCCAAAGCAAGCACAAAAATTGTCAGCATCAACTTTTCAGCTATTGTCATCTTACCCATTTTTTCAAGCTCATGATCCGCCCACTGCTTAGCATTAGGGGTTTCTTTAATTTCTGGTGGATACATCTTATAAATAATGAATGGAACAACTAAAAACGCTATCAAACCAGGAACAAGTGCCGCAAATAACCATTCAAACCACGAAATATGAACGCCATTTGCTTCTGCAAGTCCGACTGCTGCAACATTTGGGGCCGAAGCTGTCATAAAAAAAGAAGATGAAATTGTATTGGCATGAAATTCATTATAAACCAGATATGAGCCAATTTTCTTTTCTGTACCATCCCCAACCTTTGAGCCAAAAGTCTCGGATAAAGATTGAATAATTGGTAATACAATACCACCTGACCGTGCTGTATTGCTAGGAGTTGCAGGTGCAACTAATAAATCAATTAATGAAAGTGAATAGCCTAATCCCAATGTTTTTTTACCAAAATTACGTACAAAAATTAAGGCAATCCTTCTTCCCAAACCAGTTTTTACAAAACCACGTGCAATCATGTATGCCATGGCAATCATCCACGGAGTTGAATCTGCAAACGCAGTAAGTGCAAATTTCATCTTGACTAAGCCAGTTAGCAAAATTAAGACATAACTAATAATAGCGACTCCGACAATGGGGAGAGGTTTGGTGATACATGCAATAATTGTTGCTAAAAATATTGCAAACAAATGCCAACCAGAAACACTAATTCCAGTTGGTCTAACTGCTGTTAGAAGCCAAAGTAAGACTCCAACAACAACTGGCACGATAAACCCACGGTAGTTTACCTTAGCCAAATTTTTCATAAAAATTCCCTCCTGATAGGCAAATGCCTATTTCCAAGTACGAGCCTTATTCGGGTTCGCCAGTATTGATTGGCCTCTTTATTTTACTTTTTTCAAATTTATCTTTGTTTTTTAACTTTTATAAAAATAAGAGGCGTCTAAAATAGACTCCTCTTATAAAATATGATTTTTAATTTTCACGGATAAACTTGGCCATTTGAATACCTGCTTGACGACCGAAAATAACAGTTTCAGCAATTGAGTTACCACCAATTCTGTTGTTTCCGTGAAGTCCGCCAGATACTTCACCTGCAGCGTAAAGACCAGTAATAACATTACCGTTAGTGTCAAGTACCTTGGTTTCTGGAGTGATGTGGATACCACCCATAGTGTAGTGAATTGCTGGGTGAACGTGTATAGCAAAGAATGGTCCCTTTTCAATTCCACGATCCATACCAGTAGTTCTACCAAATTCACTATCATCAGCAGCCTTAACTGCTTCGTTCCAAGTCTTTACAGTAGCTTCTAAGTTACTGCTATCCACGCCAATTTCACTAGCTAATTCTGCTAAACTTGCACCATGCTTAACTAAACCAATTGCATCGTAGAATTCAACCGCCTTAACATGGTCACGAATACCCTGGTCAAAGATTAAGTATGCACCATCTTCATTTAAGCCAGTAATTGCGTTTGAAACAATCTTACGAGTGTTAAGTTCGTTAACAAATCTTTTACCAGCACGGTTAACTAAGATAGCACCTTCACCGCGGACAGCTTCCCCGATTAAGAAGGTACGGGCACCATCAGTTTGAGCAGTTGGGTGAACTTGAACATATTCCATTTGCATAAGTTGAGCATCAACTGCTTCAGCAAGTTTCAAACCGTCACCAGTAGCACCTGCTTGGTTAGTAGTCTTGTAGTCAACTAAGTCGGGACGGTATTTCTTCATCATTTCTTTTGAAGCACCAAAACCGCCAGAAGCAAGCAAAACCGCCTTAGCAGCAACTTTCTTAAGGCCTGATTCTGTTTCTACTTCAATACCAGTAACAGCCTTACCAGTTTGAACAAGCTTAGTAACCTTAGCCTTGTTGAAGACTGGAATATCTTCTTCTTGAATCTTCTTAAGTAAACCAGTAACTAAGTAGCCACCAACTGGAGCCATTGAAGCTGGACGGTGAGCACGCTTTTTGCTCATACCACCAGTAATGGTTAAGTCAGTTAAGTCAATACCGTGATCTTCAAGCCAAGAAATAGCAACAGCTGAGTGATCAACAAAGTATCTTAACATGTCACGGTCGTTTAACAAACCGCCACCTTTTAAAGTTTCTTTGTAAAAGTCTTCTTTATTATCAATAATACCTTGGGCAAATTGAACATTTGATTCAGAAGCATTCATACCTGAAGAAGCTTTATTAGTGTTACCACCTAAGCCTTCATTTTTTTCAAAGACGGCAACCTTTAAGCCTAACTCATGTGCTTGCATTGCTGCAGTTAAACCAGTACCACCAGCACCAACAATAACTGCATCATAACTTTCAGCAATTTCAGAACTATCTTTTGGTGTGAAAACAAATTTCGCCATCAAGAATTCTCCTTTAATTAGTCTTCTGGCTTACTACGGTCGATGTTAGTCATCTTGAGTAAGTCCATCCATTCATCGTATTGTTCTTCGGTAACTTTACCAGACTTAAGTGCTGCTTCACGTAAGGTTGTACCTTCCTTGTCAGCAGTTTGAGCAATAGTTGCTGCTTCGTGGTAACCAATGTGTGGTGACAAAGCAGTAACAGTCATAAGTGAGTTTTCAAGTAAGTCATCCATCCGGTCAGCATTAACAGTTAAGCCATGAATCATTCTATCAGCAAAACCAGTAATTGTACCAGTTAAAATGTCACAAGAATCAAGGAAGGCTGCAATCATCACAGTCTTGTATACGTTCATTTCGAAGTTACCTTGTGATGCAGTAAAGGTAATAGTAGTGTCGTTACCAAATACCTTTGCGGCTGCCATAGTTACTGCTTCTGCTTGAGTTGGGTTAACCTTACCTGGCATAATTGATGAACCTGGTTCGTTTGCAGGAATGTTTAATTCGTTGTAACCAGCTCTTGGACCTGAAGCTAAGAAACGAATATCTTGAGCAATCTTAAACATATCAGCTGCTAAAGTCTTAAGTGCGCCGTGCATTACGTCAATACCTGAGTGGTGAGCTAAGCCCCAGAATTTGTTAGTATCAACTTTGAATTCATGACCGTAAACCTTTGAAAGCTTACCGGCAATCTTCTCAGTCATACCTGGTGCAGCATTCAAACCAGTACCAACAGCAGTACCACCAATAGCTAATTCGTATAAAGTTGGCTTTAATTGACGAATGTATGCTAAGTCATGCTTTAATGCTGAAATGTAGCCGGAAACTTCTTGACCAAAAGTAAGTGGAGTTGCGTCTTGAAGGTGGGTACGACCAACCTTAACAGTCTTCCAGTACTTGTTTTGCTTTTCTTTTAATTCGTTAATTAGATGTTCAATTGCAAGTTCAAGCTTATCAATTGCTTCAACAGCAACAATGTTCATTGCAGTTGGGTAAGTATCGTTTGATGATTGACCACGGTTAACATCATCGTTAGGTAAAATGTTAAGACCTGGGTGAAGCTTGTTAGCTAAGTTGGCAACAACTTCGTTAACGTTCATATTACTTTGAGTACCTGAACCAGTTTGTAAAACGTGAAGTGGGAAGTCCTTACGTAATTCTCCATCACTTAATGAAAGCAAGTGGTCAATTGCATCTTCAATTGCCTTACCCTTTTCTTCAGGTTCATCCCCAACTTCAACGTTAGATTGTGCAGCAGCCTTCTTTAAGTGAAGGAAGGCACGGATAATTTGAAGTGGCATTAATTCACCACTTGGGAAGTTATTGCGACTTCTTTCAGTTTGTGGACCCCATAATGCTTCCTTAGGAATCTTAACAGGACCAATAGTATCGCTTTCAATTCTGTATTCTTGTTCAGCCATTTTAAATAATCTCCTTACTGAAATTTAGCTTTTTGATAGCGCTAACAGCTTTATTATACACCTATCTTGTTTAAATATTCAAAAAAACTAGAGATATTTTGAAATATTTGAACAAAGCTATACCTCTATTAAAAAAGTCCTTGTACAAAAACACAAGAACTTTGAGAAAAAATTAACGAACTTGATGGTTAAATTTATTTGCTAGCAAGTCACCAACAACTTGAGTAATAAAAATTAAAATAATAACTAAAATAGTTGCTACTAAAGTAACATCATTATTAAAGCGATTATAACCGTAAGAAATTGCAGTATTACCTAGACCACCGGCTCCGACAGCCCCAGCCATTGCAGTTAATCCAATAAGTGAAATAACCGTCACAGTAGATACACGAATCAATTCGCTTCTTGCTTCTTTTAAATAAATTTCAAAAATAATATCTTTAGTAGTCGCACCAAGAGATAAAGCTGCTTCAATTTTACCTGGATCAATTCCTTTAAGGGCAACTTGAACTTGCCGAGCATAAAATGGAAAAACTCCTAGAGTTAATGGAACAAGAGCTGCTTTTATACCAATTTGTGTACCAACAATTTTTTGAGTTACAGGTGCAATAAAGGCAAGAAGAATTACAAAGGGAATTGCTCTAAAAATTGAAACGATTTTATCAGCTAAGTTATACCAAAACTTGTTTGCTAAGATTCCGCCTTCTTCAGTTAAGACTAAAATTACACCAAAAATTAGTCCTAAAAATCCACCAAAAATAGCTGACCAAAATGTCATAAACAAAGTTTGAAAGATTGCAGTTCCCCAACCTGCATCCCCACTCCAACCAAGAGAAAAGACATTAGGCAAATATTGTTGTAATAAATTAATCATTTACTTGTCCCCTTTCATCAAGTTTAGTTACCAATACATTTTCTTGAGCTAAAAATTCTCGAGCTGCTTTTTGTTTTTCAAGATCACCTTTTAACAAGACAACCAAGGTCCCAATTGGTTCTTCATTCAAAAGTTCAACATTTCCATACAGCATACTTACTTCAACACCAAGTTTTGAATACAATTCGATAATAATCGACTTAGTTACGTTACTTAAAGAATAAGTAAGTTGATAAATAGCTTCATTTTCAGATAATTTATCCAAGTTAAGTTTATTAAGAGTTGAAATTGCAGCGGAAGAGCCCCCAACAAAGTTTCTTGTTAATTCCTTTTTTGGTTCTAAGAAAATTTGCTTTAAGCTTCCTTCTTCAATTAAGTGACCATGTTCCATGACTGCCACGCGATTGGCAATCTTCTTCACAGCTTCCATTTGGTGAGTAATTAAAACAATTGTTAAACCCAATTCTTTGTTTAATTTCTTTAACAAGTCAAGAATTTGGTTAGTATTTTGAGGATCAAGAGCACTTGTAGCTTCATCTGATAATAAAATTTCTGGATCGTTAGCTAAAGCACGAGCAATAGCCACACGTTGTTTTTGCCCACCAGATAATTGACTTGGATAAAAGTCAGCCTTTTCTTTTAAATCAACTAATTCAAGTAGACGCAAACTTTTTTCTTCAATTTCTTCATCAGATAAGTTACTATGACGCAAAGCAAATGCCACATTTTCTAAGACACTTGTTTCATTTAAAAGATTAAAGCTTTGAAAAATCATTCCGATTTTACGGCGGCGTTTTTGCAATTCTTTCCCTGAAATAGCGACTTGGCCATTTTTGACAAATGATGTACCTTGAACAATTACATCACCTGCACTTGGTTTTTGCAGCAAGTTAATTGTTCTAACTAAAGTTGACTTTCCAGCTCCAGAGAAACCTAGAATTCCAAAAATATCACCTTTTTGAATTTTTAAAGTTACACCATCTACAGCTTTAATAGTTTCTTTCTTTTGTTTAAAGGTAACAGAGATATTATTTAATTCGATAATGCTCATATTTGCCTCCTATTTAATCTTGATATCCCAACCAGTTAATTCAGTATTTCCATAATACTTTTTAACTAATTCTTTAGTCTTCTTTGTTTGGTAAGCCTTAACTACATCAAGATAAATTTGCTTATTTTTATCGCTATTTCTTGCTGCAATCAAGTTAATCCATTGCTCACTATCTTTGTTAACAGGTTCAACATAGATTGTTTGCTTATCACCTAGCCCTGCTGGGGCAGCATAAGAGTTGTTTACTACAGCAGCATCGACAGATTTGATAATTCTACCAGCTCGATCAGCTGCAACTTCCTTAATTTGTAATTTTTTCGGATTAGAAGTAATATCTGCAACACTAACAATTTTTTTCCCACTCTTAAGTTTAATCAACCCAGCATTTTTGAGAACGTATAACGCACGTGATTCATTAGATGCATCATTTGGTACTGCTATAGTTGCTCCTTCTGGCAAGGATTTAATTGATTTATATTTCAATGAGTAAAGG
This sequence comes from Lactobacillus jensenii DSM 20557, assembly GCF_001436455.1. Classification (GTDB taxonomy): domain Bacteria; phylum Bacillota; class Bacilli; order Lactobacillales; family Lactobacillaceae; genus Lactobacillus; species Lactobacillus jensenii. The sequence goes on from NZ_AYYU01000005.1 coordinate 83,278, forward strand.
CGAATTGGAGCAATAATAGTTTTACCTATTGAAACAACATTTGCCTTATTAGCCTTGTTCCATGCATCTAAGAATGCAAAATGTTGAAAGGCATTCAAATCAATATCACCATTTAGCAAGGCCTTATTAGGCTGATTGTAATCAGTAAAATTCTTAATCTTAATGGTAATACCATATTTTGCTTTTGCAGCTTTTGCTACACTATCCCAGATTTTAGCGTCTTCTTTAGTTTGGCCAACAACACCAATAGTGACAGTCTTAGTATTTTCTTTTGGTGCTTGATAAACAAAACTAAAATATCCTGCAACTAGCAAAAAGATAGCAAATATACTAGCAATAATTCGATTCTTTCTCCGCTTTTTTTTCATTTTATAAAACCTCTTTCTTCAAACAAAAAAGCACTCATCCCAAAAGGACGAGTGCTCGCGTTACCACCTTTAATTCGTCTACTACTTACATAGTAAACCTCAATAAGTATCTCTAGAAATACCTTGCTTTGTTAACGAGAGCAACCCCGCTAATGACTAAATATCGCCATTAGTGATCATTCCTAGCCCATATTCATCAAAGACTCAAGTCTCCCTTTCACCTAACGGAGCTCTCTAAATCATGAAATTACTTCAACTACTCTGCTATTCAAGATCAAGATTAATTAATTAAATTTGTTGATACTAGATTATAATGTTTCTCTAATCATGTCAAGAAAAATTTGTTTGAAATATTAATTTATTTTGATTAATATAATTTTTAATAGGAGGTAAATATGATTAAAGAATTTAAGGATTTTATTTCAAGAGGTAACGTTTTAGATTTGGCAGTTGGTGTAATTATTGGATCTGCGTTTACTTCAATTGTCAACTCATTAGTAACTAACTTATTGAATCCATTTTTAGGATTATTTTTAGGTAAGATTGATTTATCTAACCTTATTCTTAAAGTTGGCGGAGCTAGTTTTAAATTTGGTAGCTTTATCAATTCTATAATTAATTTCTTAATTATTGCATTTGTAGTATTCTTAATTGTAAAGAGTGTTAACAAGTTAATGCCAAAACCTGAAAAAAAGCCAGCTGGTCCTACTCCAGAGCAAGAATACTTACGAGAAATTCGTGATTTATTAAAAAATAAATAATCATATATTTAAAGGCCCTTGAGGCCTTTTTATTTTACCAAAAAATATTGCAATAATTTCTAAAATTCGGGAAAATTATTTTTGTGCTTAATTTAGAAAAAGGGAGTTTAATTATGGGAAATTTTTTCTTATGGATATTTTTATCCATTATTGGCTATTTCATAGCCAAAAAGTGGTTATTTAAAGCTCAACCACATTCTATTAGAATTTATGCGGTAGTTTTTAGCATTTCAGCATTAGGGTTGGCTGTTACTACTCACCCTACCACTAAACCGACAACACATTATCTTGTGAAAAAAGTTAAGGCTGATAATTTTTCCAGCAATAAGGCCGCTAATGAAAGTTTAAGTGCTGAAAAGTCTAGCTTACAAGAACAAGCAAATCAACTAAAAGAACAAGTTTCTAGCGCTGAAGAAGAATCTGACGCAATCGCCAGTTCAAAAGAAGCTCAATCTAGTAAAGCTGCAGCTAAGGCTCAAGCTGAAGCAGAAAGTAGCTCAATTGCTCAGGCTAAGGCTCAAGAGCCAAAACAAAACACTAGCAAAACTAATCAAGGCGACTTGAATACTGCAACTACTGGAAGAATAGTTGGAAATGCACATTCAAAAATTTATCATGTTCCAGGTCAAGCTGGTTACAGAATGAATAGCGCAAATGCAGTGTATTTTAATTCTGAGCAAGAGGCTATTGCAGCTGGATATAGAAGGGCTAAAAGATAATGAAAAATAAAAAGTTATTAATTTCTATCTTACTCACCATTTTATTTTTTGGAGCTGGAATTAATGGCAACCTTAATTCTACACAAGAAAGTCAAAAGCCAAAAGTTATTACTAAAGTCAAATATGATAAAAGTGAAGTTAAAAAATCAGATCAACTGGATGATGAAAATTCTGAACTATCTGATGATATTCAAGAGTTAAAAACTCAAATCAGGGATTATAAAAAGGCCCTTAAAAAGTTAGGAAAAACTGCTCAAACTGATTCAGCAAAAACAGAAACTGCTAGTGCTAATTTAGCCAGCTTAAATTATAGTGGCAAAGACATAATCACTGTCAATAATAATAACCCATCATTTACCAAGTCAGATTTATCAACAGCTAATGGCGCATGGCAAAGTTATGGTGACTTAGATAACTTAAATCGTGCATCAGCGGCAAATGCTCTACTTAATGTAAGCTTAATGCCAACAGCTAAGCGTGAGCCATTACATGTTAATCCAACTGGCTGGCATAACAAAAAAATCAGTGGTGGCTGGCTCTATAACCGTTGTCACCTAATTGGCTATCAGCTTACTGGACAAAACAATAATTGGAAGAACTTAATTACCGGTACCCGCCAATTAAATGATCCAGATATGCTCAAATATGAAAATGAAGTTGCAAATTATGTAAAGCAGTCCAAGCATCATTTTGTACGGTATCGTGTGACTCCAATCTTTAGAGGAACTGAATTACTTGCACGCGGAGTTCAAATGGAGGCTCAGTCGACTGGCGAAAATACGGTTCATTTCAATGTATATATTTTTAATGTGCAACCTGGCTATAATTTAAATTATAGTGATGGTACAAGCCAAGTTGCATAAAACATAAAAAGGTATTTAGCTCGAGTTGTTGTGATACTCAGGCTAAATACCTTTTTGATTATTTTTTCTCTTTAACAATATAAATTGGACGATGTTTTACTTGTAAATAAATTCTGCCAATATACTTACCGACAATTCCAATACATAGCAATTGAATTCCACCTAAGAAAAGAATAATTGAAACCATTGATGCCCAACCAAAAATACTACTCATAGGTGACATAATCTTTCTAATAATAATAAAGATTATACTAATCACAGAAATTGCTGAAGTTACTGAACCTGTCCAAACAGCCAAACTTAAAGGTGCTTGTGAAAAGTCACTAATTCCATCCATAGCATATTTAAACAATTGCCAAGTTGACCAATCACTTTCTCCAGCAACTCTTTCTACATTGTGGTAATCAAGATACTTGGTCTTAAATCCTACCCAAGAAAAAATTCCTTTAGAAAATCTGCTATATTCTCTCATTGAAAGAATTGCATCGACCATTTGACGTGTCATCATTCTAAAATCACGTGCACCTGGAACAATTTCTGTGTTAGAAATTTTATTGATACACTTGTAGAACATATCACTTAAAAATGACTTAATCTTCGCTTCGCCAGTTCGGTCCACTCTGCGTGTTCCGATACAGTCATACTCTCCACTTTGTAATTCCTTATACATTTCTGGTAGAAATTCTGGTGGGTCTTGCAAATCAACATCCATCACAACTACATAATCACCTGTTGCAGCATCAAGCCCAGCTAACAATCCAGCTTCTTTACCGAAGTTTCTTGAAAAAGAAATATAGTGAACATGCTTTTCGTCTTTTTCATGTAAGGCTCTCATCTCTGAAAGTGAATTATCATGTGAACCATCATTTACAAACCAATATTCAGGTTCAATATCCATTTTAGTTACTACTTTTTGGACTGCATCATAAAATAAAGGGATTGATTCTTCCTCATTATAACAAGGAACGATAATTGAAAGTTTATCCATTTTTTTCCTTCTTTAAACAAAATTCACTATTCATTATACCAATAAAACACTTACAATATCCATCATTTAATCAAAAAAGAAGCCTATTACAGCTTCTTACAATTCTTCTTTTTTGAAAGTAAATACTTTATTAACAACAAACTGAAGCATAGTTGCTAAAAATGTTGAAATTACTTTGACAACCATTTCATTTTGATGCATTAAAGTTACAAAAATAAATAAACAAGTTGTGGTAATTAAAGTTGTAATTTGGCCGATAATATAATATTTAATAAATCGACTTAACAAGTGATCACGAACATGAAAATTCAAATAAGTATTCATATAGAAGTTATTGACTAAAGCACAACTTGAACTAATAAAGTTAGCTACTTCAACTGGCAAAGCGGTAAACTTGGTTAACAGCCAAAATAAACCAAAATCAATAAACAGACCAAATACGCCAATAAAGCCATAAATCACAAATTCACGAAAATCGTCTGACTTAATCAGACTAATAATCTTTTCTATCATAACTACTTCCTACTTTCTAAGATAGGTTAAAAAGCTGTAATCATATGGATTATTTTCATCAGCTGTAAACGTTTCTCTTTTTATTAATTTAAATGCTGAATAGTCAATTGCTGGCATTGTAGTATCGGCCTTAAAAATTCCATCAATCTCGGTTTTTTCAAGGCAATCTACAATATCTTTCAATCCTTCAAACACACTCACACCACCAATAACAGCTATCTGTTCTTCTTTATGAGCGGACAAGTACTCTCTTAATTGCTTCATAGAAGTGACAAAATCTACTTGACTGTTATTTTGAAATTTCTCAATTAGTGCTTCATCGTGTGTTAATACCAAGTGCTTTCGCTTCGGTAAAACAAATGGCAAACTGAGAAAAGTGTTCTTCCCCATCACCATCGTCTTGCCCATTGTTTTTTCTTTAAAATGTGCTAAATCAGCTGGTAAATGCCAAGGAAGATGTCCCTGATAGCCAATTTGATGCTGATTATCTTCAGCCCAGACAAAACTGATCATATTTTTCTCCTATACAGCTACTGGTGCTTTAATAACACCATGATGTTTATAATCCAGCACCTTGATATCTTCCATTTCAAAGTCAGAAATATTTTTCTTAGCTGAATTAAGCCAAAGTTTTGGACTATCAAAAGGATCGCGTGCTAATTGTTTTTCAACTTGATCAAAGTGGTTTTTGTAAATATGAGCATCGCCTAGTGTGTGGACAAATTCACCCACTTCAAAACCAGTTTGTCTTGCAACTAAACTTAAAAGTAGTGAATATGATGCAATGTTAAATGGTACACCCAAGAACATATCACCACTGCGTTGATAAAGCTGCAAGCTTAGCTTATTATCTGCAACATAAAATTGGAACAAGGTATGACAAGGAGGCAGTGCACTTGTTGGAACATCCTCTGGATTCCAAGCAGAAACAATCATTCTTCTTGAATCTGGGTGAGTTTGTAATTGATTTAAAACATCTTGAATTTGGTCAATGCTGCCGCCAGAGCGTTTTTTCCAGTGGCGCCACTGCGCACCATAAACATCACCTAAATTACCGTACTTTTCAGCAAAAGCTTCGTCTGACAATATGCGTTCAGTAAATAGCTTCATTTGTTCATCATATAGCTTCTTAAAGTCCGCATCTTTTTGACTTCTAAGACCAAAATCATTCATATCAGGTCCTTGGTATTCAGGTGAATTAACCCAATTCTTAAAGGCCCATTCATCCCAAATATGATTTTTATGTTCTAACAAGAACTTGATATTGGTATCACCTCTTAAAAACCAAAGAAGTTCACTTTTAATTAAACCAAAAGGAACTTTCTTAGTAGTAACTAAAGGAAAGCCTTGAGATAAGTCAAATCTCATCTGAGCTCCAAATTTTGATCGAGTGCCTGTTCCTGTTCGATCAGTTTTATCATGACCTGTTTCCATGATATTTTTTAATAAATCCAGATATGGTTGTTCTAAGACCGCCATAAAATCGCTCCTTATATTTACAATGTTTCTAGCTTATCATATTTCAGACTAATTGATGTCCAAATTAAAATAAATATAATAAAATACTCATAAGGAGGAATAAAAAAATGATATTTTCTATCTCAACCCTATTAATTGCAATTATAGTTGTCGTATTAATTATCTTTTCTTGTTCAATTGTGCCACAAAATTATGAAGGTTTAGTGGAGACTTGGGGAAAATATTCTAAAACTGAAAAGGCGGGACTAATTTTTATCATTCCATTAATTCAGCGAGTTCGTAAAGTATCACTCGCACTTCAACCCCTTGAAATTAGTAAATATTCAATTATCACCAAAGATAATGCTGAAGTTTCAACTAGTTTGACATTGAATTACCAAGTAACTGATTCATTCAAGTACTTCTACAACAACACAGACTCAGTTGAGTCAATGGTTCAATTAGTTCGGGGACATTTGCGTGACATTATCGGTCGAATGGACTTAAATGATGCCTTAGGTTCAACTAGTCAGATTAACGCTCAACCTGCTGATGCAATTGGCGACTTAACCAATGTTTATGGTATTCGAGTAATCCGGGTAAACGTTGATGAATTACTTCCAAGTAAAGAAATCCAACGTGCAATGGATAAGCAATTAACTGCAGATCGTGAAAAAACTGCTACAATTGCTAAGGCTGAAGGTGAAGCTCGTAATATCGAATTAACTACTAAGGCCAAAAATGACGCCTTAGTTGCCACTGCAAAGGCTAAAGCAGAAGCAATTAAAACCCAAGCAGATGCGGAAAAATACCGAATAGAACAATTAAAAGCTGCATTAGCTGATGCTCCAGATGATTACTTTAAGAATCAAAGTATTGCTGCATTTAAGGATTTAGCCAAGGGTGAAAACAATCTAATTGTGATGGATAAGGACAACTTAACGCAATTAGGTAACATCCCTGCTGTTAGAGAAATTTGGAAAAAGCAAGATCAAGATTAGTTAGCTACAATTAAATTGCATAAAAAAGCCATCTCAAGTTGAGATGGCTTTTTATTTACTTATTCTTTTTATGCATTCTTCTGAAATAGTATTCTGTTGCACTTGCTAATAATACCAAGGCACCAACTGTCACTGAAACTCTTGTTTCATCATTTAAGAACATAAAGAATACAATTAAAACTAAAATAGCAAAAGCAAAGAAATTTGAATATGGATATAGTGGCAACTTAAATGGGTGTTTTTTCATAATTTCTGGATTATGTTTTCTAAACTTATATTCAGCAAGCAAAATAACAAACCAGGCTACCATCCCTGGCAAAACAGATGAACTGTAAACAATAACAAAGATTTCATCCATAGTCTTGTTAATGGTTGAAAGAATAAAGTTCAATACAAATCCAATCAAAATCCCAGAGGTAATCCCCACAATTGCCTTACTTGGGACAATCTTCTTAGAAATCTTTCCAAATATTTTTGGTGCATCACCCTCATTCGCCAACTTAAAAAGCATTCTACTTGAAGAGTAAATCCCACTGTTAGCACCTGACAAAGCAGCTGTTAAAACAACAAAGTTGATTATTGAAGCTGCCCCAGTAATCCCAACTTTAGTAAAGGTTTCTACGAATGGTGAACCAATAGCTGAAAGTTGGTTCCATGGATAGATAGAAACAATTACAAAAATTGCTCCAACATAGAAAATTAAAATTCGCCATAAAACTGACTTTACACTTTTAACTACTGCTTCCTTAGGATTTGCTACTTCACCAGCACTAATCCCAATTAATTCAATCCCTTGGTAAGAACCAACAATAATTGACATTGAAAAAATGAATCCCTTTAGGCCCCCAGTGAAGAACCCACCATGACTCCATAAATTACTAAAGCCAACAGGTTTCCAATTGTTACCTAGTCCAAGTAAAATTACTAAAAGTCCAACAATAATCATTAAGACAATTGTAACTACTTTAATCATTGAGAACCAAAATTCAAGGCTAGCATAAGCCTTGGCACTAGCCAAGTTTGCTAAAAGTAAGAAGCCAATAATAATGATTCCAACGAGTAAAGCCGGGGTCTTTGGCCACCAAAACTTCAAATACTCAGTTGCCGCAACAACTTCACTAATTCCAACAACAATATATTGAAAAACAGCAGCCCATTCAGCCATATTACCTGCTAAAGGATGCACATATTCAGTTGCATAGTCGGCAAAAGAACCTGTCCCTGGGTTAACATAAAGCATTTCACCTAATGCTCGCATAACAATATAAAGAATAAGCCCAACAAAAATATATGCTAAAAGTACAGAAGGACCTGTCCATTTAATAGTTGAAGTTGACCCCATAAAAAGTCCGACTCCAATTGCTCCACCAAGAGAAATCATTTCCATTTGGCCGGCAGTCATCGAGCGTTTTAACTTTGGTGCATTATTTTCTGCCATGAATATCTCCTCCTACTTTCAAACCATGTCTTGAAATATACACAATTGCAGCTACTATCATGACTAATAAGCCTGCAATAACAGAAACTCTCGTTTCATTGTTAATAAACATGAAGCCGACAATGACTAATAACATTACAAATGCAAAATAATTTGAAAATGGATATAGTGGCAACTTAAATGGATGATTCTTTAACAATTCTGGATTATGTTTTCTAAAACGTAATTCTGCAAGTAAAATTACAAACCAAGGAATCATTCCAGGTAAAACAGATGAACTGAAGACGATAACAAATAAATCTTCAGTTGATTTGCTAAATTGAGATGCAAATACATTCAATACAAAACCAAGGAAAATTCCTGATGAAATCCCCATAATTGCTTTACTTGGAACAATATGCTTAGACAAATGGCCAAACATCTTAGGTGCATCACCTTCATGGGCTAATTTGAAAAGCATTCTACTTGATGAATAGATTCCACTATTTGCACCTGACAAGGCAGCGGTTAAAACCACAAAGTTAATAATTGAAGCAGCCGCAGTAATTCCCACCTTAGCAAAAGTCGTTACAAATGGTGAACCTAAGCTTGATAACTGATTCCAAGGATAGATTGTTACAATTACAAAAATTGCGCCAACGTAGAAAATTAAAATTCTAAATAAAACAGATTTTACACTTTTAACAACTGCTTCTTTTGGATTTTCTACTTCACCAGCACTAATCCCAAGTAACTC
>NZ_AYYU01000050.1 GCF_001436455.1 Lactobacillus jensenii DSM 20557
TCAGTTTTTAGATAATATCTTTTAGTCTATATAGTTTTCGTGTTTTAAGGGGATTTAATATCAAAGCTTTTTATAAAGAAAGTAGAATAAAGAATGTCAAAGGACATCAAAATAAATTGAGTATATATATGACTTACAAACTAAAAATAGATGATGAAGCACAAACTATTCAAGATGTGCATGTTCCGAATAAGGAAGCATTTAAAATAATTAAGTTTAGCGTTCTTAACAATCATATGGAAGGTTGGAAACCTAATAAGGTAGATATTGAAGAATTGCTAGATAGTTACTATTGTCCCGATCCAGAAGATATAAAAGTATACGAAGAAATTTTGGGGTAAATAACAAAATAAAAAGGATTACCTATGCGGTATCCTTTTCTTTTGCTAAAATATTTGCGGGGTGTTTTTCCACTAAGCCTCGGTTAGGAAGGAGAGACTTATGTTTTCACTACTTCTTAACGGAATTATCTGCCCCATCGTGGTTGGTATCACGTTGCAAGTCAGTTCTTATCTGCTCGCTAAGTTCTTTGATAAGCATAAAAAATAACTCTTCTAGAGCCGTTGAAAACTAACAACGCTAAAAAGTTAAAAGACACCTCTGCCAAGGTGTCTTTTTTGTTCACTACTTCGTTCAAGTTAAATTATACATCATCCTAGTAGTTTTTTAAACAAAAAGAACCACGAAAGTGATGATTTTTCTTTTTTGTGGCTGTTCCACTAGCCAAGAAGCGATATTGCTTATGTATCGCTTCTTCAAAAATTGGTGAAGAAGTAGTAGCATTTAGAAAATTTATGAAATTAGCTCCTGAAACAAGTACTACAGCTGATTTAACTGTTATTAAAGGGCTATTAACAAGTAATGGTAATACTAACCGTGATTCAATTGCATTAGATACATCAAAACAATTAACGGATACTGATATCGCTAACTTTAAACGATATGGGTTTAGTGTAGTTCGTCGCTACTTAACTGGTTCGGTTGGTGTAGGTGCTAATAAACGCCCTAAAAACTTAACTACAGACGAAATCAGAAGAATTACTAACGCTGGTCTAGCTATTTTTCCAATTTATGAAGATGGAGGTTATGAGGTTAGCTATTTCAATTCTAAACAAGGTTATAGTGATGCTGTTACTGCAATTGTAAATGCTAGAAATCTTGGCTTCCCAGCAGGTACAACTATCTACTTTGCGGTTGATGTAGATATTCAAGATGGAGATATTGACGGAACTGTTGATCCATATTTACGTGCTATTCATAATGTCTTTGTAAATTGTGAATACGAAGCAGGGGTTTATGGGACACGTAATGTTTGTCTTCATGGTATTGAAGATGGTATTTCTGCAAGTTTTGTGGCAGATATGTCTTATGGCTGGAGTGGAAATCTAGGCTTTGAAATGCCAGAAAATTGGGCTTTTGATCAATTTGTCGAGTATACAATTGGTGGTACAGATATTGATCAAGTAGCAGCTTCTGGTAGTGATAAAGGTAGTAAGAAGTTCAGATTACCATCTACATCTACTAAACCTATTTCCGCTAATGAAGCCTTAGATATTTTAGGTTCTCTATTGAATTTAACAAGTATTAGCTTTAACCAAGAATATCCTCTTATTAAAACTCCAATGCTTGAAGAAAGTGTTGAATTTGAAGAAAGTTTTACTGGGACAGGTGGTAATCCAACCTTTAACATCAGTAATGGTAAACTTGATGGAGCTAATTTAAGTGGGTTATTAGGACCATTATTTAATAATCGACAAGCAACGGTAGATGCAGTATTTGGAAAAATGGGAGAAATGCGCTTAGTATCATCAATTAGTGCAGGCAGTTTAACTATCAAAACTGAAGCACCAGTAGATGGAAAAGTAAGCTGTTCAATTATTTATAATATTCAGAAGCTAGAAAATAGACTTTTGACAAATGAATTATCTGTTATTTTTAAGTTTAAAGTTGTACCTTTAGATTTTGTAAAACCTAACCCACAACCTGTTAGTCCGAGTCCAGTTCCACAACCTATTCCAGTTCCAGAATTTGACTTTAAATTATTAACGCAAAGGATTGGTGAAATGTTAAAAGGAGTAGCTATAGTAATAGGGGTTTTAGCAATTATAGGTTTGGGAATAGCCGTAATTCCGCAATTACTTCCTGCAGTAGTATTAGCTGCATAATTTTTACTAAAAAATGTGTTAATGTGTTTAATATTTTACAACCTTCCAATTAATGACATGATTTCTTATAATCTCTTTTTGTTGAAGGGTTAGATTTTTCTTTTTTATTACAGTGTAGCGAGGTATTTTTTCCTTAAATAAATTTATATAGAAAGAAAAAATACCTGAATAAAGTATGTAAGAATCATCATATTCTAGTGCATATTTATATTGGCGTAAGTAAATTGATCTACTTTTTATATAAGTATCGTAGGAGATTTTAGAGACCGTAAAATAGTTTGTGTAAGGATG
>NZ_AYYU01000051.1 GCF_001436455.1 Lactobacillus jensenii DSM 20557
TTGCCTTATCTAATGCATCTTTAATATCTTAAACATGTTGTGGATCACTGCTTGCGCCTTCACTTGTACCCTTACTAATATCAGTTAATTGTTGAGCGTCTGATAAGGCCTTCTTATAATTATCTTGAGCGGTCTTATCTGCATTTTGGAAGGTTGAACTATTTTCATCAATTGGGTTAGTCAAATTATCATCTGACTTCAATGAACCCATATTGTTGTTTGTAGTTTCAGCGTTAGTTTGGGCAGTTTTTGCTTCAGAAGCAATAGTTGCATTATTAACTGCATTAATAGCTGCTTGTTTTTGTGCATCGTTCAAATTCTTCATTTGATCGATTGCGTGAAGAGCATCCTTTTTAGCTTGGTCTAATTCTGGATCATCTACGTTAATAGTAAGGTCAGTAGTTATACCACCAGTAGAAATTTGACCTTTGTATTGACCAGCCTTTTCAGTACTTCCACCATCAGTAAATTGGAAATTAAAACTTTGTTGTTGATCTTTTAAAGTAGCGTAATTGGAGTAAACCATTTGCGCAACAGAATCACCAGTAAGTTGATCACCTTTTTTCACAGTGATAGTGTCTGAATTAACGATAGGTGCAACTTTAGTTCCAACAACATATTTCTTGTCTAAGGTAAAACTTGAACTATTTCCTGCTTTATCAGTAACTGTATAAGTTACAGTGTAGGCTACTTCATTCTTAATATCAGAAATATTAGTTATATCAGAACCATCTTCACCCTTTAATTCAATAGTTTTAATTAAATCTGCGTCTGGAGTTCCATTATCAGTTGCAGAAATTACTTTATTTGGATCTAAAGCATCCTTGCTATTTACATATACAATACTACTTTTAGTGGTTCCGCCAACCTTAGATACTGCATCATCCTTATTTACTGTTGGTGCAATAGTATCAACTCCAACGTAGTAAAGAGGAATCATGTATTTAAACGCATCATCTTTTAGATAATTAACTACATATGTACCATTATTTGTACTTAATATAATGTAATTTTCAGCATATGAATTATTAACGATATTTTTGCCATCAAGTGTAATTGGCTCACGTTTAGTATCTGACGTAGCACTTTCAGCATACTTAGTATAATCATCAAGTTTTAAAGAGCCATAAGTATTGTTGGAATTCTTAGTTACAATATCTACTGGCTGCAATCCCCAGTATTCATTCCGATCCGGTTTATAGAGCAATACATCCATAAAATTGGTGTATTGTCTACTATTTGAATTCTGAACGCAACGTTGTGCACCATCTCTACCATCTTGGTGTGCGTTTAGTTTTGAATCAATAGTATATTGATATTGTGTCTTAGGATCATAAAGAACTATTTGCTTAGCTAAATCAGAAGAATTTAAAGATGTAACCTTTCCTATTTCATAACGGTAAACAACCGCATTGATAGTTCCATCTTGATTGTAAATTACCTGCCAACCAGTATTGCCATTATAATTATCCTGAGTAAATGAAATCTTGAAGTTAGGCAAATCTTCAATATGAATATTGCCTGAATCATATGAACCAGAATATCCTGGATTAGTGGCCTTTACAGTTTGATTACTGGTATCTGCTACCAATGAAGTAGTTAATGCATTGTTAGATAAAATACTATTCTTTGAAAGTGAAGATACATTCAAAGTTGTAGTTGTCATAGCTGCACTTGTATCTGTATCATTTGTACTTGTCTTAGTTTCTGTAGTGTTTACAGCTTCATTAGTTTGGCTAGTACCAGTTAATTGACTAGCTGCACTTTCCAAATTACTAATCGTATTCTTTACATCTTCACTAGTTGCTGAAGCATTATCTAAAACCTTCTTTGCATTTGCAACAGCACTATCAAATGCAGACTTCTTACTTGCATCTGTTTCATTAGTATATTTATCTGACTTTTGAACATTAAGTGCATTGTCATAAGCTGATTGTAATTGACTCTTATCAACTTTTTCTTCATTGTTATTTTCGATTGATTGGGAAGTAGCAGTCTGGCTCTCAGTATTCGTAGCTGTGTCACTAGCTGCCTGCACTAAAGAGTTACTTCCACCAAGATACAAAGTAGTAGAAAGTAGCACTGAAGCTAATCCTAATGTAGTCTTTCTTAATGAAAAATGCTGTTGTCCATTAGCAGTTTTTAGTTCATACTGCTTTCTATTATTTTTCGAAAACATTAATAACCCCCTAATATAAATAAAAGAAGAGTCTCTTTAGCATCTACTAATTCGACTCTGAATTTATTATTACGAATCCAAATATATTAATTTTTAAATTAGAGAAAATTTATCTATACTTAAATGCAAATCGATAAATCCTCCCAAAAATCCAAATAACATACTAACAAATTATTCAATACTTGAAAAGTTATTTGTTTATAAAACATACTATAGTATTGAAACTGTCAAATTTTTTGTGTAAATAG
>NZ_AYYU01000052.1 GCF_001436455.1 Lactobacillus jensenii DSM 20557
AACCGTTGCCTTACCACTTGGCTATAACCCATTCCTTTGTGAGCTTTTACTTGTTGCTCAACAAATAATATAATACCCAATAATTCTTTTTTCGTCAACAAAAAAATTAAAAAAGTTGAATTTTTCTGTTATTTCAGGTCTTTAGCTGGCCAGTAGCTACCACCGAATTCTATTTCATCACCATTAAAAATCAATTTAACTACACCACAATTTTCAAAGTGAAAGTTAGTCTTAGGAAACATATCTCTTACATACATCCCTAAAATTGCTCCATGTCCAACTGCAATAGCGATTTCACCATCTGAAAGCTGATTTTTAATATATTCAATAGCCCTCTTCATTCTTTCAATTGCTAAAAAATCAGCTTCCATATTTGGATCTACAACACCACTCCCATGATTCCAAGGCAAAGTTACTTCATCTTGACCTTCATAAATTCCATACCATTTCTCACGCATATCTTTTAATCTTTCATATGGAATGCTCTTTTGAGTAATAAATTCTAAAGTATCACATGCTCGTTCTTGCGTTGAACAAAATGCCTTATCAAATTTAATTCCTTTTTTCCTAAAGAAATCTCCTGTAACCTTTGCTTGCATCTGACCTAAAACAGTTAATGGGGAATCTACTCTTCCTTGAACTTTGTGATAATAATTAAAAAAAGTCTGCCCATGGCGGACTAAATAAATTGTCTTGCTCATATTATTCTCCTGTTAACCTATTACATTCATAAATAGTATCATATTTTTATTGCAAAAAGAAAAAGGACTCATTATTGAGTCCTTTTTTATTTTTGTTCAGAATAAATTCAAAATCTTAGTACCAACCGTTTGCTAACCAGAATGCCTTAGCAGCAGTCCATGAGCCGTAACGACTGTATACGTAGTTATCAGCAACTTTTTCTTGGTTTGAAGCTGATAAATCACCATTTAAATAACTAATTGAAAGTTGGTATTTACCATAGTATTGACCGTTTTGTGCAGTGTAAGAACCACTAGATTCTTTATTTGCAATCCAAGCTTTAGCATCTGCTTCAGAACCAGTTGCAGTTGAAGTGTATGAACTAGTTGAAGTTGTAGTTGCAGTATATGAACTAGTTGTGTTTGCTGCAGATGATGCTGAATTGTAAGCATTTGAAGAACTTGAGTTAGCGGATACTGCTTGAGTTTGAGTATTTGAAGATACTGTACTTTGAGGCTGTGCACTTGATTGTGCAACAGTTGCAACTGAGTTGTTAGAAGTAGACTTGTTATAGCCACTTACAACATATTTAGCAGGAACCCATTGATTTAACCCCAAGTCATACCACTTTTCACCAGTTGAAGAGTATACAGTTTGGATAACCTTCCAAGAAGTACCATGTGCTAATCTCTGACCAGTAAAATGAGGATTATCTGGATTATTCCAAACAGCAATTCCATATCCAGGAACATAATTTACAGTAACTACATCAGTATCATTGTTAACAATAGTTGCAGCGTGTGCAGTATTTGATTTCAAGTTAGTTGCCATTACACCAGTTAAAGTAACTGCTGCAACCGCCATAAATTTCGTAAATAATGAATTTAATCTGATAGACTTTGTATTTTTCAAGAATAATCTCTCCTTAATAATAACTTTTCTCGTCTGTCAAAATTTCGTCTGTCATTCAATTGACATGATATATACTAGCAGGCTAATATTTCAGAAAAGTTACACAGCTATAGATAGATTATTAAAAAAATTACGTCAAATATTACAATTTGAAATATTTGTAATACTAAATACTGTTTTATTCATCCTTTAGAAGATTAAAATTACAAAAGTTACAAAAGTTAAGCATTTATTTCATAATTAGTTACTTGCAGACATCAAATTTAACAACATAATCCCGATAATTATCATCGTTATAGCTAAAATTGTAATTAGATTTACCTTTTCTTTCCATATTATTATTCCAATTATTGTAGTAATAACTATCCCTACTCCCGACCAAATAGCATAAGCAACTCCTAAATCAATTATTTTTAAACTCTTACTGAAGAAATAGAAACAAATGACATATGCTATCAATGCCACTATTCCGATTCCCCATTTACTAAAACCTTGTGACATCTTTAAAAGAGTAGTCCCAATTAATTCTCCAATAATTGCAATTGCCAAATAAAAATATCCCATAAATACACCTCATATCACTCATAATTTTACAATTGCCAGTAGATTGTTTTTTTGCTATACTTCTTTTATTAAGCTGATTTAGCTCAGTTGGTAGAGCATCTCCCTCGTAAAGAGAAGGTCGCCAGTTCGATTCTGGCAATCAGCATAAGTGATAATTTTATTGCTTATTTTTATTAAATTATCTATAATATAAATGTATATTAAATGCACCCTTAGCGCAACTGGATAGAGTGTC
>NZ_AYYU01000053.1 GCF_001436455.1 Lactobacillus jensenii DSM 20557
CTCTTCAACAACGAAAATTAGAGTTGGAAAAACAGTTAAAATTTTTCCTTTTTCAAAATGCAATCCCCTCAAAAGAAGCTGTAATCTTTAAGCCTAAAATTAGATTTCGAGAATTTCAAGATAAATGGAAATATGCAAAATTATCTGAAATATATAATACTGATTGCTCTGGAGGGACACCTTCTGTTAAAAATAAAACTTTTTATGGTGGGAATATACCTTTCCTAACTATTTCAGATTTAAATAATAAGAAAATTTATAAAACTCAAAAAACATTATCTAAAAAAGGATTAGAAAATAGTAGTGCTAAGCTTGTACCTGCAGGTTCAATTAGTTTAGCAATGTATGCAAGTGTAGGAAAAATAGGAATATTGAGTAAAGAAATGGCAACAAGTCAGGCTTTTTTTAACATGACTTTTGATGATGATGAAAAGAGAGATTTTATATATATTATTCTTGAAAAAGCTAATTTTGATAAAGAATGGATTCGCTTGATTTCAACTGGAACTCAAAATAATTTAAATGCAAAGAAAATAAGAAATTTTCACATAGTATTTCCGACTTATAAAGCACTTAAAGGACTTAATAAATTGTTTTGTAATATTGATACAGATATTGATATACAATATAAAGTTATTGTTACTACTAATCAACTCAAACAATTCCTACTTCAAAATCTCTTTATCTAGATTGCTACAATAACCTCCTAATCAAAATTTAGGAGGTTTTCTTATGTCAAAGAAAATTAGTACAAAGTTGTTTTATCGGTATTATGGTAATTGGATTGAACTGTATAAAAAAGGTGCAATTCGGCAAGTTACGCTTGATAAGTATTATCTGACCGAGCGCAAACTACGAGAGTTAGCACCTGAATTGAGATTATCTGAGTTAAATCGTCAGACATATCAAAAGTTATTGAATGACTATGCTGAAACCCACGAAAAGCACACAACCTTAGACTTTCATCACCACCTTAAAGCTGCAATTATAGACGCACTAGATGATGGAATGATAAAAACTGATCCCACTCGGAGAGTAATTATTAAAGGCCGAAAACCAAAACCAAAAAAGAAAAAGTATCTCAATTTATTTGAATTACAGATGCTTTTAAAACAGTTAAAGCTAGGTACAGAACCTAATTGGGATTGGTTTATTTTATTAGTCGCTAAGACAGGCTTGCGTTATGCTGAAGCTTTAGCATTAACTCCTAATGACTTTAATTATGAAAAGCAAGTTATTACTGTAACCAAAACCTGGAATTACAAATATGCTGGCGGAGGATTCAGACCAACTAAGAATCCGACTTCTAAGCGTAATGTAATGATTGATTGGCAACTTGCTCAGCAATTTAAGCAGATTACACAAGGTATGGACCCTGACAAGCCTATTTTTGTATCAGGAAGGGCTTTTAATTCAACGATAAACATAATCTTGGAGCGACTATGTTATCAAGCTGAAATCCCAGTTATTTCAATCCATGGGTTGAGGCACACACATGCTTCACTGCTTCTCTATGAAGGTGTATCTGTAGCGAGTGTAGCTAAACGACTAGGTCATGCTAATATTACTACTACTCAAAAGACATACCTGCACATTATTCAAGAGCTTGAAAATAAAGATAATGATAAAGTAATGCATCATTTATCTCAGCTATAAAATAAAAGTCCTAGCTTGGATAGCTAGGACTTTGTGCTATATAAATAAGTTTTGAAGTAAGAATTGTTTGAGTTGACATAAACTTTCTTTCTTTGAATATTGTATATCCCAATATTGAGCAAACGAATAATTTATATTGTTAATTTGGTTTTGAATATCTAAATCGGGATATTTTATAACTAATGAACTCAGTTCTGTCTTATTTATACTAGTTTGATTTACAGCAGGATTAGCATGTGACTTTACCCACCATTTATATTTTGGAAGATTTAATAAACCATGAAGATAATTAGGAGTAATTTGATTATTTGTTATGTGAAGTCTAAATAAATTAATGCCATGTACAAGTGGTAGATGCTTTTCTTTAACAATAGCATTTTTTCCAATATGAGTTAGCGAATTGATATTGCTATACAGTATATCTCCAACTTCTAGAAATTTTTTCTCATCACTTACTTGATCTATATAACCTGTTCTTGATAAATCAATTTTGCCGTTTGATATAGTTTCAATTCTTGTAAGTTTAAAATTACCACTTTTCTTTTGAGAATCTCCCATAATTCCATTTGAAATATCAACTATATCACCTAATTTTTTATTTTTAACTTCAATATGTTTAAAGTTTGGCGTTAATGTAAAAGAATATAAATAAAAAGCAATCTGCTTTTTGAGCTTATTTTCCAACTCTAATTTTCGTTGTTGAAGAG
>NZ_AYYU01000054.1 GCF_001436455.1 Lactobacillus jensenii DSM 20557
AACGTTTATTTTGCATAATACTGCCAAAAATCTCATCATTTGTAAAGCCATAGTACTTTTGCTCTTCTAGCATTCATTTTCCTCCTATATTTTTCCTTATATCTATAAATACGAAAATAAATGCCAAAATTTTCTGCAAAATAAAAAGCTCTAGAACTTCTACGTCCTAGAGCTTTAAAATTATAAGCTAGATTTTTACATCATGCCGCCCATACCTGCAGCTGGGTTAGCAGGTGCAGCTGGCTTTTCTTCTGGAATTTCAGCAACTACAGCTTCAGTAGTTAAGAGTAATGCAGCGATTGATGCAGCATTTTGTAAAGCTGAACGAGTTACCTTGGTTGGGTCAATAATTCCGGCCCTAACCATGTTTTCCCACTTGTCAGTTGCAGCGTTGTAACCAACTTCTGGATCAGCACTCATTAAGTGGTCTAAGATTACTGAACCATCTTTACCAGCGTTTTCAGCGATTTGACGAACTGGTGCGCTAAGTGCACGTAAAACGATGTTAATACCAGTTTGTTCATCTTCATTGTCGCTAGCAAGCTTAGTGATTGCCTTCTTAACGTCTACTAAGGCAGTACCACCACCAGCAACGTAACCTTCTTCAACTGCAGCACGAGTTGAGTTCAAGGCATCTTCGATTCTGTACTTACGTTCCTTCAATTCGGTTTCAGTAGCAGCACCAACCTTGATTACTGCAACACCGCCAGCAAGTTTAGCAAGACGTTCTTGTAACTTTTCTTTGTCGAAGTCACTAGTTGAGTTTTCAATTTCTTTTCTAATTGAGTCAACTCTTTCAGCGATAGCTTCCTTAGTACCAGCACCTTCAACAATAGTAGTTGAATCCTTAGTTACAGTTACCTTACCAGCTTGACCTAATTGATCAATCTTAGTGTCCTTAAGTTCTAAGCCTAAGTCTTCGGTAATTACAGTACCACCAGTTAAAGCAGCAATATCTTGTAATTGAGCCTTACGACGGTCACCAAAGCCTGGAGCCTTAACTGCAACAACGTTGAAAGTACCACGAATCTTGTTCAAAACAAGAGTTGGTAATGCTTCACCTTCAACATCATCAGCAATGATAAGTAATGACTTACCTTGTTGTACGATTTCTTGAAGTAATGGCAAGATATCTTGAATGTTAGAAATCTTCTTATCAGTAATCAAGATGTATGGGTTATCAAGGTCTGCTTCCATCTTATCGTTGTCAGTTACCATGTATTGTGAAAGGTAACCACGATCAAATTGCATCCCTTCAACTACTGAAAGTTCAGTGTTAACACCCTTTGATTCTTCAATTGAGATAACACCATCGTGACCAACCTTTTC
The DNA here is from genome assembly GCF_001436455.1 of Lactobacillus jensenii DSM 20557. GTDB lineage: Bacteria > Bacillota > Bacilli > Lactobacillales > Lactobacillaceae > Lactobacillus > Lactobacillus jensenii. Next base: position 1,330 of record NZ_AYYU01000054.1, read on the forward strand.
CATAGCGTCAGCAATCAAGTTACCTACTTCTTCTGAAGCACTTGATACGCTAGCTACTTGGGCAATTTCATCACGGCCAGAAACCTTGTGGCTAATCTTGTGTAATTCATCAACAGCAGCCTTAGTTGCCTTTTCAATACCGCGACGAATACCAACTGGGTTAGCACCAGCAGTTACGTTCTTCATACCTTCGTTAACGATAGCTTGAGTTAAAACAGTAGCAGTAGTAGTACCGTCACCAGCAATATCGTTAGTCTTTTGAGCAACTTCGCTAACAAGCTTAGCACCCATATTTTCGAAGTGGTCCTTAAGTTCAATTGCCTTAGCAATAGTTACACCGTCGTTAGTAATTTCTGGTGCACCATAGCTCTTTTCAAGAACAACGTTGCGCCCCTTAGGTCCTAATGTAGTCTTAACAGTGTCAGCTAACTTATCAACACCCTTTAAAAGTGAGCGTCTTGCTTTTTCATCAAATTTAATATCTTTTGCCATAACGCCTGACTCCTTTTCGTCTTAGTTTGAATTCTTAGTTAAATTATTTTACGATTGCTAAAATGTCTTTTTCATGAAGGACCAAGTATTCTTCACCATCGTACTTAACATTAGTGCCAGAGTACTTGTCGTATACTACGCGGTCGCCTTCCTTAACAGTCATTGGCAAAACCTTACCTTCGCTAGTAACTAGACCATTACCAACGGCAACAACTTCGCCTTCAGTTGGCTTTTGTTTAGCATTTGAAGCAAGGACGATACCGCCAACAGTTTCTTCTTCTTCTTTTTTAACTTTTACGATCACGCGATCACCAATAGGTTGTAACACGTTTAGTCCCTCCTATGTTTAATTATCAATTTTATTTTTAGCACTCTTAATTTCTAAGTGCTAGCTTACAATGCTTATAATAATATGTTTTTCTTCTCGATGCAAGCAAAAAATAGCACCTTTTTGCTTCGAGTGCTAAAAAGGTGCTATTTAGTGGTTCTATAATTTTTCCTGTTGATAGTTTA
>NZ_AYYU01000055.1 GCF_001436455.1 Lactobacillus jensenii DSM 20557
ATAAACTATCAACAGGAAAAATTATAGAACCGTTAATTTATAATATGTTGGTCAAATTCTACGTAAAGAGCTTTTTAAGAGGCTATTAAGTTAGCTAATAAAATAATATAAAAAAGGTCCGTGAGATTAATTCTCACGGACCTTTTTTATATATCTTCTTTAGTTAATTTCTTAAGTCTTAATACTAAGGCTAATGAGCAAAAACCAAAGATTGCAGAAATAAATACGATATTTCCAATGTTAAACAATCCTGTTCCGATTGCAATTGAGGAAACAAATGAACCAACTGCGATACCCAAATTTGAAAATACTGGGTTAAATGTTGATGATAAATCAAGAGCTCCTGGGAACTCATCATTTGCTAAGTCAAGGAAGAGCACGGTCACATTAGCACCATAACTAACGTTAACGATGCAGACAACCGCAATCAAGATAAAGGCAATAATTCCAAATGCTAGTGGGAAGTTGTGTGGATTAGTTAAATTGATTAATAAGCCAATTAAGACCAATGACACTGGCATAATAACATATAAAAATGGAATATCTTGCATATTACCTCGGTCAGCGTAATAGCCTCCGAGTTTGTTACCAAAGATTGATACAATACCAAGAATAAATAAAAGAATACTTAATACTGAGTCTGTAAAATGAAGATATTTTGTAATAATCTCAGTGATATAAGTATAGTAACTATATTGAGCACCAGTAACGCAGATAATGAATAAGGCATTAGTTACAGTAATGGGATGAACAATATATTTTTTACGATCACTAGAAATTTTAGCAGCTTCTTCAGGGGTATTAGCTTGACTTTGTGGAGTATCTTTTGGTGCATAAATAAATAGCAAGGCAAAGATAATAATAGTCAATATGGTAACCATCCAGAAGCTATCGCGCCATGAAAATACTTGAGCAATAGTATTACCAATAGGCACGCCGGCAACATTAGCAATACTAAACCCGGCAAAGACCCAAGAAATTAATCCGGCTTTTTTTTCTGGTGGAGCAATAAAACTAGCCATTACGACGGTAATCGAAATAATCGAACCAGCAGTTGCACCAGCTAAAATTCTGGATAAAAGTAGTTGAATGAAATTGGGAGCAAAAGCTGTCCAAGTATTTGCTACTAAGAAAATTGTTAATAATCCAAATAAAACATTGTGTCGTTTAAAACGGGCACTTAATAATGAAATGAATGGGGTACAGAATGAATAAACCAATGCAAATAAGGTAACCAGGATACCTAAAGTTGCAAGAGGTGTTCCCATATCACTATGGATATCTTTCAATACCCCAACAATCATATATTCGTTACAGCCAAGCATAAAAGCCACTAAAACGAACAAGATTGATTGAATCTTATATTTCAATGTACTATCTCCTTTATTGTATTGTTGAAAACAACATATACTAGTTTACCGAGAAATAGTAATTAAATCAAAGTTATCTAAAAAAGTACAAACAAAAAAAGTGGATAAAATCCACTTTTTTAGCTAAATATGTTTTTGCTTTAATTGTAGAACAGTTGTGATTAATGATAAGGCAGCAAAAACTGCAGATACAAAAACAACATGTCCTAATGTCAAATATGGAATAGCAAGAGATGATGCCAAAGAACCAATGGCAATTCCCACATTTGAAAATACAGGTGTTAATGATGATGCTAAGTCTAATGCATCAGGATAATGGTTATTGGCAATATCAAGCAGATATACAGTAACACTTGAACCAAATGAATTACTTACAATAACCATTAATGCTACCAAAACAAATGCCAGAATTTTAATATGCATAGTTAATCCAACAATAATTAAAGCAGGTGTCATGAAAAGATACAAATAAGGCATATTCTTCATATTACCATGATCTGCGAAAAATCCACCTAACTTAGTACCGATAATTGCGACAACCCCTAAAATGAAAAGTAATGTTGATACGGAAGCTGGACTAAATTTCATATATTTAGTAAGCAATTTAGTAATGTAGGTATAGTAACTAAATTGAGCTGCACATG
>NZ_AYYU01000056.1 GCF_001436455.1 Lactobacillus jensenii DSM 20557
CTTACACAAACTATTTTACGGTCTCAATTTTTTAAGGAGAGATATTAAATTGTTTTATAAGGATAACGATGTTTACAAACAATGTAAACAAGTAATTAATGTTAATTCGGATACGTATAAAAATTATAGAAAAGATGTTAATACAAAATTGAATGAAATTCTAGCTGCGTTTACTTGGACTGTAATTTGTGGTTTTCCATTTTTTATTGAATTTGGCCAAACCACAATTCCAATTAGCGATCAAGTTTTCGATATTACTGTAATAATTACAGGACTTGTTTTCTTTATATGGTATAAATACAGCCATAAGAGTTTCTTTGCAAAAGAACCAGCCTTCAAAAAAATGGCACTCGTTTGTAATGTAGACAAATATCATTTTTTATATCAAAAAGCCACTCATCAATTAAACCAAAATAAAGATGCAGTTAGGAAAACTTTTAAGTTATCAAAATATATATTTATGATTTTTGTCATAAATTCAATAGAAGATGATATTAAGGGAATATTTATCAGTCACCTTTCTAACTTGAAACTTTGGTCAATCTTTATCTGGATAATTTTAACATTACTCTTTACACTGCTACACTTTTCGCATATAATTGGAAAAATTATTACTATATTCATCAACATAAATGCTAAAACAAACAGCATTATAGATACTTGTATAAAACATGGCATGTTTGTTAAAAATTACACTCTTTTGTATTCAACCATAAAAGTTCTCGAAGAGAATGACTTAAAAAAGTAAATTAAAATGCTGATACTGTCGCTATATCAAAGTAACGCAATGTATCAGCATTTTTTTAAGCTCCAATGTCAAATGTTGATTTTGGCTTTAGCAAATTTACTATCTAAATTCACTGAGGAAGACAGCGAGCACCTTATCTAACTTTCCTTGATCTTTAATATGTCCTACTATCTCCCCTCTTCTTGCTTCAAAATCGTATTCTGGAATTTGTGTTAAAAGTAAATCACCATTTATGCCTGATTCAAAATCTATAATACGTTCTCGAAATGGACTTTCTTTTACTTTTGATGATATAGCCATTGCATGTACCAATCCAGTTTTATAGTTGAATACCTCTTTACTTAATACAAGATAAGGTCTTCTGTCATTTTGATTTTCTGGATCATGCCCTCCGATTTCATGACCAGCATGTGGCTCAGCGTCCATAAATACAAAATCACCTTGCTTGGGATATGCTTTCACTTTTATTCCTCAATTCTTTCTCTACCTTTTGGTGTTTGTTCTAATGGATCATATCCCAAATCCTCGATTTGCATCTTCTTTTCTTGAGCGGACATGACTGGTGCTTCGTCCCAAAAATTTCTTCTTTCTTTTTTTATCTCGAGATTTCCATCTGGCTTTAGAATTAAAACTACATTGTCACCTTTTCTTAAACCGGCACTTGCTGGAATAGTCACAGAATTAGCATTACCAGTCTGTCTTACAGTATATGTTCCTAAAACTTGATTTTTCATATTATTCACTCCTATCATGCTTTTGTAAGTACAAGTATACACTGAAAAGAATGTGAATACAAGTACTTACTAGCAGCTACTATAGTAAAACATTAAAGTATCTTAGTATTACACCCATTAAGTAAAAAAAGTTTGCGTAGCATTAGGGTGATGTGTAGTGACCCACAAAAATTGGACAAGTAGCCAGCGTTATCTTTCAAAATTTTTTATCTTGGACTGGATGTATATAATCTGTTTTATTTTTAATATCTTTTCTTAGAAATTGCTTTTTATTTTCGTTCAAACTATAAAGAAATAGTAAATTATATATCAGCTTTAATAAGTAGTTAAGATAAGAACTTATAAAAAATTTTTTAAAATTAAATGTAAATAATTGTGGTAGCTTATATATCTACTACAACAAATAATTTACTACAATAAAATGAAAGAATAAAAAAACAAACTTTAATATATTAAGGTTTGTCAATGCAGTAAATTATTTATTGTGAGACCGTAAAATAGTTTGTGTAAGGATGA
>NZ_AYYU01000057.1 GCF_001436455.1 Lactobacillus jensenii DSM 20557
TACTACTCTCAAAACTAAACAAAGTTTCTTTAGTGTGCTTCCGTACTCAGTGCCTTCTTTTAGTATCTCTACTCTCCAGCACCTTGCTTCCTTAGAAAGGAGGTGATCCAGCCGCAGGTTCTCCTACGGCTACCTTGTTACGACTTCACCCTAATCATCTGTCCCACCTTAGGCGGCTGGCTCCAAAGGTTACCTCACCGACTTTGGGTGTTACAAACTCTCATGGTGTGACGGGCGGTGTGTACAAGGCCCGGGAACGTATTCACCGCGGCGTGCTGATCCGCGATTACTAGCGATTCCAGCTTCGTGTAGGCGAGTTGCAGCCTACAGTCCGAACTGAGAACAGCTTTAAGAGATCCGCTTGCCTTCACAGGTTCGCTTCTCGTTGTACTGCCCATTGTAGCACGTGTGTAGCCCAGGTCATAAGGGGCATGATGACTTGACGTCATCCCCACCTTCCTCCGGTTTGTCACCGGCAGTCTCAATAGAGTGCCCAACTTAATGCTGGCAACTATTAACAAGGGTTGCGCTCGTTGCGGGACTTAACCCAACATCTCACGACACGAGCTGACGACAGCCATGCACCACCTGTCTCTTTGTCCCCGAAGGGAAAACCTAATCTCTTAGGTGGTCAAAGGATGTCAAGACCTGGTAAGGTTCTTCGCGTTGCTTCGAATTAAACCACATGCTCCACCGCTTGTGCGGGCCCCCGTCAATTCCTTTGAGTTTCAACCTTGCGGTCGTACTCCCCAGGCGGAGTGCTTAATGCGTTAGCTGCAGCACTGAGAGGCGGAAACCTCCCAACACTTAGCACTCATCGTTTACGGCATGGACTACCAGGGTATCTAATCCTGTTCGCTACCCATGCTTTCGAGCCTCAGCGTCAGTTACAGACCAGAGAGCCGCCTTCGCCACTGGTGTTCTTCCATATATCTACGCATTCCACCGCTACACATGGAGTTCCACTCTCCTCTTCTGCACTCAAGATTGACAGTTTCTGATGCAGTTCTTCGGTTGAGCCGAAGGCTTTCACATCAGACTTATCAATCCGCCTGCGCTCGCTTTACGCCCAATAAATCCGGACAACGCTTGCCACCTACGTATTACCGCGGCTGCTGGCACGTAGTTAGCCGTGACTTTCTGGTTGATTACCGTCAAATAAAGGCCAGTTACTACCTCTATCCTTCTTCACCAACAACAGAGCTTTACGATCCGAAAACCTTCTTCACTCACGCGGCGTTGCTCCATCAGACTTTCGTCCATTGTGGAAGATTCCCTACTGCTGCCTCCCGTAGGAGTTTGGGCCGTGTCTCAGTCCCAATGTGGCCGATCAGTCTCTCAACTCGGCTATGCATCATCGCCTTGGTAAGCCGTTACCTTACCAACTAGCTAATGCATCGCAGGTCCATCCTTTAGCGACAGCTTACGCCGCCTTTTAAACTTCTTTCATGCGAAAGTAGCTTTTATCCGGTATTAGCATCTGTTTCCAAATGGTATCCCAGACTTAAGGGCAGGTTACCCACGCGTTACTCACCCATCCGCCGCTAGCTTGTATCTATTTCCATTCCGAAGAACTTCTATAGGCAAGCTCGCTCGACTTGCATGTATTAGGCACGCCGCCAGCGTTCGTCCTGAGCCAGGATCAAACTCTCATTTTGAATTAAAATGAGCTCTTAGCTCAATCAGTTTTTTGATTTGTTATCTCAAATTTATTGCTTAACGAATTGACTTCGCTTTTGTTTGGGTTGTTACACCCGCACACTTTAGCGAAACTTTGTTCAGTTTTCAAAGTACTAACTCCGGCCACTCAAGTGGCCTCTGTTATTATATCAGAAGCAAGTTGCTTTTGTCAAGAACTTTTTT
>NZ_AYYU01000058.1 GCF_001436455.1 Lactobacillus jensenii DSM 20557
TTTCATATAATTATAAAAGAAAAGAGGACAATGGAGTGTCGGTCCATTATCCTCGATCGCAATCTAATAAACTTTTGGGTAGCTAATCTTCGTGATTAGCTTTTTTTATTATCGCATAAGCAAAGGCAAAATAAATTGCAGCTTTACCAATTGCAACAATAATATCAGCCAACTGCTGATCCCCTCCAGTTCATTATTTTTTGCATAATCTCCACCTCCACAATCTAAAATATGTTCGAGGGGTGGGATTAAGCTTATTAAATTGCTCGCTTGCTATTTTTCCAATTAGCAAACTAAAAACATTATATCAAATCGAAAACTAGTTCGATAGATGCTAAATAAACAAATTTTGAAGTAGGAACTTTTTCAAAAGGAGAAGTTCATTCCTTTCGTTTGAAAGGAATTTAGTCTGTATATTAATTAATTTAACAAACTTACTATCGAAGTTTTGCTCAGCATCTGATGGCACATCTACTTGTAAGTTTAGTACACTCTTTTTAGACAGATTGTATCTTGAAATACCTTGAGCTAATTTATACATGTTTTTTCGTATTTTTAAAGAACGTAATTCATAAGCTAGCCACAAATTATTGATTTTTGAATTTGGCCGAAATCCAAAGCAAAAACTATTTAGATAAATATTGGTATCGTCGTAGGGCCATAATGACGCCAGTCCAACTTCTTCAGGGGTTTCAGATGATATAGTAAACAAAATGTCTCCATTTAAAACTTCGTTTTGCTTTTTATCAATTTCTATTAGGTCTAATAAATTATGATTAGCAATTGTATTTTTATTAACGTTTAAATAAGTTATATATTTTGCCTTACCATGACCAAAATCTGTTTTATTTTTTCCACTTAAACCACTATAAGTAGTACCTAATTCTTTTAGAAATACTTTTTTAGTTTTATTATCTTTAAAATAAAAAGGTTTGTTTTTGTCAAACAAATAATTATAAATTGCTTTTGAAGTCTGGTTTTCTAGCTCCATTTTTCGATGTTGAAGATAAAGTAGAGAATTTATTTTGTGATTTATTTCAAAGATTAATTTTTGCTCTTCAATTTTTTGGGGAATATAGATAGGCAATTTATTGAATACTTTATCTTTTATTGCATATCTATCAGATCTAGCTCCAGAATCTCCGTTTTGATACATGAATTTATGCCATTTGTTTCCAATGAATAAAAATTCAAAGAAACCAATGTTAAAATCATCTTTTATTTTAAAAATATAATACAGCGGAGACATTACACCAGTTTTTAAATGATTAACTCGTATAGGACCATATGGAGCTTGTTTTGAAATTCTAGGGTTATATACAAAGTCCTCAGTATGAACAACATAATAATTATCTGTATTTATAGCTATATTCTTATCAAAAAAATCCTTTTGATAAACGATTCCATATTCAGCTGAATTAGTTAAGACTGGAAATTGACTACAACTATTATTATTTTTTTGCGTAATTTTTTCACTTATTTCCCCCAACTTAACCTTCTTCCAAGGCT
>NZ_AYYU01000059.1 GCF_001436455.1 Lactobacillus jensenii DSM 20557
AATAGTTTGTGTAAGGATGAATTATTCCTTAATTTAATTTCCTAAAACATTAGAAAAAGGAGTTCCTTTCTCGTATGATTGGTTTGAACAAAAAAAACATACAGAAAGAAGAACTCCTTCATGAATGATTTTACCAAAAATATAACTCAAGCTCTATTCAATCAAGATAAAATTAATGATTTGCTTCGTCATGAAATCCAACAAGCTGTTAATGACATGTTAGAATCTGAACTGACTGCCTTTTTAGGATATGATCCCTATGCTAGAAATGGCTGGAATACTGGTAATTCTAGAAATGGTGCGTATTTCCGTAAAATTGATACCCAGTTTGGATCAATTGAGGTACAAGTGCCACGAGATCGCAATGGTATGTTTCATCAACACACTCTGCCAGACTATAAACAACATACTGATCTCTTAGAAGATATGGTTATAAAGCTTTATTCTAAAGGTGTAACCACTAGAGAAATAGCTAATTTGATCGAAAAAATGTATGGCAGTCATTATAGTCCAGCTCAAGTGTCTAATATCTCTAAGCAAATGATTCCTAAAGTTGAGGCTTATCACAAGCGTAAGCTGAGCGATAAGTTCTTTTGTGTTTATCTTGATACAACGTATATACCGTTGCGTCGAGAAACTTTTGAACGAGAAGCAGTATATATTGCCATTGGCATCAAGCCTAATGGTCACAAGGAAGTTATCGACTACTGCATTGCGCCTAGTGAGAATATTGAAGTCTGGACGGCGTTGCTCCAGAACATGAAATCTCGTGGTTTAAAGCAAGTAGAGCTTTTCCTTTCAGATGGCGTTGTCGGCATGAAAGCAGCACTGGCAAAGACCTATCCTCAAGCTCATTTCCAACGCTGCTTGGTCCATGTTATGCGCAACATCTGCGCTAAAGTACGCGTGGACGATCGCGAGGCAATCATGAACGAATTCAAGCAGATTCACCAGCAAGCCAATAAAGCGGCTGCTGTTGATGTATTGCATGCTTTTTATGCCAAATGGAACAAGAGCTACAATCGTGTCATTAGAAACCTGAAAGACATCGAGCCAGACCTGCTTGTTTTTTATAATTATCCTAAGCAGATCAGGGCTTCAATTTACTCTACCAACATGATCGAATCCTTTAATAACGTCATTAAGCGCAAGGCTAAGCCTAAAGCGGAGTTCCCGACTGAACAGTCGCTTGATACTTTTATTGGCATCCAAGCAATGAGCTACAATGACCGCTACTTCAACCGAATTCACAAAGGCTTTGGTCAAGTCCAGGATACCTTAGAATCCTATTTTGAATAAATAAAACGTTAAAAAAACAATTTACGAGAAAGATCTATTTACACAAAAAATTTGACAGTTTC
>NZ_AYYU01000006.1 GCF_001436455.1 Lactobacillus jensenii DSM 20557
ATAAACTATCAACAGGAAAAATTATAGAACCTAATTAAATAAAAGGACGGCTAAAGCCGCCCTTTTATTAGTTTTCACGATAACGAGTATTAAATAGTGGACTAACAGGTTGATGTTGTTCAATTAACTTAATTGCATCACCCATAAGTGGCCCAACTGAAACTAATTGTAATTTATCAATTTTCTTTTCTTCAGGTTGATTAATTGAATCTGTTAAAACTAAACTCTTAATTTTAGAATTGTTAAGACGATCAATTGCAGGACCAGAAAGAACTGCATGAGTTGCACTAGCATATACTTCTGTAGCACCTGCATCAATTAAGGCCTGCGCTGCTAATGTGATAGTACCTGCTGTATCAATCATGTCATCAATGATGATGGCACGCTTTCCACTAACATCACCAATAATATTCATAACTTCTGCAACATTAGCTTTCGGACGACGCTTATCGACAATTGCAATTGGAGCCTTTAAAAATTCAGCTAACTTTCTAGCACGAGTAACACCACCATGATCTGGTGAAACAACAACTGCACCCTTTTCTAAATGATTAGATAAGAAATAATCTGCTAATAAAGGTGCCCCCATTAAATTATCGACTGGGATATCAAAGAAGCCTTGAATTTGTGGTGCATGTAAATCAAGAGACAAAATTCTTGTAGCACCTGCTGCTTCAAGCATATTAGCAACTAATTTAGCAGTGATTGGTTCACGAGCACGAGTCTTTCTGTCTTGTCTTGCATAGCCATAGTATGGCAATACAATATTAATTGCTCGAGCACTTGCTCGCTTAACAGCATCAATCATAATCAAAAGTTCCATCAAATTGTCATTAACTGGAGCGCTTGTTGATTGAATTAAGTAAACATCCTTACCACGAACCGATTCATCAATATTAATTTGAATTTCTCCATCGCTAAAGCGTTGAACACTTGACTTAGCAAGGGGTACACCTATTCTATCAGCAATCTTTTGAGCTAATGGGGTATTTGAGTTGAGCGCAAAAAGTTTAATATCGTCTTTGTAAGACATTTTAATCCTCCATAAAATAACACTATCATACTCTATTTTAGCAAAATAAAAGACAAGCTCAAAGAAAAGCTTGTCTTTTTTATTAAAGAATTGGCAAATATCCCAAAATAAGGCCAACTACCATAAAACAAATAAATATTCCAATGCACCAACGGAAAATGTAACTTTGATATTCACCTAAAGTAATCTTGGTCTTGTCCATTAACAAATATATAAATGGTACCAAAGGGCTAAGGAAGTGGAATGCTTGTCCCATCAAAGCCGCAAAACCAATCTGCAAATTACTAAATCCATATGCTTTGGCAGTTGCAGCTAGTGGTGGCAAAACTCCATAGTAAAAAGCATCATTATTCAAAAGATAAGTACCTGGTGCTGAAATTACGGCAATAATAATTGCAAAGTATTTTCCAAATGAACTTGGAATCATCTGAGTTAATACAATGGCAATCGCATGTGACATCCCTGAAACATATTCGCCCTTTACATTTACAGGGCCATTTAATACCCCCATTAAGACACCAGCACCTAAAACCATAATAACCACACTAATCATTTCAGGAGCTAAAAGGCTAATCACGTGTCTTTGAACTTTTCCTTTTGGATAGTTAAATGCTAAGGCAATCGCTACACCAAAGCCAAATAAAATTGCACTATCAGCCTTACCTAAAACTAATGCTGCAACTAAAGCAATCGTTAAAATTAAGTTGAACCAAATTAAGTTAGGTCGCTTTAGATTTTCTTCCTCTTCTTCTGATTCGTAATGCTCTGCGACATGTTCAACATTTTCTTGAACACCTAGACGCCTACGTTCTTTTTTGCCCAAATAATAAGCCACACCAAGAGTATAAATAATTGAAAGAATCATTCCTGGTAAAAGTGGTGGCAAAATTTTACTTGCGTCTAAATGCATCACAGTCATTACTCGCGCAGTTGGACCACCCCAAGGAATCAGATTCATAACACCATTGGTTAAGATAATTAAAGTTGCAAGATAGATTTTTTTGATTTTTAACCGATCAAAAATTGGTATCATCGCAGTACATACGATCATAACAGTAGTCGTCCCATCACCATCTAATGAAACAAAAGCTGATAAAATTGCAGTTCCAACTAGAACTTTTAAAGGATCACCTTTTACCCATTTAACAACTTTATCAACCATTGGATCAAATAATCCTGTCAGTAGCATAATGCCAAAATACAAAATGGCAAAAGTCATCATTGCAAAAGTCGATGCTACTGACTTAATACCTGCCATTGCATAGGTCAAAGTATCAAAGAATCCATAGCCAGCTAAAACTCCAAATAAAATTGGGACTATTACTAAACTTGTAAAAGCGCTTAACTTCTTAGCCATAATTAAAGCCATGAATGTGACTATCATGGCTAAACCAAGAAACGCCATCAATGTGGTGTTCATATTTACTTATTCTCCTTGTTATTGCCAGTCCTTATCCTGGGCAAGAGGCAATTTATGCCAGTAATCTTCTTTATTTACTTGGCGACCTCTAGCAATTGCCATTTCATAGCGGGCAACATCTTTAGTAATTGTTGAATCAGCAGCAATAAATGAGTGATCTGCGACATTAATCGGATTGATAATTGTTGAACCGGCACCAATGAAGGCATGATCACCAACAGTTGAATGAAACTTCTTAACACCGTCATAGTTAGAGAAGATTACACCGCAACCTACGTTAATATCCTTACCTAAAGTTGCATCCCCAATATAAGTTAAGTGCCCTACTTTAGTATTTTCCCCAATTATAGCTTTCTTAATTTCAACAAAGTTACCAATATGAGCGCCAGACATAATCTCAGCTTTTGGTCGAAGATGAGAATTAGGGCCAATATCTGTATTATCATGCATAACCGCTTCTTGAATTGTTGAAGAAGTAACAGTTACATTATTACCAATTTCTGAATCAACGATTCTTGAGCCACTAGTTATTACACATTCACTACCAATAGTTGTTTTTCCTTTAATAACAACATTACCTTCAATAATAGTGTCATTGCCAATTTTTACATCACTGTCAATATAAGCAGTAGCGGGATCAATGAAAGTTACACCATTACGCATATGCTCTTCATTAATTCTCTTTTGCATAATTTTAGATGCATTTGCCAAGGCAACTCGATCATTAACACCTAAACTTTGGCTAAAGTCAGGCATCTTATATGCACCAACTCTCTCACCACTATTACGCAAGATTTCCAAAACATCTGTTAAATAATATTCGCCTTGGGCATTATCATTAGTAACTTTCTTTAATGCAGCAAAAAGTTTTTTATTATCAAAGCAGAATACACCTGTGTTAATTTCTTTAACTTTAAGTTCTTCAGGCTTTCCATCTTTTTGTTCGACAATCCGTAAAACATTGCCTTGTTCATCACGAATAATTCGACCATATCCAAATGGATTAGGTGCTTCAGCTGTTAAGACTGTTGCAGCATTTTCTTTTTCTTGGTGATAATTGAACAAGTTTTCAAATGTTTCTGTTGTAAACAATGGAGTATCACCAGTAACTACCAAAGTAGCACCGTCTTCATTTTTCAAAACTGGTGCAGCAGTTAGTACCGCATGACCTGTACCTAATTGTTTTTCTTGGAAGGCAAAATCACTTTTACCAGCTAAAACTTTTTTTACGTCTTCAGCTCCAGTACCTACAATAGTTACAATCTTTTCAGGTTTCATGCCGCTAGCGGCTTTAACAACATGTTCAACCATTGTCTTACCACAAACTTTGTGCAAAACCTTATAAAGCTTTGACTTCATTCTGGTACCTTTACCAGCAGCTAAAACAACTACAAATTTCTTCATAAACTTAATCCCTTTCGCATACTTATAGGCTCTAGTATACCATTTTAGAAGCGATTAAAATCAGTTTTCTCTAAGAAATTACCAAGAGAGGTTTTAATAACCATCTTTTCAGTATCTATCTCATCAATTTTTACTAAAGATAGATAATCATCAACCATTTTATCTGCATGAGTAGTTTCGCAAAGCACACAAATCCCACCAACTGTAGAATCGAACTCACGAACTAAGCCCTCCATACCAGTTAAGGTGCCTCCACCTTTCATAAAATCATCAATAATTAAAACATTTGAGCCTTTTGGTAAAACCTTAGTTGGTAATTCCATTTTTGCTACTCGAGAAGATGATGATGATAAATAATTTACAGAAACAGTTGCACCTTCAGTAACTTTTCCTCTTTTACGAGCAGTTACAAATGGAACATTTAAAAATCTAGATACTGCTTCAGCTAAAGGGATACCCTTAGTTTCGATAGTCATAACAGCGGTAATGTTTTTATAAGCATAGTGTGTAGCGACCATTTCACCAATTCTTTGCATATCGCTAGGTGATCCTAACACATCAGACAAATATACAAAGCCGCCTGGTAAAATTCGTTCGGTATCTTCAATTCTATCCGCCAATTCTTGTAAATATGCTTCTGAATGTTTTTTACCTAAAAAAGGAATATAGCGTACTCCTCCAGCAGCACCAGCCACAGTTTCTAATACACCATCTTCATTAGCAGCTAAAGTATGTTTAAGAATTGATAAGTCTTCTGAAATAGATGATTTGGCAGAACCATAACGCTTAGCAAAAAAAGGTAATGAAATAAGCGTATGCGGACGGGCCAAAAGATATTTGGTCATATCAACTAGTCTTTCTGAACGTTTCATGGTTATTCCTTCCTAATGTTTGTAAATAATCAACTTATAATATACATTAATGACAACAAAAAATCACTAGTGTTCTATAAAAAACACCAGTGATTGTTCGTAAAAAACAATGTTTTATTATATACTATTCAAATTTTAATTCAATATTTTTAGTTAACAAATCTGTATAACTGTAAGAAACTCTCTCAAAACTATTCTGATCTTGATCAAGGTCAACTACAAATACAGCAGGAAAGGTGCTTTTCAAGATACCTTTTCTTTTAGTTACCTTTTTTCTACCCGCTTGGGCTACAACAGTTAGATTCTCACCCACATGAGAATCTAATAACTTCTTAATTGATATGATTGATGTTGGCACTAGAAAACACTCCTTTGTGAAATAATTTTATCACAAATTTGTGATTTTTTCAACAAGCTTAAAAATCATTCAGCCTTCAATGCCTTAGCTAAGCCAATAAATTGATCAATTGATAACTCTTCTGGGCGTACTTTTTCTGGTAAATCCAACATTTGTAGAAGTTTTTTACGTTCTTCACTATCTTTAACTAAGGACTTTAAATTATTATTCAAAGTCTTTCTTCTTTGTGAAAAACACATTTTTACCACATGATCAAAATTATCAGTATCCCCAACATCAACTTTTTGTACAAGTGGTTTAAGAACAACAACTGCTGAATCAACTTTTGGCTGAGGATTAAAGTTTGTATGATCTACCATTACTGCCATTTTTACACTCATTTGCGTCTGAACAAAGATTGTTAAAGGACCATACTCTTTATTCCCACTACTTGCACATAGCCGTTCAGCTACTTCTTTTTGCATCATCAAAGTTAAGCTTTCAAAAGCCAAATCACTCTTAGCTAAAGCAAAAATAATTGGAGTTGTAATGTAATATGGTAAATTAGCTACAACTTTAACTGGCTTATTTAAATCAAAGAAGTTGCCAATATCTGCCTTAAAATCAGCTTTTAGAATGTCTTTCATTACCAATTTAAATACATCATCTAAATACTTGTCACCTATTTTTTGAGGCAATTCATTATGCAAAATTTCTGGCAAATCTTGGTCAATTTCGTAAGCTAAAACTTTAGCTCCACGTAAAAGCATTTGTTCTGTTAATGAACCAATTCCCGGGCCAATTTCTAAGACTTGATCATCACCATCTATTTCTGCAGCATCTAAAATGTCATTAATTTTATTTAAACTAATTAAAAAGTTCTGTCCCAAATTTTTCTTAGCGAAACCCAAATAACGATTCATTATCGCTTTGGTTCTAATTGGGTCACAAATTGGTAAATTATTTGCCATTTTCAACCTCACTTACCGTTTGCCTTAATTCAGAAAAGCCAATACCAAACATCACCAGACGCTTATAAAATTGCTTGCCATTTGCATAGCCAATACCTAATTTAACTCCAACAGCTTCGCGCAATTTGCGTGAACGAGAACTAGTAGCTAAGCCCAAACCACGATATTGATCAAAAGTTAAATCACTTATTTTTTTCATTTCATGTAAATCAACTAAAGCTCGCTCAAGTGCTTCTTTAGCGGCATGTTCAACACCTAAACTGCCACTAAATTCGGGTTCTGCTTCTTTTCTAGTTACAAAAGCTTGCTTAGCTGTTGGCACAGCTTGAGTCACAATCTTCCGAATCCGTTCTCCGTTAAAGTCAGGATCGGTAAACACAATGATGTCCCGTTTTTGGGCAACTTTTTTGATTAACGCCAAAGTTTCAGTACTGACTGCTGAACCATTTGTTTCAATCGTCTCAATTCCTGGAAAAAACTGCTTCAAACGTGCGGTATCATCTTTACCTTCAACTACTACAACGGCATCAAAGTTTTTATTATTTAATTCCATAAGCAGTCACCGTATTCTTGTAAGTAGCTTCAGCTACTTCTTCTAAGCTAACACCTTTTAACTCACTAATTGCTTTAGCAACATAATAAACATAGGCTGGTTCATTTTGCTTTCCGCGATATGGCTTAGGAGTCAAGTAAGGCGCATCAGTTTCTATTACTAATCGATCAAGTGGCACTAGTTTCACACTAGCATGAACGTCCACAGCTTTGGTAAATGAAGCAACCCCTGAAAATGAAAAAGTCACATTATCTAATGTCAAAAACTTCTTCGTCCACTTAGGTCCACCATTATAGCTATGTAAAACTGCGCCGTATTCTAAATTACTAGTTTTTAAAATCTCATAGCAATCCTTAAAAGCATCCCTAGTATGGATATTAACCGGTAATTTTAAATCATGAGCAATTTCAATTTGCCGTCTAAAGATTTCTTTTTGTAAATCACGTGGAGATTCATCCCAGTAGTAGTCAAGGCCTATTTCGCCTAGAGCAACTACCTTAGGCTCTTTTAATTGCTCAACAAGCAAGTCTTCCCATTCCTGGCAATAATCTTTGGCAACATCTGGGCAATAACCAACAATGGCATAAACGTTATCAAATTTTTTAGCTAAATCAAGAGCACGTTTGTTGTATTCTAAGTCCTGTCCAACACAAGCCATCTTAGTTACATGTAAATCTGCAGCTCTTTGCAGATATACTTCTTCTTTCCCTCTAAAAGGAGTGTCATTCAAATGTGTATGTGCGTCAAAAATCTCCATTAACCTAATAATGCCCCTAAATCATGTTCATCGCCAACAATTGCAAGCTTAACTTTCTTACCCTTTTCACTAGATAAAAGCATACCTTGGCTTTCAATTCCCATCATTTTACGTGGCTTTAAATTAGTTACAGCTAAAATCTTCTTACCAACTAACTCTTCAAAGTTAGGGTAGAATTTGTGCATCCCTGATAAGATTTGACGTTTTTCATCGCCAAAATCCATTTGAAATTTAAGCAACTTACTTGAACCTTCAACAGCTTCAACACTAACAACTTGACCAACTTTAATTTGAACTTTGTCAAAATCGTCAATAGAAATGTAGTTCTTTTCTTCTTCCATTTCTGCTGCCTTCTTTTCACTTCTAGTTTGCTTCTTGCTTACAGCTTTAGCCATTTCTTCTTTAATGTATGCTACCTCTTCATCCTTTTTTCTTCTTGGGAAAATTGGAGTTGGCTTTTCAGTAACCTTAATGTTCCAAGCAAATGCCCCAAATTCTAAGGCTTTTTGTGTTTCATCTTCAAAGTTCAAACCTAATTGGGTAAAAATCTTAGCTGGACTTTCAGTCATAATAGGGCTAATCATAATTGCAATTAAACGTAAGCTTTCAGCTAAGTTAGCCATTACTCGAGCTAATTCTTCAGTCTTACCTTCCTTGTTTAAAACCCAAGGAGTAGTTTCATCGATATACTTGTTAGCACGACCAACGAATTTCCAAATTGCATCTAAAGCCTGTGAGAAGTGGAGTGCATCCATTTGCTTTTGGTATTCAACTACTGTTTCATTAGCTGCTTTAGCTAAATCACTACCTAAGTCATCTTGACTAGCTGGCTTAGTTACAAGTCCTGCTTGGTATTGGTTAATCATAGAAACAGTTCTGTTAAGAAGGTTACCCAAGTCATTAGCTAAGTCAAAGTTAACTCTTTCAACAAAGTCTTCAGGTGAAAAACTACCATCACTACCAAATGGAATAGCTCTCATTAAGTAGTAACGTAATGCATCTAGACCAAATCGATCAACAATTGATTCTGGATAAACAGCATTCCCCTTAGACTTACTCATCTTATCCTTGTAAATTAAGACCCAACCGTGACCAAAAATTTGCTTAGGAAGTGGTAAATCAAGGGCCATCAACATAATTGGCCAGTAAATTGTGTGGAAACGAACAATTTCTTTACCAACTAAATGAACATCAGCTGGCCAGAACTTCTTAAATAAGCTGTCATCATCTGAGCCATAACCTAAAGCAGTAATATAGTTTGATAAGGCATCAATCCAAACATAAACCACGTGCTTTGGATCACTTGGTACTGGAATACCCCAGTCAATAGTAGTTCTAGTTACAGATAAGTCTTCAAGACCAGGCTTAATAAAGTTATTAACCATTTCCTTTTCACGTGAATGTGGCAAGATGAAGTCTGGATTTTCCTTGTAGTACTTAAGTAAACGATCAGCATACTTACTCATTCTGAAGAAGTATGATGGCTCTTTAACTAGTTGCACCTTGTGACCAGATGGAGCAATACCACCGATAACTTTACCGTTATCATCTTTAAATACTTCTTTTAATTGTGATTCAGTAAAATATTCTTCATCTTCAACACTGTACCAACCAGTATATTCGCCTAAGTAGATGTCGCCTTGCTTTAAAAGTTTTTCAAAAATCTTTTGTACACTCTTAACGTGGTCAGCATCTGTCGTACGAATGAACTTATCATAAGAAATATCAAGCTTTTTCCAAAGTTCTTTATATTGCTTAGCCATGTTATCAACATATTCTTGTGGCTTAATACCAGCTTTTTCAGCCTTTTGTTCAATCTTTAAGCCGTGTTCATCAGTTCCAGTTAAAAAGAAAGTGTCATAACCTTGGCTACGCTTATAACGAGCCATACTATCAGCTGCAATTGTTGTATAAGCATTACCGATAGTTAATCGGCCTGATGGATAATAAATTGGAGTTGTAATATAAAAAGTCTTTTTGTCAGCCATAATTTGTCTCCTTCACATTTTTACTAATTTAATCATACACCATGAAAAAAGGGATTTCCCTATGAGAATCCCTTCTATTGTATCAAATTTAAATCAAAAATTTTTCTTTTCTGAGATAAAGTCTCTTAACTAAACTTGTTAATAAAATATAAAGTATTAATAAACCAACTACTATTTCAATAAAAGTCCCTGGCATTGAGCCGAATTTCAAACTTGTAGCAACACGTGAATATGGTAAGTAACTACCTATTACCGCTGCACCAAAAGTTGCAAGCATTACTGGGGCTGTAGCATGTTGCTTAATTAATGGTAATTTTCTATCTCTTAAAGCATGAATTACCATTTCTTGAGTCCAAAGCGATTCAATGAACCAGCCTGTGTGGAATACTGCTATGAAAATAGCCTTTCCTGCCAAACTTAAACTTGTAAAACCGCCACCTGCAACGCTAGGACAAATCACAAAGTAAAGTAAGGCGAAAGTGATAATATCGAAGACTGATGATGTGGGGCCAAAATAAAACATAAACTTAGGTAATTTCTTAGTTGACCAAGTTCTTGGTTGTGAAAGATATTCTGCATCCATACTATCAAAAGGAATTGCCAAACAACTAGTACCATATAGTAAATCCAAAATTAATAGCTGCAAGGGTAACATTGGCAAAAATGGTAAGAAGCTTGAAGCAACTAAAATTGATAAAATATTTCCAAAATTAGATGAAAGAGTTATCTTGATATATTTCATCGTATTTCCAAAAATTTTTCGTCCAATTCTTACTCCATTTTCCAAAATTCTCAAATCTTTATGAAGTAAGATGATATCGGCACTTTCTTTGGCAATATCAACTGCAGTATCAACAGAAATAGAAACATCTGCTGCTTTCATAGCTGGAGCATCATTAATTCCATCTCCCATATAACCAACTGTATGGCCATCTTTTTTCAAAATTTCAATAATTCTAGTTTTTAGTTCTGGTGATAATTTTACAAAAATATCACTTTCTTCAATCATCTTACTTAATTCAGCATCTGTTTTTCCTTCTAAATCATTACCAGAATATATTTTAGAAACATCTAATCCGACTTGCTTTCCTACCGCTCTAGTTACGGCTGCATTGTCTCCTGTTAAAATTTTAACAGTAATACCGTCTTCTTTAAGATGGTGCAAAGCCTCTTTAGCAGTTTCTTTTGGTGGATCAAGAAAAGCTAAAAAGCCCACAATTGTTAATTCTGACTCATCTTTTACGGAAAACTCACCAACTGGTGCTGGATTTTTCTTATATCCAAGCAAAATGACACGAAGACCATCATTATTCATATCATTAATATTAGATAAAACTTTTTCTTCTTGTTCTTTAGTTAGTGGAAGTCTTTGACCATTAAATTCAACGAAATCACTTGCCTCAAGCATTTCCTCAGCGGCACCTTTAGTTACAAGTAAATGTTCGCCAGCCTTATTTTGGACAACAACACTCATCCGCCGCCGCTTGAAATCAAAAGGAATTTCATCGATTTTTTCATAATCTTGCTTAATTTTCTTAGTATCAAGTTCATTTTCAGCTGCATCAATAACAGCCTTATCAATTAAATCTTTCATCCCCGTTTGATAAAAGCTGTTCAAATAAGACAATTCTAAAACTTTTGGTTTTTCAACCATATTTAAGTCATAGTGCCGTTCTAAAACAACCTTATCTTGCGTTAAAGTTCCAGTCTTATCAGTACACAAAATATCAGCTGATCCAAAATTTTGAATTGAATTCATCTTTTTGACAATTGTGCCATGCTTAGACATTTCTACTGATCCCTTAACTAAGTTACTAGTAACAATAACCGGTAACATTTCTGGCGTTAAACCTACTGCGGTTGCTATAGCAAAAATTAAGGCATCTAACCAATTCCCTTTAGTTAAACCATTAATCAAAAAAACTAACGGTGCAATAACAGCAGTCATTGTAATTAATAGTTTAGAAATATCTTTAATCCCTGTATCAAAACTAGTTTGTTTAATTTTAGTCTGAGAAATTTGCCGAGCTAACTTTCCAAAAACAGTTTGACTTCCCGTCGCAAATACAATCCCTGTTCCTGAACCAGAAACAATTGTTGTTCCTTCATAAACTACATTTGGATAATCAATATATTCATTTAACTGATTCTTATCAGGCTTTTGCCCTGCAATCTTTTCAACAGGATTGGATTCACCATTTAGTGAACTAGAAGAACAAAACAAGTCCTTACTCTTGATTAATTTCATATCGGCTGGAACCATATCCCCAGCTGCTAAATTAACAATATCTCCTGGTACAACTTCACTTGTTGCTAGTTCTTGGTCTTTACCATCTCGGCGAATATTAGTCGTAACAGAAACCATTTTAAGCAAAGATTGAACAGCATCATTAGTTTTTACATTTTGAATAAAACTAGTTAATCCCGATATCAATACCATAGTAATCATAATAATTACTGTACTTAAGTCCTTATCACTAGCTGGAACAAGGATATAGTTAGTAAATAAAGATAAAGTAGCCAAAATGAGTAACACTACCGTAAATGGCGTCATAAAGGCCTCAAATAAAAAATGGGCTTTAGTATTATGCTCATTTTTAGCAATTTCATTTCTACCATATTTTTCACGCATTTGTTCAGCTTGGGATGTACTTAGCCCTTTACCAGAACTATCATATCGCTCAAAAGTGGTGGTTAATTCTTCCATCGCAACTTCTTGCAAAAACTTGCGATTAGTTGCATTACTGCTAGTTTTCTTTTTGATTTTAATCATCGAAAACCCCTCCTCTTTTTTGAGCAAACAAACAAAAAGAGCCCACCAAAAGGAAGGCTCTTTAAAAGGCTGCGTTATAACCAATCGTTCAGTTTTAACACTACGTGACGTAAGCACATGCTAGCTATCTGGATAGTGCCTTAACTCGACAATACCTGTTTAACCCGTTGGCATCTCTGGATGTTCCTGGGCGATAGCGTGTGTTCACGTAGGAGTCTCACCTAACAGTTTATTTGCTGTATTAAATTTACAAATTGAGTATAAACTCATAATTTCGAAGGCGTCAAGAATTATCTCTTAAATATAAATTTTCGGTAAAGGTATGTACCAGACATAAATATTAATCCAAACATAATTGCTACTGGTAAGGATAAACTTCTTGGCTTTAACATTTTGTCTAATTCAAATTGAGCTAAGTCATATTTACTCGTAATACCTTGACTTTGGTCAATTAAGGTAAAAACTGCACGCAATAATCGCTTGACTCCTTGGCTAAACTGATTTTTATTAGTGGACTTTAATAATTCTGCTTGACTGGTTAATAAGGCTGATTTTTTATTTGAAGTAATAATCTTTTGCCAGCTTTTACCAACGTACAATTGTATATTATTTCTTTTATTACTACATTTAACCAAAAGATAAATCTCTTTTGGCGCTACTTTTGCAGGCCTAGTATTAACAACTTTAATTTTAACTTCAATATTTTTTTGCTCATAAAACTGATTTTGTCTTTGAATTAATTGCTCAGTTGTTAAATCATTGGAACTAAAAGCTGTTACTATTGGAAAAAATAACAATAAAAAGAAAATCAAACATTTAGACTTCATTTTGACCAATTTCCTCAACTAGATTCTGGACATAACTAGAATCTAACTTAATTTGATTAACTTCAACACCAGTTTTCTTTAACAAATCTACTGCTAATGGGTTATCACGGTAATCAAAAAAGTAATTTACTCTTTTGATACCAGCTTGAATCAAGGCTTTTGTACAATTATAACAAGGAAAATGAGTTACATATATTTCAGTATTTAAAGTTGAAACGCCATTTTTGGCACATTGAATCAGAGTATTCATCTCTGAGTGAATCGTGCGAACGCAATGTCCATCGACCATTTGATGCCCAACATCATCACAATGTGCTTGACCCGTTACAGAGCCGTTATATCCTGTGCCAATAATTCTTTTATCTTTAACTAACACACTACCAACTAGAGCGCGATTACAAGTCGAGCGTTGACTAATAACTAGCGCTTGCATCATAAAATATTGTTCCCAAGGAATACGATGATTAGCCATTATCTTTGTCCTTTGAAGTAGTTAAATCCAATTGCATCACGAACCTCTTGCAAAGTTTCATTAGCAACTTCGTTAGCTTTTTTTGATCCTTCTAAAAGCATTTCATAAACAGCATCTTTATCTTGGGCAAACTTTTCTCTACGTTCTCTAATTGGTGCAAGTTCTTCTTCCAAAACTTCGTTTAAGTAACGCTTGATCTTCACATCACCTAAACCACCTTTTTGGTATTGCGCCTTTAAGTCCACAACTTTATCTTGATCTTTAGCAAAAACATCAAGGTAAGTAAAGACCGTATTTCCTTCAACTTGGCCTGGATCTTCTACGTGGATATGGTTAGGGTCAGTATACATTGACATTACTTTTTTGGTTAAAGTCTTAGCATCATCAGCTAAATAAATTGCATTGCCTAATGATTTACTCATCTTGGCATTACCATCAAGTCCTGGTAATCTACCTTGTCCCTTTGGTGGGAAGTAACCCTTAGGTTCTTTCAAAATATCTGTATTGTACAAGCGGTTAAAGGTTCTAACAATTTCTCTTGTTTGTTCCATCATTGGTTCTTGGTCATCCCCAACAGGAATTAAAGTTGCCTTGAAAGCAGTAATATCTGCTGCTTGTGATACTGGATAAGTCAAAAAGCCAGCTGGAATACTTTCATTAAAGTTCTTTTGCTTAATTTCAGTCTTAACAGTTGGATTTCTTTCGAGTCTTGCGACTGTAACTAAGTCTAAGTAGTAAGCTGTTAATTCAAATAAAGCTGGAATTTGTGATTGGACAAAAATTGTTGATTTTTCAGGATCAATTCCTACCGCTAAATAATCAAGTGCAACTTCAATTAAGCTGTTACGAATCTTTTCAGGATTACGTGCATTATCCGTTAAAGCTTGAGTATCAGCAATCATGATATATGGGTCGTATTTACCTTCATTTTGTAAAATTACCCGATTTTTTAATGACCCAATATAGTGTCCAATATGTAAACGTCCAGTAGGACGATCTCCCGTCAAAAGTACTTCTTTAGCCATAGTTATCTCCTTAAATTCAAATTTTCTAAACTTCAAAATTATTACCTTTATTTTAACATATCTCGCAATTTTCTCTTGGACAAAGGAAATATTCATGATAAACTTATCATGTACTTGCGGGTATAGTTTAATGGTAAAACACCAGCTTCCCAAGCTGGGGATGCGGGTTCGATTCACGCTATCCGCTCAACAAAAAAGGAATTCCAATTGGAATTCCTTTTTATTTTTATACTAGCATTACCATCAACAAGCCATTCAAAATCGCTAAGTAAAGTGGCATAACAATATTTTGACTATATAAATATGCCCAAGCAAAGATCAAGCCGAAAACCATATCAAACAAAAATACAGGTACGTTCAACTGAAAGTTAACTAAGCTAAATATCAGGCCTGAAAATACTATACCAAAAATTGCTACTGACCCCACATTATCTCTAAATAAATAATTAAATAAAAATCCTTCAGCTAAAAACACTTGTAAAAAAGGTAATACTAAGCCTTGTGCAAAAATTAAGAACCAAAACATTGATACTGATTCATGTTTAGCATAAGTTAATTGAAAGGTATAGGAGTTTATATATTGATTTACTTGTAAATAAGATACTAATCCACGTAAAAAGAAAATTAAAAACGATAACCAAAGAGTCACTTTGATATTATCTAATAAACTTACTTTATTTACTTTTTCAAAATATCTTTGTTCTCTCTTAAAACGATATACATATAATAAAAAGGTCATAACAGTTACAACAGCAAATAGAATTAAATCCCAAATATGCAACTTTGAGCTATTAGCACATAACTCTTTGGCTCCTATAACCATTAAGTACCCTACAATAAAGACCGCATATCTAATTAGATTTCCTTGTACAGATTTTGGCGAATTCAAGTGCCACACTCCTATCCTAAACCATATCTTGTTAAATTATAACAAAAATTGGTCTACATGGCTCTAATATCTAATTACAGTTCTTTAACAATCTCAAGACAATTTATTTCTGATATATTAATTATCTGTCGATTAATAACTACTTGATTATCAATCCAGCCTTCAATAATTCCTTTAATTTCAGGAAAAGGGGCTCCATCTAGGTCCACTGCTTTTAATTGTATCTGAACTATTTTTCCCTGAGTGGTTGCTTCTAACAATACTTTCTTTATCTTTTCTAAATCTAAAGCTTTTTTCAATCTATTATTTTCACATTTTTTACTTTGAGATATTTTGGCAGTATGAGCACTCAAGAAAAAGCCAGTCCATTTCTTCATTCCTCGATCTTGATAGTTTTTAAAGAAATCATATATCTGCTTATCACTAGTCATAAATCTTCCCACCATTATGTCCACCAACCAAATTTGCTCGTCTAATTGCAGTTGCTCCCGGCAAAAGACTAGATGCTTTAACTAAACTAGTTGGACCATACTTTTCTCTGAGAGAATCAATAACATAATCAAAATTTTTACGCTTTATTTGCTTAGCTGGATCTGAAAACAAATCAAGCTGTTGCTCTATATCTGGCAATAAATCCGAATAACTAATACTAATAGTTCTGACTGCTTCGCCATTCCAATATTTTCGAAATAAACTTCTTAATTCCGTAGTTAAAGCAATGTTATCATTTGTCGCTGTGATTTTTTTGCTTGCATTAATACCATTTCTCTTGTTATTTTTCAGTTTTGAAAATCCTATATGTAAAGAAATACAACTAGTAAGCAATTTATGTTTTCTAATTCTAGCTGCCACTTGTTCTGCTATTTCTCTAATTACAATCTCAATTTCTCGTTGGCCCAAATAGTCCCTCATTAAGATTTGCGAATTTCCAAAACTTTTTCGCTTAGGCTTATATTTATACCTGATAATACTCCGATCAACACCCCAACTTATTGCAAAAAGTTGCTCACCAATTATTCCAAATTCAGATTTTAACTTTTCAGGATTACAATGAGCTAATTCATTCATATCATTAATCCCTAATTTTTTTAATCGCTGAGCTGTTGATTTATTAATACCCCAAACATCTTCTAAGTTTTTTATTTGCCAAATTGTATCAGGGACATCAATATAATGCCAAAACGCAATCATTGACCATCTCTTTTTTGCATCAATATCCATAGCAAGTTTAGCAAGTAATGGGTTTTCTCCTATACCACATGTAGTATATAATCCTAGTTTTTCCTTAATTTCTTTTTGAATTTTTCTGCCAACTAAATATGGATCTGTGCCAAACAAATGCCATGATTCAGTCATATCAATCATACTTTCATCAATAGAATAAGTATGTATATCTTCTTCAGCTGCATATTTTCGAAAAATATCTAATACTTCCATACTTTTTTCGATATACAAATTCATATGTGGTTCCACTAAAAGCAAATCTTCTCTTTGAGATTTTGGCGGTAGATCTCTCGCTCTCATAACATTTGTTAAGCCATATTTTTTCTTAGCTAAAGGAGATGCGGCCATGATTAAGCTGGATTGTTCATCACTATCTGGTTGATGAGAAAGAACTGCTAAAGCTGTCGTCATCGGATTTAAGCCTAATCTCAAACACTCGCAACTAGCATAAAATGACTTATTATCAATCATAAATATTAATCTATGAGGTTCATACCTATAATCATACATTCGCTCTTCTTCCTTTTGCAAACATAAGTTCGTAATTATAATCTACACAGGTTCCATAAAAAATGCAATCTTTTTATAAAAAAAGATCAAGTTAAAAACTTGATCTCACAAAACCTCTTCAATTGTAACTTCATATGAACCAGCAGGAGCTTCAACAGTGACGCAACTACCTGCTTCTTTTTTCATGATAGCAACACCTAATGGAGAATCAAATGAAATTTTACCCGCTTCTAAATCCGCTTCCAATCTTCCCACAATTTCATAGGTATCACTTGTCTCATCATCTTCAAAACGCAGTTTAACTTTCTTACCTAAATCAACTTTTTTATCGTCATTCGGGGTTATAATTTCAGCATATTTTAATTGCTTATCTAAATAGCGAAGTCTACTTTCCAGATGACGTAACTCTTTTTTAGCTTCTGTGTATTCACTATTTTCAGATAAATCTCCCAAACTTCTCGCTTCTTGAAGTGCTTTAATTTTTATTGGGCGACTTTTCTTTAAATTCTTGATTTCTTCCTCAATCAATTTATAACCTTGAGGCGTCATTTTTTGAAAATAAACCATTAATTTACCTTAATCAGTGTATTGTTAACAATATCATAGTAGTATAGTCCATTTGCTTTTGCTACATAATTAGCCACAATATGGCCACTAGCTTTTTCAGCTACAGAAATCTGGGTTTCACTTGATGAAGAAGAAATATATGCTACTAAATCTTTATCAGTAAAACTAGCTGGGTAACCTCCACGTTTAAGCCAATCATTTACCGCAGCATTAGCAATTGATTCAGTACTGTTTGAGTTATTAGCTCTACCAGTATTTGTTTGACTGTTATTCGTTGCACCTTGAGTATTCGTTGAATTTGAATTGTTTGAATTATTTAGACTACCAGTATTTTGCCCATTAGCATTCGAAGAAGCAGTTTCATTTGCATTACTTTGACTGCTAGTTTCGGTTGAACTATTTTGATTCTCAGTTTCATCTATACGTGTTGACTTACGCTTTTTAGATTTCTTCGCCTTTTTATGATGTTTTTCTACAATTTGACTTTGCTTAGTAGAAGAAGTCGTCGATTTCTTTTGTGAACACCCTGCTACCGCTCCTGCCAAAACCAATATTAAAGCTACTGAAGTAATTATTTTTTTATACATAAATACTACCCCTTTTTCTAACTTCTATTATAAGACAATTTGACATATAAAATTAATTTTTTTAAGCATAAGACTAGCAATTAAGAAAGTTTTTGAGTTATATTAGTAATTATTATAATAGAATTAAAGGAGATTTAATTATGGCTAATGAATTAACTTTACAAGAATTAGAAGATTTTAGTCGTGAATTTAATGCTGATCCTACTAGCCAAGTTGTAGCTCGAGCTGCCAAAAGAAGCGGTGTATTAGAAGCATCATATAACGATGCTGTATCACATCGTTTAACTCACGTATTTTCAACTGAATTAGATACTGATAATGTAACTAATCAACTTCAATCTGGTCGTTGCTGGTTATTTGCCACTTTAAACGTCTTACGTCATCATTTTGGCAAAGAATACAAGGCTAAGAATTTCACTTTTTCACAAGCTTATAACTTTTTCTGGGATAAAGTAGAACGTGCTAATAACTTCTATAATTATGTTTTAGAAAATGCGGACAAGCCATTGGATGACCGTGAAGTTAAAGCTTACTTTGACTTCGCTGGTCATGATGGTGGTCAATGGCACATGGCAATTTCATTAGTTGAAAAATATGGCGTTGTTCCTACTTATGCTATGCCTGAAACTGCCAACACTAACAACACTGCCGCATTAGCTGAAGCGTTGGCACAAAAAGAAAAGAAAGATGCTTTAGTTCTTAGAAAATTGGTGCAAGCTGGTGACTTAGAAGCTGCACAAAAGGCTCGCAAAAAGTTTTTAAGCGAAGTTTACCGCATGACTGCAATCGCTGTTGGTGAACCACCTAAGAAATTTGACTTAGAATATCGTGATGATGATAAGAAGTATCACTTAGAAAAGAACTTAACTCCTGTCGAATTTTATAACAAGTACTTCAAAGATGTTGATTTGAGTGATTATGTTGTTTTAACCAACGCACCTGATCATGAATACAATAAGCTTTTTGCATTACCATCTGAAGACAATGTTCAAGGCAAGTACCCTATTAAGCTTTTGAACGTTCCAATGGAATTTCTAACTAGTGCTGCAATTGCCCAATTAAAAGATGGTGAAGCAGTTTGGTTTGGTAATGATGTTGGTAAGCAAAAAGAAAACAAGACTGGCTTTTTAGCAACTGACTTATACAAGTTAGATGACTTGTTTGGCGTTGACCTGACTATGACTAAGAAAGAACGGCTTGAAACTGGTATGGGTGAAGTTTCTCACGCTATGACTTTAGTTGGTGTTGATGAAGATAACGGTGATGTTCGTCAATGGAAAGTTGAAAATTCATGGGGCGAAAAAGTTGCAAAGAAGGGCTACTACGTTATGAGTCAAGATTGGTTTGAAGAATATGTTTATGAAGTAGTTGTCCACAAAAAGTATTTGACTAGCGAACAACAAAAATTAGCTGAAGGTCCTGCTCAACAGCTTCCTGCTTGGGATTCATTAGCATAATAAAAATGGTTCAGAATTTTCTGAACCATTTTTTCTTTAACTAAACATTCTCTTAGTTGCCTTCATCAAGGTCTTTGGATCTTTATCATATCTTGGAGTTGAAACCAATTTACTCATTGGCACACCTGCAAAGTGAAAAGCTGCCACTTCACCAGAACGAACAGCACTTTCTTCAGTAAAGATCATTTGGTAAGGTTGTTCAACAAATTCACCCGTAAAGGCCAAGTTAGTTGAATGTTTAGGAATGATTTCTGGACGATCACTCTTAGCACGGTTGTTAAACAAGGCTGAAGCATATGGCATATAACATGGGATACAGTTAATTACGCTAGCTAAGATTTTATCTTCTAGATCCTTAATATTGTGTGGTCCTGGATCAACCTTAGAAAGTTGTCCTATCAACTCTTGTAACATTTCCTTACCAGTCATCTTGATATATTGCTTGTCAATAAATTCACCCTTGCGTCTTGGATATAAGAAGTAACCCCAAATGACCGTTTCATTATGCTTTTGCGTAGTGAAGTGAGGTTGATGGTGAACTACAATTGACATATTTACATCTTTTTGTCCTAGAGGCGTAATTGGACTAGTTGAAATGAATGAGTTAAGAGCATTTCCTGGAACTTGTGTGGTAATTCTAGTAATTTCATTTAACAAAGTATGATCTTTAGTGGTTAAAGTAAAACTTACCCATTCTGAATCATTACGATCATTAAAGAACTTATCTGGACTACCTAAATTGTAGAAGTGCTCACAAGCCTTCTTCCATAATGAAGATGCTGCACCATAATCCATATTTTCAGGTGCTGGAGTGTTAAAATCACCTAAAGTTGCTGAATCAGTAATTGATCCGTTCGTAAAGAAGACCGCAGTTTGATTATCAACCTCAACTTTTTCCTCCTTACCAATCTCGGTATTTTCCATCTTAAGTGCTGTTACTGTAATTTCATCTTGCATTGGAGTGTCTTTAAATTCAAAGTCTGTAACTCTCCGATTCATTACAAATTTACAACCTTGTTTTTGCAAATACTTAATTAATGGAAGCATAATACTTTCATATTGGTTATAACGTGTCCGGTTAACACCAACTAAGTGCTCAATTTGAGTAAATTCGTAAATCATCTGATGCATATAACGGCGTAATTCTTGCGCAGATGATTGAACTCTAAAGGCAAAAGTAGTTTCCCACATGTACCAGAAGTTCGTTTGGAACATATGAGGATCATCCTTAAAGTATTCTGCAATTGTGACATTATCAAGTTTTTCTTCTTGATTATCTGGCATCATAACTAGACGACTTAAGAGGATTCTATCCATGTTATTCAGACCCAGTTTATGGCCATCAACAATACCGATGCCACCTTCAAGTAAGCGAGCTTTATCATAAGTTCTGTGCTTACTATCAAAGTCCCGTGTATCTTCTTCTGCACTCATACCTGATTCTGTCACAGAAGGAATTCTTGACAACAAATCCATTAAATCAACATAAGTACGGTAGTTAAGCATTCTACCGCCCCGGGCAATAAACCCTTTAGTGTTTTCCATTGGATGATTTTGATTCCAATATTCTTCACTAGCTTCATTTGCTGCACTACCATCATTTGACCCATGTTTATCTAATGCATAAAAAGTGATATTACTTCCAGACCATTTACCTTCTTGAATTAAATAGACTGCGGCTGCCATATTAGCAAGACCTGCTCCAATCATAATAGCTTTCTTTTTCATATTTATCGGCCTCCTTAAACCGCTTACATTTTTAATTATAAAAAGCTATAAATATTTTAAAAGTCTTAAGTAACAATATCTGAAAATCTGTATTAACTAAAAAAACTAGTTCATTTAGAACTAGTTTAATATATCAAATTTAACTTATGCCATTGAATCCCAAGGTTTAACGGCAGTTGCTGGACCTTCCCAAATCTTAACTAATTTTTCTGGAAGATATTGTTTTTTAACGACTACCTTAAATAAGTATTCATCAAACCAAGCATCATCCATGACAAAGTAGCCATTTTTACCTGCTTTTTCACCCCAAGAGTTTTCAACCTTCCATTGTCTTGGGTTGTCATTAACTAAATCCACACCAACTAAAGTCATAGCGTGAGTTGAACCAGAAGCCCTAGTTAATAACCGTTCTTTTTTAGAAAGATTAGTTTTAATACCCAAAACTAAGTCAGTTAAGTATAAATCTCTACTCAAAATACCATTTTGACGATCACTTGCTTTGCCAACATCGCAACCAAACCAAATAGTCTCTCCAGCTTTAAGTTGAGCAATAGCTGCTGCTTTTAAGTTATCAATTTTAGTATTTAAGAACTTAACAGGACTGCCACCTACAACATTATCTTCAAATGGCAAGCTGTATAGCTTATCGAATTCATGATCAGGGGCATTAAATAAAACTACATAATCATCTAAGTCATCTTCAAAATAGTTATGGAAGAAATCCAATGGGCTTAGGTTAGCATCCATATGATACTTACCTTCATCATCACGAAACTCTAAGTCAAACTTTTGCACTGGTTCACCAAAAGCAATAACTGCCATTTGATAAACTGCACTCAAGAATTCTTGACGTTTTTCTTCAGCCTCATCTAATTTATTATTTTTTACCAAGTTCCGTAAAATTAAGGCATCTTGACGTAATTTCATATTCAAAGCTTGATTAAAAGCTGAAGTGTTATTAGCTGTAAAGCTTTCTGCTTGAGCATAACTAGGTACTAAACCATATTTTCTAATAAGTGAAACCGCCATTGCCCATTGACCGCCATCAGTATCCGGTGCTGCCATATAAGATTGAACTACTCGATCATCAAGTGGCTGAGTTGCAGTTTCAATAATATTTTCAAAAAAGATATTGGCACGCTCAATTCGATCCCAGAAAAACAAATAACTTTGTGACAAGGTAAAGTTCTTCGCCTTATTAGTTTGAGCAAATTTATGGCGCAAAGTGTTCAAAGCAGCGAACAACCAACAGCGTCCAGATTGTTTTTGATTGGTTACATTATCAGTTGGAACTTCAATTGAAAAAGTACGATTAAGCTTATTTGCACCTTCATGGTTATAACTAGCGTTGAGCAAACCATTATTTACAACAGCTAATTTAGCAACATTATTTTGGGCCTTTTCATGATAATCTTTTTGAAATTTGGCAATTTCTGCCATTGTAAGTTTATGCATCTCATCTCTTCTTTCACTTTTATTTAAGATAATTTTATCATTATGAAATAAAAAAGAGTAACAATAAGCCGTTTGCCAGATTTGAACTGGCGACCTCCTCCTTACCACGGCGGTGCTCTACCTCCTGAGCTAAAACGGCATAATACCTAGCCAAATGCTAGGTATTTTTTATTACTTAATAGTAACTAAAGTTTATTTTCTCTTACCCTTACGGATAATTACATATTTACCTTCAAATGAAGCACTTGGATCAACTTCAAATTCTAGGTCTTGAATCTTGTCACCATTGACATAAATTGCCCCATTTTGAATATCTTCACGTGCTTGACGCTTTGAAGATTCAATCTTAGTATCTACTAAAAATTCTACCAAGTTCTGCTTTTCATTGGTACTTTCTGCACTTGGTGCATTCTTAAGTGCTTGTTCAATTTGCTTAACTGACAAATCCTTCACATTGCCTGAGAATAAAGCATCAGTAATCATTTGAGCTTCCTTAAGTCCTGCTTCACCATGAACAAACTTAGTAACTTCAGCAGCTAAAGTCTTTTGAGCTTCACGTTTCCAAGGTTCAGTCTTAACTTTTTCAGCTAACGCTTCAATTTCTTCATGACTTAAGAAAGTAAAGTACTTGAGGTATTTAACAACATCACGGTCATCTTGATTTATCCAGAATTGGTAAAATTCGTAAGGACTAGTCTTTTCAGGATCAAGCCAAACAGCTCCACCAGCAGACTTACCAAACTTAGTACCATCAGCCTTAAGCATCAATGGAATAGTCAAACCAAAGGCTGGACGGTCATTACCTTCTAAACGGTGAATTAAGTCGATACCTGAGGTAATGTTACCCCATTGATCACTACCACCAATTTGCATTTGTACACCATAGTCACGGTTTAAGATGTAGAAGTCGATACCTTGTAAAATTTGGTAAGTAAATTCAGTAAAGCTAATACCATTTTCAAGACGGCTAGCAACTACATCCTTAGCAAGCATGTTATTAATTTGGAACAATTTACCGTAATCACGTAAAAATTCAAGTAAGCTCATCTTACCAAGCCAGTCACGGTTATTAACGATTTGGAAGTTCTCAGTACCAAATAGCTTTTTCATTTGGTTAGTTAAAGCAACTTCATTATGATGCACTTGTTCATCGCTTTGAAGGACACGTTCAGTCTTTCTACCTGATGGGTCACCAATTGAACCAGTACCTCCACCGATAATAATTACTGGATGATAACCAGCAAGTTGGAATCTCTTCAAAATCATAAATGGAATCAAGTGTCCAATATGAAGTGAGTCTCCTGTGGGGTCAGTACCGCAGTAAAGTGCCAAATCATCATGTTCAGCTAAGTACTTCTTTAAACCTTCTTCATCAGTTTGTTGGTTAATGGCGCCACGCCATTTAAGATCTTCTAAGATATCAAACTTTGCCATAATTTCCTCCATCAAATAAAAAACGCCCCTTGATTAAATCAAGGGACGACTAATAATCATTAGATAGCCGTGGTACCACCCACGTTTGCGCTATGCGCGCCTTTATAGTTGCTAACGAGGAATTTCGCCCCGTACACTGTACTTCGTCACACCTTAACCTGCCTAGCTCTCACCACAATGCTAGTTCTCTGAACACTGAATTAAGAGACTACTATCTTTTTGTGTTATCAATATCATATAAGTTAAACAAGTTTTAGTCAATTCAGACATCAAGAAAATACCTAATTTTTAAATGACACTATTATTTAATTCTCCTAAATATTAATAATAGTCTGTTAGAAATATATCTAACTTACCTTTTTATATCTTTATTCCAAGCTTTTTCTTGATACTGAATAAAATATCAACCTTCTTACCATTGCCCTGAACAAAATCAATAATATCTTTCCAAAAGCGAATAGTCATAATAATTCCTATTAAAAGAAAAATCAAACCTCGATCAACTTTACCTAATAACAAATTAACTACTCCAAAACAATAAGTGAAAAATAAAGGGGGAATAGTCAAATTTTTCATGACAATGGTTAATACTAGTGCAATTAACAAAATAATCAAAGCTATTTTAAAGTTAACAGCCAATATTGTAATTCCTACAACTGCTACCCCTTTACCGCCTTTAAAACGATTAGTAATTGGATAACAATGACCTAACATTAAGCCCAAGCCACAATATGTCATAGCTAGTTGACTTTTAAATAGAAGCCAAGTAATAGTTAAAGCAAGTATACTTTTTACAGCATCCCCTATTAAGGTTAAAATACCCCATTTTTTCCCAAAAACGGCCCCCATATTAGCTGTACCAGGATTACCTGACCCATTTTGTGTAGGATCCGCATGGAGGAAATACTTTCCAACAATTAGAGCAAACAAAAAATTGCCTAAAATATATCCAATTATAAATGAACTAAAATGTATCAAGGTTAATAATCTCCTGTATCATCATCTTGATCATTATCACTATTTGTATCTGAACTAGTGTAACTTCCGTAATCATATACGGTATATTCTTGAGTTTCAGTACTATTAAAACTAAAACCATTTTGTTCATTTAATTTATTTTCATAAGTTTCAAAATTACTAATTTTTTCTTTTTCAAGTCCTAGTTCACTGCGAATATAGTCTGATACTCGTTGAAGTTCACTATCTGACATCACTTGATAAGAAGCTCCATCAATGGTAACACTTAAGCCATGTAAATAATCACTCTTTGAAGTTGCAGTACTGCTCTTATAATTCTGGAAAATAGCCATTAAATTATTAAATGTTAAATTAGTTTTTATATTTTCAGAAACTGAATTTAAAATTGATTCTAAGTTAGCCAAAGTTGAAATTGAAGAAGCATTTTCAACCAATGACATAATAACCTGTCTTTGCCGCAATTGGCGTCCATAATCACCAGTTGGATCATCATAACGCATTCTTGCATAAGCTAAAGCTTGTGCCCCATTTAATTTAGTCTTTTTACCTTTTTTAAAACTGTAGCCACCATATGAAAAACTCAGAGGTGGTGTAACTGTGACGCCACCAACACCATTAACCATTTTACGTAGGCCACCCATATTTATTACAGCATAGTATTTAATTGGAACATTTATTAACTTAGAAACAGTGTTCATCGCCATCTTTGCTCCACCAATTGAATAAGCAGCATTAATTTTTTCAGCAGTTAATGATTTGGCACCAACCATCTGTGCCATTGTATCTCGTGGAATAGACATGAGCGTATAACGCTTCTTAGTTGGGTTTACTACCGCTACAATCATCGTATCAGTATTTCCCATTTTATCAGTTCTGTTGAAAGCTCCAGTATCTGTCCCCATCAATAAGACAGCAAAACTCTTTTTTCCATTAAAAGTTGAACTATTCGTAGCAACAGCAGTCTTAGGATCATAAGTCTTATCAATTGCACCCTTTGTTCTAAAGAAGATATAACTAAAATAGGAACCTATCCCAAGTAATAAAATCATAATAATTCCAATAATTAAGCGAATTTTTTTATTTCTTTTTCGTTTATTACTTTCATAAAGCGCTACTCGAGAATTACCTGGATAATTATTCTGCATATACTTTTTCCTTTATATTGTTATTTTTTAATTTTATCTTTTTTATTTTATCGAAAAATTTTTAAAATATCACTCAAAAGGAACTTTCATAACCAAATTGTAAAAAAATAAAAAGACTATCCTTAACAGGATAGTCTTTTTAATGGAAAAATTAGTCGTCTAACTTAACCTTGTCAGTTACGTTCAACTTGTCATCGAAAGTGTAAACAACTGGTTCACCAGTCTTCATTTCAACGTCCATAATGTCTTCATCAGAAATACGTTCAATGTACTTAGTTAAAGCACGAAGTGAGTTACCGTGAGCTGCGATGATAACATTCTTACCTGCTAATAAGTCAGGAGCAATGTGATCTTCCCAGAATGGCATTACACGATCTAAACATACGTGTAAGTTTTCTGCCTTTGGAACGATGTTAGGGTCTAAGTTTGAATAACGACGATCATGTGCTTGACTGTATTCGTTGTCATCATCAATTGCTGGTGGCAAAACATCGTATGAACGACGCCAAATGTGAACTTGTTCATCGCCATACTTTTCAGCAGTAGCCTTCTTGTTTAAGCCTTGAAGAGCACCGTAGTGACGTTCGTTAAGTCTCCAAGTCTTAGTTTCAGGAATCCAAAGTTGGTCACTTTCTTCAAGTGCAAAGTGCAAAGTCTTGATAGCACGCTTCAATACTGAAGTGTAAGCTTGATCAAACTTCAAGCCGTGTTCCTTAATTAAACGACCAGCTTTTTTAGCTTCTTCAACACCTTTATCTGAAAGGTTTACATCTACCCAACCAGTGAATTGGTTTGAAAGGTTCCATTCACTTTGACCGTGACGGATTAAAACTAATTTTGACATGAAATATCTCCTTTAATAATTCAATGTTTCACCAACTATTTTACAACGGATAAACTTGTTTGCATAGGTTAAAAAGGTATAAAAAGACCACTTCTCATGGAAAGAAGTGGTCACTTTAATTTAATTCAATTACTTATTAAGTTTTCTTTTCTCTACTTTTTTGCCTTGAGCCATGGAATCATTATAACCCCAAACCCATGTAAGAATAAAGCTAACTAAAATTGCAGCAATACTTGAGAATAGAAATGCATAAAAGCTAGTTAAATCTGTTGCATGTTTTGGATTAAAGAATGACGAAAATCCAATTAATGATCCAGTAAAACCATACATACTACCATGCATCAATCCAGTAATAAAACCACCAACAGCAGAACCAATCAATCCTGAAACAAAGACTTTTCTATAACGTAAGTTAATCCCATAAATTGCAGGTTCAGTCACACCACAAAAAGCAGAAATTGCCGCTGCAATACCTAAAGACTTTAAGTCATTCTTTCTAGTCTTAATAGCAGCTGCTAAAACAGCTGCACCTTGAGATACCATAGTTACTGAGATGATAGCATTCAATGCACTTTCGCCAGAGCCGGCAATTTGTTGCGCAACAAGTGGAACGACTCCCCAATGTAAGCCAAAAATTACTAGTAATTGATAAAATCCACCAATAATTAATCCACCAATCCAACCTGATGAGTGAACTACGACATTAATCAAATCAGCAATTCCATTAGCTAATCCCTGAATTACTGGACCAGTTATAAGTAAAGTAATGCTTGATACTACAAGAATCGTAAACATCGGAATGAAAATCATCTGCAAAAAGCTTGGCAAAATCTTCTTAAGATAATCCTCTAACTTCTTAGCAAACCAAGCTGCCAAAATCATTGGGAAAATCGAGTAAGTGTAATTTAAGAATTGGAAGTGCACATTTCCAATTACGAAAATATCTTTAAACGCCTTACCCCAAGCAATCATTTGCGGATAAGTTAAGAATCCACCAATCACAGCCACAGTGATTGGATTGCCACCTAATCTCTTAGCAGCAGAAAAGCCAACTAAAATTGGTAAGAAGAAAAACGCCGCATCAGCCATAGCGCTGATTGTGATATACATTTCACTTTTAACATTAAGTAGATTTCCAAGTTGTGGCAAAGTCAACAGTGCTAAAATTCCTTTGATAATACCGCTTGCTGCAATAACACCAACAACAGGACTCATTGAACCAGTTATGATGCCAATAAGCTGGTTGAAAGCTCCACTAATGCCTTTACTTTCTGAAGTTTCTTCTTCAGCTTCGTCATTATCTGATAAGTTAGGCAGCTTCTTCATCACAGCATCATAAACCGCTGTAACTTCGTTACCAATAACCACCTGATATTGACCAGAAGCATGAATAACATCAATCACTCCGTCTGTATCTTGCAGAACTTCGTCATTAGCTTTTTGTTCATCTTTCAAACCAAAACGCAATCTGGTAATACAGTGAATTAAGGACTTAATGTTGTCTTCTCCACCAACATTTTCAATAATTACATCAGCTAAAGCGTCGTAATCCAGTTTTCCATCTTTTACGACAGCACTTTTTACATAAGCTGCAGCAACGGAAGCTTTTTCATTAGTTTCTACTTCTTCTAAGTCAAGTCCCTCAAGCTTAGCAGTCGAATTAGTCACAATAACCATCACTGTCGTGGCAAGATTATGCAATTTAATTGTTTCTAAAGACATAGTAGCAATCTTTTGACCAGCTGCTACTTTATCTCCTTGCTTAACAAAAACCTCAAATCCTTCTCCATTAAGACCAACTGTATCAATTCCCATATGAACTAACACTTCAAGTTCATCTTCAGTCTTAATTCCAATCGCATGCTTTGAATCGGCTACCATGGTAATTATTCCACTAACTGGAGCATAAATTGTACCTTCAAGTGGTTCTAATCCAAAACCTTCTCCCATAATTCCGGAAGAAAAGACTTCATCATTCACTTTATTTAATGCCAGCACTTGGCCTTTAGCTGGAGCCAGAATATTTATTTTTTTACTCATTTTCGACCTCCGAAAGCCCTTACATGTTTTTCTTACTTCAATATTAATCTTGTATATACAAGTTGTCAATAAAAATGTTTATCTTTTTTACTAGGCTAAAATTAAAGATTATATTTGTTGATACTTGTATATACATGCTATAAAATAAAAGAAAAGATGATAAGGGTGTGAGTTTATGAGTACTAGTAAATATGAAATTATTGCAAGTGATTTAGCAAAAAAAATTAAGTATAAAATTTACGAACCTGGCTCCTTTTTACCAAGCGAAAATCAATTGACAGATTTATACGGCACTTCAAGAGAAACTATTCGTAAAGTTTTAAAGATGATGCAAGAGCTTGGTTTAATTCAAAAAATTAGAGGAAAAGGTTCTTTAGTTTTAGATTTAGGTAGATATAGCTTCCCGATTTCCGGGCTAACTTCATTTAAAGAATTAAATCGCAGTTTAGGAATGAATGCAGAAACGATTCTTTTAGAAAACAGTGAAAAGTCTTTCCCTTCGACTTTCATGGGAAAAAGAATTGCTCCTGAAGATGCTATCTTTTTGAAGCGATTAAGAAAAATTGATGGTGAGCCAGCTGTAGTTGATGTTGACTACTTAATCAAAAAGTTGGTTCCTTCTATCAGCAATCAAGTAGCTCAAGATTCTATCTATGACTACTTAGAAAATAAACTTTCATTGAAGATTTCTTATGCTACTAAGGTTATTACTGTTGAAAAAGCTGATGAAAGCATCGCCAAGACTCTGAACTTAGCTCAAAATAGTAATGTCGTAATCGTCAGAAGTATGGTCTATCTAGACGACACCAGTTTACTTCAGCTAACCATTTCTTATCATAGACCTGATAAGTTTGAATTTACTGATTTTGCACGTAGACAAAAGATTTAGGAGAAAAATTATGACAAAACTCGGAAAAAAAGTAATTTATCAAATTTACCCAAAATCATTTTTTGATTCCAACAACGATGGAGTTGGCGACATTCCTGGCATTATCGAAAAAATCGATTATCTTGCAAAATTAAATATTGATATGATTTGGTTTAATCCATTCTACGTTTCTCCGCAAAAAGATAACGGCTATGATATTGCTAATTACCGTGAAATTGACCCGCATTTTGGAACCATGGCTGATTTTGAAAAATTAGTTGCCGAATTAAAAAAGCACAATATCGGTATCATGATGGATATGGTATTTAACCATTGCTCAACTGAACATGAATGGTTCAAAAAGGCTTTAGCTGGCGACAAGTATTATCAAGATTATTTTTACATCCGTGATGGCAAAAATGGTGGTTTCCCTAATAATTGGCGGTCAAAATTTGGTGGTCCTGCCTGGGAAAAATTCGGTGATACTGGTAAATATTATCTTCACCTATACGATCCAAGCCAAGCTGATCTTGATTGGCACAATCCAAATGTGCGCCAGGAATGTTTTGATATTGTTAATTTCTGGCGTCAAAAAGGGGTAACTGGTTTTAGATTTGATGTCTTGAATGTAATTGGAAAAGATAGGGTGTTAGTTGATTCAAAAGATCCAGCTCAAGAAAAAAGTCTTTATACTGATACGCCAGTTGTTCATACTTACATTAAAGAACTTAATCAGAACACTTTTGGTCAAGACCCAGATTGCATAACAGTCGGAGAAATGTCATCTACCACCTTGAAGAATTCAATCGGCTATACTAAACCAGACAATCATGAGCTATCTATGGTCTTTAGTTTCCATCATTTAAAGGTCGATTACCTAAATGGTGAAAAATGGAGTATCACCCATTTTGATTTTAAAAAGTTAAAAGATTTACTTTTAACTTGGCAAGAGGAACTAGATAAAGCAGATGGCTGGCAAGCACTTTTTTGGAATAATCACGACCAACCTTGGGCACTCAATCGTTTTGGCAATACTGGAAAATACCGGATTCAATCTGCACAGATGCTGGCGACAACGATTCATCTCATGCGAGGAACTCCTTATATCTACATGGGAGAAGAATTAGGTATGAAAGATCCAGCTTATCATTCAATTGATCAATATGTTGATGTCGAAGCAAAAAATGCCTATCGAGAATTACTAAAGAAATATCCTGAACCAAAAGCATTTGAAATCGTACACAGTAAAGCACGCGACAATTCTCGTGGGCCAATGCATTGGGATAATTCAGAATACGCCGGTTTTTCTAAGATAAAACCATGGTTAATGCCAACAGATCAGGAAGAAATTAACGTCAGAAAAGAACTGAATGATGGGCAAATTTTTAATTATTATCAAGAATTAATCAAACTTCGTAAAAATGAGCGATTAGTCTATGAAGGCCATATTCATGGCCTATTAAAAGATAATTCACATGTTCTTGCCTATGAGCGCTTCTTAGATGATACAAAAGAGAAAATCCTTGTCTTGAATAATTTTTCTGATAGAAAAGTTAAACTCAATTTACCAACAGAATGGCTAAATAAAGATGGTAATACCATAATTAGCAACTACAATAGAAAGCTTACACATTTAAATTCAGAATTAACACTAGAACCATATGAAAGTTTAGCCTTTAAATGCTAAAAATTTATATAAAAAAACTGTTAGCTCTTAATGAACTAACAGTTTTTTCTTTTTGGGCAAAGTTGGAATTCCACGTTCACAATAGGTCTTCCAAAACATCAACACTTCCCGTGCCTTGCTATTAAAAGCAGATGTCCCCTGATAAATATACGCATCTCGCGTTCTTTATCGACTCGTCGCTAATGATTATATCATCTATTCAACTGACTTTAAAGCATCTAGCATATCAACGTCTTTAATCTTCTTGTGCATAATAAATGCTAAGACAGTAGTCAGTACTGCTGGAATGAGGGCTGAGTAAATAAAGTTAGATATGTACATATTAGGATCAAACATAGCATTAACGGGTGGTAAGGTGGTAATAATAAAGCTATGTAACCAAATACCGACTAAATATCCAGCTAAGATACCTAGAATTGAAAGAATAATTGTTTCCCTATAAATGTACATCGTAACTTCTTTATCAAAGAATCCCAATACTTTAATAGTTGAAAGTTCACGCATTCTTTCGTCAACATTAATATTAGTTAAATTATAGATAACAACCAATGCCAAAATTGTAGAAATCGCAATCAAAATCAAAATAACTTTATTAAGTGAATTAATCAAGTTATCAATTGTTTTCTTATTGTTAACATTTTGATTAATACCTTTAATTGCGCCAGTAGCCATCAGTTTTTCAGAAACTGTTTGTAATTTACCTGACTTAGTAGTTATCAAATAACCATTAGTCTTATATTCTTTATCAAAGTAATGCTTATAAGCTTGTTTATTCATTACCATGTAGTGACCCATATACATTTCACAAATGCCACTAACTTTGAATTTTTTCCACTTATCGTTAGTATCTTTTAACTTAATATAATGTCCAACCTTAGCATTGGTTAATTGAGCCAACTTTTCAGAAATAATTACACCGTTATTGGTTAATTTTAATTTCTTTCCAGTAGAACTGCTCATTAAATTAATATACTTAGATAAGTCAGTATTCGCTTTAGGAACAATCACATTAATAGTTTGCTTAGTCTTGTCTTCCCCAAGATTACGATTCAAAGTAGTAAAGTGAATCTGTTTATAGCGTTTAACACTATTTGAATCTAGTTCATCCAATAAGTCAGTGTTTTGTTTAGAACTAGGATTTGAGTTTTTAACCGCAATCATGTCATATTTGATAATGTTGGTATATTGATTCTTACTAATTCCTGAAAGTGAATCTCGAATACCAAAAGCCATTACTAATAATCCTGTACAACCAGCAACCCCAAAGATTGTCATTAACATTCTTGTCTTATATCTAAAGAGGTTTCTGAAGGTAACCTTATGGTTAAAGCTTAATCTACTCCAAAATGGTGTGATTCTTTCAAGGAAAATTTTTGAGCCTTTTTTAGGTGGTTTAGGTAGTAATAATTGAGCTGGGCGGTCTTTAAGATCTTTCTTTAAGGCGTAAAGTGCTGCTAAAGTCGTACATGCCCATGCAACAACTAGTCCTAATATTAGCCAAACTAAAGAGAATTGACTTCTAAAGCCAGTCATAGTTGAATTGGCTGCATAAGCTTCAAAGATAATGCCAGGTAAAACTCTAAATCCACCCCAAGCTCCTAAAATAACTCCTAGTGTACTTGAAAGCATACTATAAACGATAAACTTCTTAGCTACATCAAAATTACTATATCCAATCGCCTTCATAGTACCAATATTAATTCTTTCTTCTTCCACAAATCTAGTCATTGTAGTTAAAGAAACTAAGGCAGAAATTGCAAATAAGAATACTGGGAAGATATTAGATAAAACGTCAATTCTTTCTGCATTTGAACGATAATTTTCATAACCTGGGAATTCATCACGAGTATTAACTGTGTAGCTAGGTTTATTCAAATGTTCAAGCTTCGCTTTAGCACTTTCAAGTTGCTTAATCTGACTTTGATAT
This sequence comes from Lactobacillus jensenii DSM 20557, assembly GCF_001436455.1. Lineage (GTDB taxonomy): Bacteria > Bacillota > Bacilli > Lactobacillales > Lactobacillaceae > Lactobacillus > Lactobacillus jensenii. Next base: position 33,773 of record NZ_AYYU01000006.1, read on the forward strand.
TCAGGTTTAACCGCTACAATTACATTTAACTTAGTTAAACTATCATTAATTTCAGCAATTTTATTTTTAGTTTTATTTTCTTTAGCTGAAATATTCTTATCTAATTCCTTCTTTAAATCTTTTTCCTTATCATTAATATAGTTAGAATACTTAGTTGAATATGGATTCATCTTAGCAGTCTTTTTATAAGTAATTCTAGCTATTCCAGTTGTTGTACCAGATTTAAAAGCCGACTTCTTTATAAAAGCAAATCCAGATAGTTGGCCTGTACCTACATTTGTTTGTCCCGTATCCAATTTATCTAAATATTCACTTGAACGGACATAACCAACAACTGTAAACTTTTTATGCTTTAAACTACTATGATTGTCTAAAGTTAACTTTTGGCCAAGTTTATACTTATCTTGCAATAAATAAGAAATAACTATTTCATTGTTAGCTTTAGGTAGATTCCCTTTAGTAAGCATGGCTTTTGAAATCTTCTTACTTTCAGAATATATTCTCAAGCTTCTTCTACTATTGTTAACAGTAGAATCCATAAGATAGCTGTATTCAACTAATTTTATATCTGATTGTTTTTCAATTTTCTGCTTGTCCTTTTGATTTAAACCATGATTTGAAAGAACTGTAATATCAGCTAAATTATTATTTTTAAATAAGTTAATAGCACTACTTCTCATATCTGGGCCCGTCATTTTAAGCCCAATAAAAGTAAATACAGCCACTATCATCAACATCAAAATTGCAATGAACCTACCTAATGAGTCAGTTATTGCCTGCCAAGCATCCTTCCATAGAATCCTTTTTCTCATTCAAATTCTCCTAGCTCTTACCATTCAATTTCGGAAATAGCTGTTGGATGTTCATTCTTTTCAATCTTCTTAACTTGACCATCATGAACATGAATTACTTGATTGGCAATCGGTGCGATTGTTGCATTATGCGTAACAATAACAACTGTTGAACCCTTCTTGATGCTCATTTCTTGTAAAATTTTCAAAACATGCTTACCTGTTTGATAGTCAAGCGCACCAGTTGGCTCATCACACAATAAAATAGCTGGATTCTTAGCTATTGCCCGGGCAATAGCAACACGTTGCTGCTCACCACCAGATAGTTGCGCAGGGAAGTTATTCATTCTATTCCCTAACCCCACTGCATTTAATGCTTCACTCGCTTCCATAGCATTAGGAACTATTTCAGCTGCTAATTCAACATTTTCTTTAGCAGTTAGATTAGGAACTAAGTTATAAAATTGGAAGACAAAGCCAACATCTTCTCTACGATAAGCTGTTAATTCTTTTCTAGAATAATTAGCAATATTATTTCCATTGACTATCACGTCACCGCTTGTTGAAGTATCCATTCCACCCAAAATATTAAGCAAAGTAGATTTACCTGCGCCTGAAGGACCTAGAATGACAACTAATTGTCCCTTTTCAATTGAAAATGTAATTGCTTTATTAGCAAAAATTGTTGTATTTCCATTTTTATATTCTTTTGAAATGTTTTTTACATCAATTATTGGCATAGTCTTCACTCTCCTAAGTATCAAGCTCCTTTAAGCTAATTTTATCATTGCTTAATTAGTTACAAATAATAAAATGACTTATATCACAAGATACAAGTCACCTTTATTATTTATTCTTATAATGCATTTTTAAACGATAAATAAACTCACTTTGCAAAGTTGATAATAAAAATCCCAAAGCAATGGCAACTGTAATGATTCCTACTCTCAGCATTAAGTCTTCGGCCAAATCATATTTGCCTTGTACCAATGCGCGTACAGCCATGTAAGCTGGTGCTCCAGGTACAAGAGGGACTAACGCTGGAATATTAAAAACAGATACAGGGCATTTTTTTATTCTTGCAAAATATAGGCCCAACATTCCAATTACAAAGGCACCAACTAAGTTAGCAATCATTCTTCCTGAATGTAGCCTAATTAGCACCCAATAGGTCATCCAACCGCAAGCCCCACTAATCCCAGTCAGAAAAAGCGCTCGTCTTGGAACATTAATTGTCAATGCAAAACCTATTGAACCAATTATTGAAAACACAATATTAATTAAAATCTGTAGCCATATTGTCATCTTAAGCACCTAAAAATCGCATAATAATACCTACTCCACCACCTAAAGCAAGTGCCGTCATCACCGCTTCAACAAAGCGTCCAATTCCACTCATTAAATCTCCTGCGAATAAATCACGCAGCGCATTAGTCAGAGCTAAGCCAGGAACCAGTGTCATTAAAGCACCAACTAATACTTTATCAATTGAACACTCTGGAACTAGCAAACGAATTAAGTAAGTTAATAATGCCATAAACATAGCTGCTATTAGCTCAGATAAGAATCTGATTCTAGTATATTTTTGAATAAAATAATAAACTAAGAATCCCAAGCAACCCACTATTGCAGCAGCTGGGAAATCAAGCCAGTCATAGCTATCAAAAAATAAAATCATTAAAGTTGAAGATAAGCTAGCAGCACCAATCAATTGAAGCCATAGAGGAAAAGCTGCTGTATTAGTTGCTACATCATGTAACTTCTCATCTAATTCTTGCAAATTAATTTCTTTATTAGCAAATTGACGAGATAAATTATTTACCCGATCAACTAGTTCTAAATTAATGTTTCGCTCACGCACTTGTTCTATTTGTGATAACTGACCTGAATCTAAAGTTAAAAAGACTCCAGTTGGAGTAGCAAAAACTTGTGGATCTGATACTCCGGCATTACGAGCTATTCTAAGCATTGTATCCTCAACTCTGCTCATTTCACTGCCGCCTTCAATCATCAGATGTCCCGCTAATAAACAAATCCGTTGTATTTCTTTTAAGCGTTCTTTATCTTCAAACATAATGACCTCAATTAGTTCATTTTTTCAATATCAATCGTCTTATCAACCCAATTTCCTCTAAAGAAATCACGTTCGTGACTAACAATGATAACAGCTCCTGGAAAATTTACAATTGCTTTTCTTAATGCATCCTTAGTTTCATTATCTAAGTGATTGGTTGGTTCATCAAGAAAAAGAATATTAGCTGGCTCAAATTGCATCTTAGCTAATTTTACTTTTTCTTGTTCACCACCTGATAATTCTCCTAGAGGACTCATAGCTTGTTGTGCTGTTAATCCCATTCTTGCCAAAGCTTGACGTAATTCTTTAGGTTTTATCTTTTCATAACACTCAGCTAGATATTGTAATGGGGTCATATTTTTATTAGGCCAAGCTAAATCCTGCTTAAAGTATGCTAATTTTGCTGTAGCAGATAATTCAAAATTACCATAAACTGGCTTTAATTTTCCTAGTAAGGTCTTCAATAAAGTAGTCTTCCCAATACCATTAAAACCAGTAACAGCTACTTTCTCGTTTCCACCCACACTAAAATTAAAGGCATGCTTCACTAATGCTCTATCATATCCAATAACTAAATCTTGAGTTTGTAATAATAAATTAGAAGCCGTAGCTACATATGGAAAGTCAAATTTTGCCCGCTTATTATTTTGTGGTGGGGTTAATTTTTCCATCCGATCAAGTTGCTTTTGCCTTGAACGTGCACTTTTAGCACGAGTACCGGCTTTATTTTTACGGATATAAGCTTCAGTTTTAGCTATCTTTCGCTGTTGATTTTGATATGCTTTTAAATAAGTTTCTCTATCTTGAGCTTTTTGACGCATTGCGTGCTTCAAATCACCTGTATAACGAGTAATAGTTCCAAAATCAATATCAATAATACAATTAGTAATTCGTCCTAAAAAATCATAGTCGTGGCTAACAACAATAAAAGCTCCTTCAAAATCATTTAAATAAGTAACTAGCCAATCTATGTGGTTAACATCAAGATAATTAGTCGGTTCATCTAGTACTAGTACTTGTGGCTTCTCTAAAAGTAATTTAGCTAAAATCAGCTTTGATCTTTGACCACCAGACATTTCACTGACATCTTTACCATAGCCTAATTCAAGCAGTCCTAGTCCACTTGCTACTTGATCAATGGCAGTATCAATATCATAAAAGCCCACTTCTTCTAAGTGAGTTTGAATCTTTCCTGCCTTATCCAGTAATGCTTGGTCACCTTTTTCACTATATTCAACATATAAGCTATTTAATTTTTCTTCTTGAGCAAATAAATCTGCGAATGCTGTTTTTAAAAAAGCTTTTAGAGTCATACCTGGAGTTAATTTGGCATATTGATCAAGATATCCTACCTTTATGTTTTTTTGCCATTTAACTTGTCCATCATCAGGCACAATTTCACCCGTTAAGATTTTTATCAAAGTAGATTTACCAACACCATTTTGACCAGTAACTCCCATATGATCTTCTTTGTTTAATACAAAGTTTGCATCTTCATATAAAGTCTTATCAATAAAGCTCTGACTTAAACCTTTAACTGTTAATAAACTCACTTTCTTCTCCCTTTTTGTTAGTTAAAAATCCATTATATACCACTAGGTATATTTTTACTTATTCTTTACTCTGTTGCTTTTGTTCATATTCTTGTAAAACATGCAAAACACGAGGCCACATTCTTTTAGGTAAAATTAATTGTAATTTATCCTGATAAATTGGAAAATCTGATTTTTTTAGCCCCGTCATCTTAGCTAATTCTGCATCATTAAGACCATACTGATATACAATTCGCTTAATTTCTGCGGAAGCATGAGCTCTAAAATATGAATAGACATAAGAAATAACCGCTATTAATGCTGCCCCAAAAATTGTAAAACTCAAATTTATATGAAATGTATTGAATAAAATAAAAAATACAGCAATAAAAGTTAATATAGCAGAAATAATTGCATAAATAATAGGAAAAATATTACTTTTTTTCATATAGCACCTCTTTTTTACATTTATATTTATATTTGTAACAAAAATGTAACTTTTATTTCAAATCACTAATATTTGTAATTTTACTATTAAAGTTCTGAAATATTCCACTTATATAATATTACCTATAAGAAATAAAAAGTTATCAATTTAAATTTTAGAGGGAGTAGATTTTTTATTTTATTAACTAAGCGTTTTGCTGCTATCGTTGTGGCTATTTCATTATTAATTGTAAACTTTATTGAAGTAAATCCAACACAAGCAGCTTCAGAAGAAACAAATTATAACGTATCAACCAGTTTGGTTAATGATACCATTAAGCCCGTAAAAATGCGCGCTAAATTAATTAAAGATAGACAAAAAGCTGCTATTGCAGAATTAACAAAAAATGCTAAAGCTGAACAAGCTAAGATGGATGCTCAAGCTAAGGCAGAAGCAGAAGCCAAAGCTCAAGAAGAACAAAAGCAAGCTCAACAAGCAGTTACTCAAGCACCAACAACTACTAGTGCTACAACTCAAACAGCTAATCAAAATGTATCTGGTGTAAACAAAGGTACTTTCAAACTTAGCTTTTATGATCCTGCCGCTTTAGGTTCAAATATGGGATACGATGGAGTTGCTGCTAACTTATCAGTTTTCCCTAAGGGTACTAAACTTAAGATTACTCTTTCAGATGGTACTGTTTGGTATCGAGTAGTTAATGATACTGGTGGCTTTGCCGCTGCTAATCCTAATCAATTAGATGTAGCTATGCCAAATAGCCAAGTTCCTGCTGCTGGAATCTTATATGCTACAGTTGAAGTTATTGGTTAATTATCTCAATTAAAATTCATAAATTTATATCCTAAAAAAGAGGGATGTGCGTAAAGCACGTCCCTCTTTTTAATTTTCTTTAGTCAATAACTCTCTGATCATGTCAGCATCTTCAACTTTTCCGGTATAAACTATTTCATCGCCCACTTCTAAAACAGTAGTACCATGAGGAGCTAACCATTCACCATCACGCTTAATACGGCTAACTGTAATTTTATCAATAAAAGATAAATCCATTAATTGGTGACCCGCATAGCGATGATTGCGAATCTTAACATCGTAAAGAATATTGTCTGAATCTGTCAAAATCTCATAAAAAGCTGGCGATTCTATCAATGCCCTCATTGCCGAAGTTCTAGCACTATAACCGTTAAATACTTCAATATCTAATTGAGTTAATTCGGCAATTCGATTTGCCTCAGGTTGCTTTTGTCTAACAATAACTCTTGAGACACCAGCTTGTTTAGCTTTTTTAGCAAACTCATAATTTCTTTCATCATCTGAGCCTGAACTTGCGACAATATCATAATTAAACTCGTTAATAGCTAGAACATTATTACAATATTTCAATGACTTTACACGACTTTTATAAGTATTATAGGCTTCTTGGTCATCAGTAATCATTTCAACTGAATACCATTTATCATGGAGTTCTTGAGCTACTGCAACTGAAAAAACATTAGCTCCATATATCAGAACTTTTTCTTTAATTTTATCTTCTGGTGCTAATTTGAACAACGAGTTAAAAATAATAGGACCTGCAATACAAGTAATGATAGCTGCCAAAGTAAAAGCATCTGATTGAGTTTTACTAATTGCATTCAATTTTCGAGCGACCTGTAAAGTCGGCAAAACAATTGTAATTGTTGTAGCGGTTAATAATCCACCAGCTAATGCGTTCCTCTTAGTAAAATATTTTAAGTATGTTAAGACAGCAGGCACTTTAGACACAAAAAATGCTAACACTAAAATCGGCAACAGCAACAACGCTGATTGATTAGTAAATAAGCTCTTCAAATTGAGTTTAGCACCTGTCATTATAAAGAAAAATGGAATAAAAAATCCATAACCAATAGATGTCAGCTTGTCCTTAGTGGCTTCACTAGGCTCTAATAGCTTCATTACCATACCAGCTAAAAACGCACCTAAAATATTTTCTGCACCTACTTTTTCAGCAATTGATACCAAAACAAAAATTAAGAAAAATGCTAAGCGTATATCTATTTGTGTGGTTTGCTTGGTAATTTTATTAAACCAAAGATATGGTCTCTTAAATCTAATTAATAATACAATAGCAGCTACAAATAAGAGAATAATCAACCATAGTTTTTCAGCATCACCACCATGAATTGAAGCATAAATTGTTAATCCCAATAATGGAACTACTTCCCCTAATACTGCCGTTAACAAAATACTTTGGCCTATGCTCTTACTCAAAATTTCTTTTTCTTTCAAAGTAGCAATAACCACTCCCAAAGCAACTGTCATAAAAATAATGCTTGCTAAAAGCATATCTTTAAATAGGCCTAAAATTGATAATATCCAGCCTAAAAAGATTGAAAAAGCAGCGATTCCTAAAAAAGATAATAAAGCTATTTTTACAGGATTTATTTGTGAATCTTGTTTTTTCTTAAAAAGGTCAAATTCTATCTCCATTCCTGATAAGAAAATCAGAATAATAACCCCTAAATTAGATAAAAAACTTAATTGACTATTACTAGTATCAACCCAATTAAATCCACTAACACCTAAAACAATTCCTACAATAATTTCAGCAACAGCTGTCGGAATATTGTGTAGATTAAACTTAGCCATCCAAATTGGAATAACTAAGGCCATTAAAATTACTAGAAGCATAATATCTCCCCTCTTTTTTATCTTAAGAAAAGGATAACAAAAAGAGCTCTCTAATCAAAGAGAACTCTTTTTAAAAAAATTAATTTACACTAACATATTGTGCTGGTACCCATTGGTTTTCACCTATTTTATACCATGTTTGGCCATTGTAATTTTGGGTCTCAAAATATTTTACTGTTGTGCCATTCTCCAGATACTTTCCTGTTGAATTTCTGCCTGGATTTGACCATATTGCTATACCATATCCGGATATGTATTTTACTGTCACGCTTCCACTATTATTTGATGCATTTACTTTTACATATTGACCTGGTACCCATTGGTTTTCACCTATCTTATACCATGTTTGACCATTATAATTTGCGGTTGCGTAATATTTTACACTTGTTCCATCCGATATGTACTTTCCTGTTGAGTTTCTGCCTGGTTCACTCCATACTACTATGCTATAGCCTGGATAATTTACTGTTACTGTATTATTTCCGCTAGTAGTATCCGTTGAACTTACTGCTTTCGTATATTCTGCTGGTATCCACGTATTATCTGCTAGCTTATACCATTTCTTGCCATTTACTGTGGTATAACCTACTGTTTGGACTTTTGTTCCATCTGATAAGTACTTTCCTGTTGAGTTTTTACCTGGTTCACCCCATACAGCTATGCTGTAGTGCGGATAATTTATCGCTACTGTATTACTTTCATTAGTAATATTCGTTACTACTGTTGATGAACTTACTACTTTAGTATACTCTGCCGGTATCCACGTATTATCTGCTAGCTTATACCATTTCTTACCATTTACTGTGGTATAACCTACTGTTTGGACTTTTGTCCCATCTGATAAGTACTTTCCTGTTGAGTTTCTACCTGGTTCACTCCATACAGCTATACTGTAGTGCGGATAATTTATCGCTACTGTATTACTTTCATTAGTAATATTCGTTACCACTGTTGATGAACTTACTACTTCAGTATATTCTGCTGGTATCCACGTATTATTCGCTAATTTATACCATTTCTTGCCATTAGCTGTAGTATATCCAATCGTTTGTACTTCTGTTCCGTCTTTTAAATATTGGCCTGTTGTTCCTATTGCTGGATTTGACCATACTGCTATGCTATAGCCTGATATATATTTTATTTTTACTTTTGTATTTTGATTTACTACATTGTTATCAATTGTTGGTATTCTTGATGCACCTGTGACATATACATATTCCCCTGGTACCCAATTACCTGATGATAGCTTATACCACCATGCTCCATTTACTTGGATTTTTCCAACTACTGTTTGGGTCGTTCCCTTTTGTAAGTAGCCTACTACTCCACTACCTGGATTTTTCCATTCTGCAATTGCACTCGTGTATACTACCTTAATTGCTGCATTACCTGCATCGGTTGTTGTTCCTGCTTTTTCTGTTGTGGTAGCTTGAGTTGAACTTCCGGTTAACAATGAACCATTAATCCAACCATTGCTAATATGCATATAACTTAGTCCATTTTTATAAGTAACTGTTTTATCAACAGTAACCACTTGACCAGCAGTAATATTACCAGTTGCACTAACTACACTAGAATCGGCTGGACCGGAATAAACTGTTCCATTTGATAAAACTCTCATTGTTTTAGTTGTGGTATCTACAGACGGATCGTATTGATTAAGACCGTAAGAAGAAATTACTCTATTTAACGATTGAGGATAAGTTGGTGAAGTAGCATAACCCCCATCTTTCAAGCCCTGTGTAGCCACTTGATAGTTTGCAGCATTTTCAATCCAAGCCATTCTATAACGACTTGGATTATCGGTAGTACCTGTTCTTAATTTGTAACCATTATCTTCAAAAGATGCTGCCCAAGAAGGATATTTTCTAAAACCAGCATTTATATTGTAATAACCTGTTCCAGAGGCCCATTCTGAAGTATTAGTATAATAAGTTTGTCCATTATATGAACCTTTCATACCAAATAGGTTATTAGCCTGTGTGGCGAGAAGTGAAGCGCCCCAACCAGATTCAAGTATTGATTGTGCAAGCATGACGGAAGTATACGTTCCATACCTAGCAGAAGCTGCTTCAGCATTAGGTATAGCTGTATTTAAAAATGCTTGCTGTTGACCAGTGACTGCTTTAGCAGTATAGGAAGTCTGAATATTAGCTAAATTGTTGGTAACTGGCACAGCAACGGAGGCTAGTAAAGCTGCGGTAGCAACGCCAGTGATTTTTTTAGTTTTCATATTATAATTCCCTCCAATATAATCCAATTATATTGTACGTTGGCAATCGTCGCCATTCAACCGAACTAGAGTTTTGCAACAAAACAGTAATATTTATACACTTTTTTAACAAAAATGTTAATTTCAGTCATTAAATAAATATATCTCCATAATATTTTTGCTACTGTTTGGGACTCTGAGTTTTCTTTTGTTATAATGTGGGTATAAATTGAGAGTTTATATCTCTAATTTTTGGAGGTTACATTTAATGAAGAAAATTAACTTATTTATTTCCATTGTTGCTGTAATAATCGTTGCAGCAGGTGGCTTTCTTTTTTATTCAAATAAAAGCCAAAGCACTAATACAAGTATTAGTGCTAGCTCCCCCTACACTCAAGCAATGGCAAGTGGGAAAGAAAATGTCAAAAATGAAAAATACGACGCTGCAGCTAGTGACTTTAATAAAGCCTACGATTTAAAGCATACAGCTAAAGCTAAAGCTTACGCTAATCAAGCTGAAAATATGTCAGATGCTATAACTTATGGTAAACGTGCCAAATACACTGCATCTTTAAATTCCATTAATAAAGTTATTAATGAAGAAAATGGTTATGATGTTTTAATTTCAAAGGCTCAAACTTTAAAGAAAGTTATAAAGACCGCTTATAACAATTACAAAACCACTATCCAGCCTTTACTTGAAGCCGCTCAAGAAGCAGAACGTAAGCAGAACTTCCAATTAGCTATTAATAATTATGAACAAGTTCTAGAACTTCCATATATTAATGATAGATATTACCAAGCAATTAAATCAAATACTGAAGATAAATTAAACAAAGACAAAGCTTTACTTAAGAAGCAATCATCCTCATCATCTTCTTCAAGTTCAATGCAGTCTTCTAGTTCTTCAAGCTCAAATTCTAATTCCAAAATGAATGGCGAATTTTCTGGTAATCGAACTGTTGATGGCAAAAATGTTTCTAGTGCAACTCAATCAGAAATTCGTAATCGTTTAAATTCTCTTGGATATAATGCTAGTCCATGGAGCCCTCAAGATATCATTAATTTATACAGATATGCATTTGCCCAAGGTCATAAGACCCCTGATTCAATTACTAAAAGTGACGTAGAAAACTACTTAAAGCCTTCAAACTAGTTGATTTTAAGTTGATTTCTGGGTAAAATTACAAGTGATTTATTTTAATTTAGTTAATTAATCTGGACATTTTTAAAGGAGTTCTTACCTTGACTGAAGAATTAAACAAAAATAATGACGAATTTGAAGTTGTTGTACCAGAAGCTAATCGCGAAGAAATGCCTAAAGCTGAATTTAAGGAACAACCTGCTTACCTTGTAAACTTCGCCAACTTCTACATTGCTAAGTACAATCAAAATGACCTTGAAATTATGGGGTCATTCGATAAAAAAGGTAATATTTTAGATATCAATACCTATTTGCTTAATAACATCAACTTTTCAAGAAAAGAATTAGTAAAGCATGTATTAAATGTTCACGACTACAACTTTAAGAGCTTGCTTGATGAAGTTGTTGCCAAAAGTAACATTGATCCAGAAAGCTTCGCTACTTTTGAAGATTGGGATAAGTGGTATGAAGCTGAACGTAATCAAATTCCTGGAAGTTTATCATAATCGATATTTATTCCTTGATTTGAAAAAATGGGACAGTCAAAAAGAATGTCGATTGGCATTCTTTTTTTGATTAAAGTTTTTTCTTACATAAAAGAGGTTCATGATGAAATTAAAAAAGCGTGATCGACTAACAGCTGCTGGTTTATTAATCTCAATCGGTATTGTTTATGGAGATATCGGAACCAGTCCCCTTTATGTTATGAAATCAATTGTAGCTGGAAATGGAGGAATGACTAATATTAGTCGCGAACTAATATTAGGAGCTATCTCTTTAATTTTTTGGACAGTTACACTATTAACTACCGTAAAATACGTTGCTATTGCATTAAAAGCTACTAACCATGGGGAAGGTGGTATCTTTGCTCTCTATGCTTTAGTTAGAAAGAGAGCTAAGTGGTTAGTCATTCCAGCCTTAGTTGGTGGAGCTGCTTTACTAGCAGATGGGGCATTAACTCCTGCAGTTACAGTTACTACGGCTATTGAAGGACTTAAAGGAATGAACTTTGGTGGAAATGTGTTAGTTTCTACCCAAGGAATGGTAATTCTAATTACTGTTTGCATCCTCCTTTTATTATTTGCCATCCAACGAATGGGAACTAGCCTTATTGGTAAGGCATTTGGTCCAATTATGTTAATTTGGTTTACCTTCCTTGGTGTAATCGGCTTAATTAATATGGCAAATGATTGGTCGATTTTACAAGCTTTAAATCCAATTTATGCCGTAAAAATACTGTTTAGCCCAGTAAATAAAGTAGGTATTTTTATACTAGGTTCTATTTTCCTAGCTACTACTGGGGCAGAAGCCTTATATTCAGATGTTGGACATGTTGGTAAGGCAAATATCAAAGGCTCTTGGCCATATGTATTCATTTGCTTAGTTTTAAATTACCTTGGCCAAGGTGTTTGGATTTTACAAAATCCGGGCTTTAAAACTAGTGGAGACTTTAATCCTTTTTATCAAATCGTTCCTGAAAATATCAGAGTCTATGCAATCATTCTAGCTACAATGGCTGCTATTATTGCTTCTCAAGCCTTGATTACAGGATCATTTACTCTTGTTTCTGAAGCCAGCCAACTAAAATTTTTGCCACGAATGAATATTGTTTATCCAACTACAGAACAAGGACAAATTTATATTCCTTCTGTTAATAAGATGCTTGGGGCAACTACTTTAGCTGTAGTTTTCTTCTTCCAAACTTCTGAACATATGGAATCAGCATATGGGTTGGCAATTACAGCCACTATGTTAATGACAACTATTTTATTATCCGAATATCTAGCAAAAAAAGGAGTACACTTTATCTGGCGCATCCTATTCCTAGCTTTCTTTGCTGCAATAGAAATGATGTTCTTAATCTCCAGCTTAGTTAAATTTGTTCACGGTGGTTATGTAACTGTAATCATCGCCGGATTAATTGGAATAGTTATGTACATTTGGTACTTTGGTAATAAAGTACGTGATAAAAGAGAATCACGTAATTCTTATGTTCGTTTAGATGAATATACTAGTATGCTAACCAACTTAAGTCACGATGAAAATTATCCGACTTATGCCACCAACTTAGTTTATATGGCAAAAGTTAAGTATAATAAATTCATCAAACGTGAAGTTCTTTATTCTATCTTGGATAAACGACCAAAGAGAGCTCAAGCATACTGGTTTGTTACGGTTAATGTAACTAATGAACCTTTTACTGCAGAATATGCTGTAAATACCTATGGAACAAAAAATGTTATCAATATCCAGCTTTATCTAGGGTTCAAAAAGCAAACTAGTGTTAATGTGTACTTACGACAAATAATTCATGACTTGATTGCTGACGGAACAATTGAATCTCAGCCTCAAGAATATACAACTACACCAGGTAGAGATGTCGGTGACTTTAGCTTCGTTATTGTTCAAGACGTAGTAAGTCCACAAACAGAATTGACAACTTACGAAAAATGGATTATCCAAGCTCGAGTTGGTCTACAAAACTCATCTTCTAATCCCGCTAGTTGGTTCGGACTTGACTATGCAGATACAGTAGTTGAACGAGTCCCTTTAATTTTAGGAAAACCAACTCCTTCATACATTAAGCGAGTTGAACCAATTAACTATGCTAACTTAAAAAAGAAGCTAAAGGGGGATGGAACCCGAGCATAATAAAAACGACTTCATATGATATGAAGTCGTTTTTATTTACACTTTACCAGATTTCAACCCGCTTTTCTGGTTCTAGATACATACCATCACCAGGCTTAACATCAAAAGCCTTGTAAAATTCTTCTTGGCATTGACTTTGGACGTTAGCACGAAGTGGACCTGGAGCATGAACATCAATAGCAGTAATACTCTTGATTGCTTCTTCTTTTTGCTTAATTGCCCATACACGAGCAAAGTTTTCGAAGAGTTCTTGCATACTTGCATCCCCTTCGCCTTTTGCTGCATGAACAGCAGCGGTTAATCCACCTTGATCGGCAATGTTTTCTGAAACAATTTGTTTTCCATTAAGCTTAACTGGACCATATTGAATTCCATCAAACAATTTAATTTCAGCTTGAATCCGCTTCTTAAATTCAGCATAGTCTTCATCTTGCCACCAGTTAACCATGTTACCAAACTCGTCAAACTGAGAACCATTGTTATCAAAGGCGTGAGAAATTTCATGAGCTATAACTACTCCAATACCACCGTAGTTTTCGCTTCTAGTTTGATTCAAATCGTAGAATGGCTTTTGTAAAATTGCAGCTGGGAAAGTTAAGTCATTTCTTTGTGGATCATAGCATGCATTGACTAAGTTACCAGGCATTGCCCAAACGCTCCGATCAACTGGCTTAGGAAGTTGTTCATATTCATATGCTTGTGAAATCTTACTATTTTCAGCTAAGTTTTCATATAAGCTAGCACTTTCATCAACCTTGAATCGGTTATATACTTCCTCACTTTTTTCTGGGTAGCCAATCTTAAGTTCCAAAGCTTGTAACTTAACAATAGCCTTATCACGAGTAGCCTTTGAAAGCCAAGAATTTTCTGATAAACGCTTTTCATAGACTTTAATCATCTTATGAATCATGTCGATAACATCGGCCTTAGCGTCTTTACCAAAGTAAGTTTGACCATAGTAAATACCAACTACTTCACTAAATTGACTATTAGCAAGTCGATAAGCTTGCTTTTCACCACTTGAAAGTTCTGCTTGACCATATAAAGCCTGACTAAATGGGAAAGCAGCTTGACGGAAATCAGCTGATAAACTTGCTGCGGCATTATTGATAAAGCGAGCTAACATCCAGCCTTTAATTTCTTCAAAAACACTTTCATTAAATAATTCTTCTGCATGATCTAAGTAACCTGGATCTGCTTCAATTACTCGGTCCGGTTTCATTCCAACTAAGCCTTCAATATGACTAACAATATCATAGCTCTTAAACTTAGCTGCAAAGTCAGCTAAACTCATTGGGTTATAGCTTGCTGGATAATCAGCCCATTCTTCACTAGACTTAACTACCTTGGCAATTCTAGCATCGTATGCAAGCGCCTTTTCAACATATTTTTCTGCTTCAGCTGAACTCAAGCCAGCCATCTCTAGCAAGTTAATAGTTTGCTTTTGATAAATTGGAAGCAATTGGTCTTTAGCTTCTGTTTGATAAGTTACTGTATCTGGCAAAATAGTGCTTGGACCAACATTATTCAAAATGTTAACCTTAGTATTCTTCATGTCTGGTTCAACACCAAAAAATAAAGGCACTGGAAGACCTTCTTTATCAAGTTCTAAGGCCTTTTCTTTTAAATCAGCAAAATCTTTTAAATCAAGTAATTGCTTAAGTCTTGCCTTAATTGGTTCGGCACCTTCACTATTACGCTTATCAAAATCGCGAGCAACTTTATATAGCGCAACAGCCTTATCTAAGTTAGGAACATTTGGAATCGCCTTTTTACCATCAGCAAAATCAGCAAAATCTTGCATCAATTGCTTTTCTACATTTTCATCGATTTTACCAAAGCTTCCCATACTTGAACGGTCAGCTGGAATTTCAATTGTCTTAAGCCAATCAGAGTTAACAGCTAAATATAAGTTATCTTGAGGGCGAACGCCAGATTTAGGACTAGTAATATCTCCTGCGCCACCACGTACAGCTTGTTTATTCATAATTAACCTCCTTAAGATATGTTATTCTAATGATACCATTATTAAAATTAACTTGTCTATTATTAAATTTATTAAAAAAGGCACCGATATTGGTACCTTAATTTATTTGAATAACTTAATTTTTGATTTTACATGAGTATGCATGGGTACAAGAATGGCTAAACACAAAAAGATGACAATTGCTGCAAAAATAAAGAAAGGAATATAACTAAATTGGTCAATAATCAATCCTCCAATTAATGGACCAATTGCCCGGCCAGCCGAGCTTGCAACAATAGTGAGTCCCTGATATTCTCCCTTTACTTCGATAGGTGTTAAATCATTGACATATGAGGGAATAGCAGGAAAAGCTGTCGCCTCTCCGAATGTTAAAATTACCATTGATAATAAAAAATGCCCAAAATCTCTAGCAAAAATTAATGTTACAAATGATAATGAAAACATTAAAATTCCAAACACAACCTGTTGAAAAGTTGTTTTAAAAATATGTTCAAAGCGAGCTAAAACGGCTTGAATTATTACAATTATTAACGCATTGACAGTCCAAAGTAAGCTATACATATGAAATGGAATCTTAAAAGAAACAATATAAACTGACAAGTTTGATTCCCAGTTCATATACATCAACCATGTTATCCCTAAAGTAATGAACAAACCATAATTCATCAATAAATTTGCTTTAGGTAATTTGACCTTTTTCTTTTCTTTTTTCACTTTATTTTTGAGTAATTCTTTATGATAAGCAATAATTGGCCGATAATTAATTGCCGCATTTATCGTTGCTAATAAATACAAAATTGCTGCCAATACAAATAAAAAAATTACTGAAAAGTCATATAAATATCCTACCGCTAGTGTACCAGTTACTACACCAATATTTTGAGCAAAATAAATTAAGTTAAATACCTTTTTACTAGGGATTTTCTTAATACTAGTTGCCATAGAGTTGATTAAGGCACCATCCCAACCAGCAAAAAAGCCTGCTAAAGTCAACCACAACCAATATTCGGGCCAACCTGGAAATAAGGCCAATAAGAACAATACTACCGCATCTAAAAATAAACCAGCAACTACTAAGGGATATGGATTAATTCGATCGTAGAGTCGCCCAGCAATCATTGAGCCAAACATATTAGCCATACAATTAAAAAATAGGACAACTCCAATCATTGCCAAACTAACATGCAATTCCTTATTTAAATAAACTGATGTTAAAGGCCAGATAAAACTTGACCCTAACCAAGTAATTAGCTCGCCTAATAGAAGTGAGTGAATATTTACTTCTTTGACTTGAGTGGCACCATGCGCCGTTTTCATAATTTCTCCTCCAAACTTATTATCCTAAGTTTAGCAAGAAAAAGATGACTAATCAAAAAAAGATAGACATTGTCTATCTTTTTTAATTATCTATTGTTTCCAATCACTATCAAATTTAGCTTTACCTGTTTTAATCAAGCTATCAACATTTTTAGTCTTAGTTTGAGATAAAATACCTGATAAAATTGATGAAACATCATTAAAGGTTGTTTCAGAATTTTTAGTTACAGGGAAGTTATATAATCTCTTTATTGCCTGCTCTAAAATAGCTGGTGATTTAATTGAAGTAGAATTCTTATAAGCAGCTGAATTTACAGTTTCATTATTTACAGGAATATATCCTGTTGCATTAGCCCACTTAAGTTGACTTGATTTAGAAGTTAAAAACTTAATATATTTAAATGCCGCAGCTTTTTGCATTGAACTAGCATGTTTAAACATATAGATATCGCTACCACGTGCCATATTATATTTAGATGGTCTATTAGCGACTCCATATTCAAATTTACCATTTAAGCCCTTTTTCACATAAGCTTCACCAGCACTAGCACTAACATACATAGCAACTTGTTCGTTTGCAAATGGGACTGATAAATACTTTTGTGAACCTGCTATCATAAAATATCCACGCTTTATTCCATCTGCATAGTACTTAATAACATTCTTAGAAGCAGTACCCGTAAAGTTAATCTTACTATTAAAGTTGTAGCCTTCTTCTTTCATTCCATCAGTATAATAAGCACTCAGATTATCAAAACCTGCACCAACAACTTTATGATTAGTTTTATCATAAATCTTCTTAGCAGCAGTCTTTAATTCAGACATTGTCTTAGGTACTGAAATACCATATTTATCTAACAAAGTTTTGTTATAATAAAGTACTTCTACAGATTTATTGAAGGGAATACCATATTGTGTACCTTTAATTTGAGCACCTTCAAGTAATGTTTTATTAATGTTAGACTTACTTACACTTCCCCAACCTACATTAGTATCATTAATGTATGGTGTCATATCTTGTAAATAACCACCTTGTGCAGCAGTATATAGATAACCAGCATAAGACTGGGCAATAGTAGGTAAATTATTAGGAGATTGTAAGGTATTTTGGACCTTAGACTTTATATCTTCGTACGAACCTTGGTATTCTAACTTGACTTTGATGTTAGGATTTTGCTTTTCAAATTCCTTAGTTAACTCTTGCAAATTAGTTTGCAAAGGGCCAACCATCGCATTCCAGAAAGTTATCGTAGTTTTTTTGGTAATATTTTTAGGAATATTAACTGAAGAAGTTGTATTCTTTTTATTATTTGAACATGCTGCAACTGTTAGCATAGTTATAGCCATTATTACTAATGCAGCTATTTTCTTTAATACTTTCATAAATCCTCCTAAAACAAAAAACTTTAATATTTCATCGTGTATCATTTTATCATCTTACCTTTTGAATAAAAGCCTTATTTTAGTTTTTTTCATGATACAATTGATAGTAAGTTATTAATTTATGCGTTAATTCAACAAAAAAGAGTGTTAGTAACAAACTAACACTCTTTTTCATCCCACTACTTGATAACCCGCAGATTCTAATCGCTCTTTAACAACAGGCAAACTAACTTTCATTGCTTGAGCAGCCTGCTTTAAAGTCATTACTCTACCTACAGTTTCTATCATATTAGGGATTTTAAAATGATCAAATCCTAATTCTAATAACAAATCTAAAAAATCATCGTATCTATCAATATATTTTTTTACCGGAGTAGAAAAATCTATCTTTTTATTCGAACTATCATAACTAGATAAGTCCTTAGACCATACATTTAGCTGAGTTTTTGCAGCATCTGACATTCTTTCCACACTCCAAGCAGGAGACCATACAAGTTTAATTTCACAAGATTTAATTTCAGGTATCGACAAAACGGCTTCTTTAATTGCATTATCCAAAACGCCACTTAAAGGACACCCCATAACAGTTAAAGTCATCGTAACTATACAATCATTATTATCATTTAAATCTATGCCATAAATTAATCCTAAATTTACAATATCAACATATAACTCCGGATCAATTACAGTTTGAAGTTTTTGAATTACTTCGTCCACTAATTTTAATTGCTTTTCTTCCATACTCCCACCTAGTGAACCAAGTTTTTCCAAATAACAACTTTTCCTGCCTTGAAAGAAGCCGGCACATCAATAATTCTTTGATTAGACGAACCTCTAAATTGTAAGGTTAAATCCTTTAAATCTTCTTCAAATCGGCCATCAACTAAAATGTCTATTTTAGACAATAGTTCCAACTTATCTTCTGATTCTTGCATCAGTTCATCCCAAGTATATCCAGACCAAGACCAAATATCTTTTGTGTGGCCAAATTCTTTTCTAACTCGGTTAACAATTTTTAAACAAACCTGCGTATTTAAAAATGGTTCTCCGCCGAGCAAGGTAAGACCTTGAACGTAATCTTCAGACATATCCCTGATGATTCGGTCTTCTAATTCTTGGGTATATGGACGGCCATAATTAAAGTTCTGAGCAACTAAGTTGTAGCATCCTGGGCAGTCAAATAAACAACCTGAAACATATAAACTACAGCGAACCCCCTCACCATCAACAAAGTTAAACGGTTTATAATCAGCAATCTTTTGTAAAGAATGCTCACTAGCTAGCCATTCCTTAGGTTTAGGGTCCTTAGGTCGATGCTTACGTAATTTTCTTGCTGCACGATCCTTTTGAATATTAGGCAAATATTGGTTACTATCAACAAAAATAGTATCCCCACCAACGTTTACTTTAATATAATTATGGCGAATATCAGGGCCTTCTTGCGCATTATGATCTTTACTTGGCATCTTGAATTTTTTCCTCTTCTTGTGCTTGATCTCTTACCATACCTAAACTCATGTGCTTAGCTCTATGGGCAATTTCTTCATGACGACCGTGAACCATTGGACGCTTAAGTGGGTTACCTAAGTAGCCACAAGTACGCTTGACACAGTCACAAGTTTCAGGATCATGATTGCCACATACTGGGCATTCAAATCCTTTAGCAGTTGCTTTAAATTCGCCAGCAAAACCACACTTAAAGCAGCGGTCAATTGGGGTGTTAGTACCAAGATAACCAACTTTATCGTACCCAAAGTCCCATACAGCTTCCAAGGCTTTAGGGTTTTGCTTTAAGTTAGGATATTCACAGTAATGAATAAAGCCACCAGCTGCGTATGGAGGGTAATCCTTTTCAAATTCAAGCTTTTCAAATGGAGTTGGGTGCTTACGAACATCATAGTGGAAACTGTTAGTGTAGTATTCTTTATCAGTAATATCTTTTACCTTACCGAATTTTTCAGTATCAAGTACACAGAATCTATCTGTTAAACTTTCTGATGGAGTTGAGTAAACAGAGTAGTGATAGTGATACTTTTCAGTCTTTTCCCAGTATGCACACCAATCATGCATCCGTTTAACAATTTCTACTGTAAAGTCATGAGCTTCTTTATTGTGTTCCCAGTTAGGCCCATAGAAGACAGTACCAACTTCGTACAAGCCAATGTAACCAAATGAAACAGTACAACGACCATTTTCAAATAATTGATTTACATCTTCGTCTGGCTTAAGTCGCTTACCAAATGCCCCATTTTCATATAATACAGGTGCATTTTCTGGTTTAGCTTCACGACATCTTGCAGCCTTAATATTCATTGCATCATGAACTAATTGAACCTTGTCCTCAAAAATTTTCCAGAATAAGTCCTTGTCGCCACGAGATTCCATAGCAATTCTTGGTAAGTTTAAGGTAATAACACCTAAATTCATTCGTCCAGAATTTACTTCTTTGCCATTCTTGTCTTTCCAACCTTGCAAGAATGAACGACAACCCATAGGTGCTTTAAATGATCCAGTTAGACGCTTAATAGTGTCGTAACTTACAACGTCTGGATACATACGATAAGTAGCACATTCCAAAGCAATTTCCTTAACATCATAATTAGGATCACCTGGATTTAAGTTTAAGCCCTTCTTTAAAGTGAAGACTAACTTAGGGAAAATAGCTGTCCGCTTATCTTTACCTAAACCAGCTAAACGAATTTTCAAGATATCTTTTTGAATTTCTTTTTCAATCCAATTTGTACCTAAACCAAAACCTAAAGTAGTAAATGGAGTTTGACCTTGGCTTGAGAACATGGTGTTAATTTCATATTCAAGACTTTGCATTGCATCATAAATATCTTTTTGAGTACGCTTTTTAGCAAAAGCCTTAGCCTTTTCTTCGTCATCAATAAATTCTTTGGCTTCTTCCAAGTGGTGATCATAATTCTTTTGAGCAAATGGTGCTAAAACTTCATCAGCTCTATCGAATGAACAGCCACCATATTGACTTGAGGCAACTTGGGTAATAATTTGTGCAACTTGGCTTGTAGCAACACCAATTGAATTAGGGCTAGTCATAAAGGCATTTCCAACCTTAAATCCATTAGTAAGCATTTCTTTAAAGTCAATTAAACAGCAGTTAGTCATTGGTGAAAGTGGAGTGTAATCCAAATCATGCCAGTGAATATCACCACGTAAGTGAGCTTTAGCAATATGTTCGGGCATCATTGTTAGACCTACAGTTTTACCAACAGTACCAGCAGTCAAATCACGTTGAGTTGAAAAGATTTCACTATCTTTATTGGCATTTTCGTTAACAATTGAAGGATCGCCTTCAATCATTCTCTTTAAACGTGCTTTAGTATCAATTTGTTTCTTCCAGTCAGCATCGTCTTTTTTACGATATTCAATATATGCTTTAGCTTCATCTACAAAACCTAATTTAGTTAAACTATCAACAAAGCTTTCTGCAACTTCTGCAGCTGAAACCGTATATTTCATTGCTAAATCAGAAAAGATCGCCTTTAAAATTTCAACTTCATGATCTTCAAGCTTTAAATTATGAATTACTAAATCTAATTTATAAGTTTCAAAATTAGTTTTGGTTGAATCTCTTTTTACAAGATATTGTGGCTTCTTCATAGCCTCAACAATCATCTTTTTACTAGGCGTTTCTTTAAGCATATGTCCGGTTCCTCTCATAAATTATAATCATTATAGATACATAATAGCACGAAAACACAATATATTGTATTACAATTTTTAGGCACTAATATATATTGTAGTTAGCAAAAACCAGTATTACCATGCTTTTTGCATCTAGCAAAATAAATTTTAAAATTTTTTGTATAGAAAAAACCACACTGTTTAGTGTGGTTTTATACTAGATATAGATATGACAACTATACCAACTTACCCTGTTCAATTAATGCAGCAACTTCAGGTTGTACATGTTGATATTTCTTAACTGTTTCTTCGTAGTCAATAAAGTAAAGTTTGTACCAAACAAGGAAAGTATAAATTGCCCAAATTTGACGGCGATGAGAACCATCACCCTTAAAGTTTTTATCTAACAAGTCAATAATCTTTTCTTGTTCAAAAATCTCATTAACAAAGTCTTCACAGAATAGTTGTCGAACTTGCTTGTAAAATCTCTCTTCTTTAAGCCACTGTTTAATAGGTGTTGGAAATCCCAACTTAGGTCTTTTAGCCCATTCTTCAGGCAGAACTCGTTCACTTGCCTTTCTTAGAGCATACTTAGTATCATGTTTATTTACTAAATATTTAGTAGGAATAGAGTTAGCTAGTTCTGCAATCTTTTTATCAAGATATGGTACTCTTAATTCAAGTGAGTGAGCCATTGAAATCTTATCAGCTTTTTGCAAAATATCATTTAACATAAAGTGATGTAAATCAATATATTGCATTTGCTTAACATTATCTAAATCCTTAACTTTCTTAAAGTCTTCTTGATAAAGGCCATTTGTTGTTAGTTCATTACGATAAGTTGGTTGAAGCATACTGTTAGCATCATCACTTGAGAAAATTGTTGGATGATCCATATCATAAATTACAGATTGACCAACGTAAAATTCACTCGGTTTAGCTAAATTAGTGTACATATGTACCTTACCTGGGAAGTTAGGCATTTTTTTAATTCCTTTAGCTAAGCTAAATTTTACTCCCTTAGGTAACTTTTTAAGTCCTGAAGTAAAGACCTTAATGACATTGTTATGGGTATGCATACCATAATTTACATAACCAGCAAACAATTCATCAGCACCTTCACCAGAAAGTGCAACAGTAACGTGTTTACGTGCCAATTTGGAAAGGTACCATAAAGGAATAATAGATGGATTAGCATCTGGTTCATCCATATGATATTGCATTTCAGGGAAATCTCTCATAGCTTCATCAGCATCTACTTTATCTGCAAAGAAGTGCCAGCCTTTAATATCAGCTAAAGCTTTAGCTTTTGAAGCTTCATCATACGTAGAATCATCAAAACTAATTGAGAATACATCATCTGGGTTAAGTAAGCTAGTTACAAAACTTGAATCCACACCTTCAGATAAGAAAGCACCTACTGGAACATCTGCATTATGATATAGTTCAACAGTTTCCTTCAAATCTTCGTTGATTTTGTCTAAAGTTTCTTCAAAACTTAAATTATTTTCTTTATATTCTGCATCCCAGTATTGCTTAATGTCCATTTGACCATCTTTAAACTTAAAATAATGACCTGCTGGGAAACGATATACGCCTTTAAAGAAGGTTTCTTTTAAATCATTATATTGATTCATTAAATATGGCTTAACAGCTTCTACATTAAGTTCCTTTTTAAAATCAGGGTATGCCAAAAAGCTCTTTAATTCACTACCTACTAAAAGCTTTCCATCCTTATTTTGATAGTACATTGGCTTAATACCGAAGAAATCACGAGCACCATACATCGCCTTTTCTTCATCATCCCAAATGATAAAAGCAAACATACCTCTTACTTTTTTAAGTAGGCCAGCCATTCCCCATTCTTCATATCCATGAAGTAATACTTCAGTATCTGCCTTAGTAGTAAAGGTATGACCTGCTTTTATTAAATCTTCTCTAATTGGCTTATAGTTATAAATTTCACCATTAAAAATAATTGCCTTAGACTTATCTTCATTAAAAATCGGCTGGGTTCCACCACGAAGATCAATAATTGATAATCTTCTAAATCCCAAAGCCATTACATCGTTAGTATACATCCCATCGGAACTAGGGCCACGGTGCTTAATTGCTTCCATCATTTTACCAATGGCAGCTTGTTTATCATTAATTTCTGGGTTATAAAACGCAGCAATCCCGCACATATTACCTGTCCTCTTCTTTTTATTATAAATTTTACAAAGTTGTTACAAGATAACTATATTATTATATGCTAAAAACTAAAATTTGTAGCACATCTTTAGAAAAATTAAATACTAAAGACTCGTTTAAAACTGGCTGCTCCATAGCCAAAGACTTGTATTTGGCTTTTTACTAAATCAACATTCACTACATAACCAGCAAATTCAGTAATATCATCAATTTGACGATTCCAATTTTTATTATATTTAGTAGTTAGTGCATGCCCTGGACCCATTAAAGCTGAGCAGTTAAATAAAATATATTGAATCCCATTAATCCTAAATTGATCTTCAACATGACGATGCCCACAGAAATAAGCAATTACTCTGGCATTTTCTACATTAGTAAAATCAAAATCATTGCTTAATGTAAATTCAGGTGGAACATTATGTGAATGCATTCTTCCTTTTTCGCGCTGATTAAAGGCAACTAATAATTCATGCAACGACCGGCCATTATATTTAAGTGCATTGCCACCCTTACGATTAATCGGATTTCCATGACTAAGTAAAATAATCTTCTTGCCACTAGAATTACTTAAAATTTCAATTAATTCTTCAACTTGATCCTCTCTAATCGCAAGCGTCAATTTAGTATCATATTTTTTCTTTCCCTGCTCATCTAATATATAGGGAACATCTGAAGTATTAACAAATATCACTCTTAAATCATCTTTATCAAAATAAGCCACTCCATGATATCTTGAAATATATTTCAATTCTTTTTGAGCATACATGATAGGCCACATAATTTTTTCAAATTCATTTTCGGGGAAACTAGCTTTCAGGTCATGATGTTCATCAAATTTATCATTTTCATCGTGATTACCTTTTATAATGGCAAAAGGTGTTCGTGTACTCTTAAAGCTATTACGTAATTTTATTAATTCACTTTCTCCAATTAGTCCAGCATCTGAACCATCAATCCAATCCCCTAAATGAGCCTTTAGATGGAGAAGCCCTGATTTTTCAAGATGATTAAACTCTCTAACATGTATCAAGCCATTATTACCATAAAAATCAACTGAATCAGTATCTTTATAATGAGTATCTGTTAAAACACCAATATTTATTGAATTGTTTCCACTTCTTATTTGTGGCTTAATTTGTTCTAAAAAATTATCTAAATAGTCTGTAACGTTATATCTGATACCTGTTTTTCTATTTTGAAATGCTCTAAAACGTCCAAGTCGACTATCAAATCGTCTAACATAAGTTGCAGCTAGTTTATCAGACTCTTCTGGACTTAGTGCTTGATGTAAAATTCCATGATCATCTTTATAGACAGTCAAAGTATAATTGCCACCATCTGGAGTATTTTCTTGAGCGCCAACTGAATATTCACCCACTTTAAGAAAACCTTGCATTGGATCAGTATCATTATTATTTTCTTGTTTATGATTATTTAATACCTGAGCAAGCTTTTTTGCGAAAAAATCAAGCACACTAAACCCTCCTAAAAGAAAAAGACCTGCAAATGCAGATCTTTGTCACTATTTATGCATTATGCTTTAAAGCATACACTGCAAGTCCTAATGAAAGAACAGCATCTTTAGAAATAATTTCAGTTAACTTTTGTGGTGCTACAGCCATAACAGCACTAATAACTTTCAAGCTATAAGCTAAAACGTGAAAATCAGTTTCTTTATCATACATGCCATCTTCGTATGGATTTTCATGATTATAAGTTAAATTAATTTCATCTTTATCAACATAACCATCTACGTGGTTAGTTAAAATACGATCATGTAGATCAACAAGCTTATTATTCATATCCAAAAGTGTAAGTTGATGGTCACTTTCACTAGAATAATACTCATCTTGACTCATTTCAAAGTATTCCTGAATTGGGTGCTTCAAAACTTTTAATTCATCAATTAACTGATAAATAGCGTCAGCATTTAACTTAGCAGTATCAGCTAAGATATCATCTTGCTTAATAGTTAGTTCGTCAGCTAATTTTATAGTATTTAAACTTTCCATGCAGAACCTCCTAAAAATACATTTCATATTATAACAAAAAAAGAGAGGATCTACCCTCTCTTTGCTTGAAGTTAATAGTTTTTATACTAATTTCTTTCTAATAGCACCAGAAATCCAATCAATTAAAACAACCATTACTATAATTCCAATTAGGATAATACCTACTCGATTCCATTGACGGTAATTTAAAGCAATAGTTAAAGGATAACCAATACCACCAGCACCAACGATACCTAAGATAGAAGCTGAACGAACAGAAACATCAAATCGGTATAAAGTATTAGAAATTAAAGCTGGCATTAAGTTAGGTAGCGTAGCGAACATTGCTACATTCCACTTAGAACCACCTGATGCAATAACTGCTTCATTAGGTCCATCTTCTAAACTTTCAATTGCTTCTGAAAACAACATAGCTAACATCCCTACTGAGTGAAAACCTAATGCTAATACACCGGCAGCAGAACCAGGTCCAACCGCCTTAATAAACATCAAAGCTAATACGATTTCAGGGAAACATCTAATAAAAGTTAATACAAATTTTCCTGAACGAGAAGTATACCATTTTTTGTTTTTAGTAGTAGCTGCCCAAAATGCAAAGGGAATTGAAATAATTGCGGAGATAAAAGTACCTAAAAATGCAATACACAAAGTTTCCCATAATTGAGAAACTAAGTCTTCTCCTGTGCCATTATAAACATATGACCAATCTGGATGGATAAGGCCATTGAAAATTGCTCCAGTAATTTGTCCAGCAGTAGCTTTAATTCCTGGGAAATTGATACCAGTTGTTGACCAAATAATGAGTGCAATGGTGAAAATTGTAAGTGCCCAATGAGCAAAGCGCGCTTTAACAGAAACTGGCTTTGCAGGCAATTGCTTAAATGTTGTATCCATTATTTCATCAATGCCTCCCTTGCCTTAGATGATACATAGTCGATAATTAATACCACAACAAAGACTGCGATAATAATTGTGCCTGTTTTTGCATAGTCGAAAATATCAAGTGTTTGCTTAAGGTAAAGACCAATACCACCAGCACCAATATAACCTAAAACTGTAGAAGCACGAACGTTAAGTTCAAAGGCATAAAGTGTGTAGCTGATAAAGTATGGCAAAATTTGTGGCATAACAGCAAATGAAATCATATTAAGCTTATTACCACCGCAGGCAATTACCGCTTCACTTGGACCTGAATCAATAGTTTCTATTGCTTCATAAAATAGTTTAACAACCACACCAAAAGTAAATACAGATAAGGCTAAAATACCTGCAACTGGTCCAATACCTACAACAGCAACAAAAATTGCACCAAGAAGTAAGTCAGGCAATGTTCTTATGATGTTCATAACGAAGCGAAGTACACCTGTAACATACTTATTTTTAATAATGTTTCTTGCAATTAGCAATGAATACACAAACGCAATAGCTGAACCAATAACTGTACCTAAAACAGCCATTTTAATTGTTTCTATCAAGTAAGGAATCGCAGTTGAAGTATATCCCCAATCTGGCTGTGCCATTTGTGTAAAAATTTCAGCAAATTGTCCGAAATTATTAAAGAATGAGGATAAACTAGTATTAGTTTCTAATGTAGAAACAACTAATCCTCCGATGAAAACAACTAACCAAACCAGATTCCAAAATTGAAACTTCTTTTTAGGTAGTTTCATCATTTCTTGATCAAGCTTAGGCATTGATTTCCTCCTTGGTTTTTCCGCTGTAAATAGCATCGAATACTTCTTGTGGAGTATTTTCTACTGCACCATCATATACTACTTCACCAGCACGAATACCAATAATTCTCTTACCAAATTCACGTGCAAGTTCAATTGAGTGAAGATTTGCAACAACAGTCATACCAAATTCTTCATTTAGCATCTTAAGGTCATGCATAACTCGTCTACTTGTCTTAGGGTCAAGAGAAGCTGTAGGTTCATCAGCTAAAATGATTTTTGGATTTTGAGTCAACACACGTGCAATTGCAACACGTTGTTGCTGTCCACCTGATAATTCATCAGCTCTTGAATAAACTTTATCAGCCATATCAACTCTTTGAAGTGCTTCATATGCTTTTTGCTTATCTTCTTTACTGAATAAATTAAAAGTAGACTTCCAAGTTGGATAATATGCCACTCTACCAGTTAAAACATTTCTTAAAACACTTGAACGCTTTACCAAGTTAAAGCTTTGGAAAATCATACCAATATTACGACGAATAAGACGTAAAGCCTTTCCGCGTGCATTAGTAATAGATTCACCATTAATTACAATATCACCCTCAGTAATATCATGAAGACGGTTGATAGAACGCATTAAAGTTGATTTACCTGCACCTGATAAACCTACAATAACTACAAAATCACCTTTTTTTATATCAAGATTAATTTTATTTAACCCTACAGTACCATTGTCATATACTTTGGTAACGTTCTTCAATTGAATCATTGGCTTATCTGCCATCGACTATTAACTCCTTATAAATAAATTTATGCTTATTCTCCAGCAATTTTATCGTACTTACGTACAATATTGAAGGCAGAATCACTAGTGTAGTCATAACCTTCATGGCTATAAATACTTTCAATTAATTTCTTACCTTCTTTAGACTTACCAACAGCAATAAATGCTTTAGCAAGCTTCTTCTTAAAGGCTTTGTTCATGTCTGAACGTACTGAAATAGTGTCATTAGGAATTGCCTTAGTAAAGTAGATTGGTACTACTTGACTCATAATTTTTGGATTATCCTTCTTAACAGTGTTACGTGCATCTTCAAAAACAAATGCTGCATCAGTATCGCCGTTTAGAACATTCAATACTGCTTGATCATGACCTGTAACAGTAACTAACTTAGCATTACCTTTCTTAGTTACATCAAGACCTTTTTCTTTAAGTTCTGCAACTGGGAAAATGTAACCAGCTGATGAAGTTGGGTTTTGAACTGAAATACTTTTACCTTTAAGGTCTTTCCAAGACTTAATCTTTGAACCCTTCTTTACTAAGATTTCAGCACGATAAAATTTAACTAAGTCCTTAGTTTGTACACCACCTGGTTGCTTAATACCATAACGTTCAGCCTGAAGTAAAACATCAGCTGCCTTTTGTTTATGAGCTAAAACATAACCATCTGGTGGTAAGAAACCAACATCAACTTTCTTTGACTTCATTGCTTCAACAACAGTGTTATAGTCAGTTGACATAGAAATCTTAACTGGAATGCCTAACTTTTTAGAAAGCATCTTTTCAAGAGGCTTAGCACGTGCTTCAAGCTTGTTTGCAGCTTGACTAGGAACAAATTGAACTGTCAAACTCTTGGGAGTATAGCCATCTTTTGATGAACTGGATGACTTACTGCCACAAGCAGTTGCTACTGTTGCTAATGCAAGAGCAAGTCCAGCAACTAACATTTTTTTGAACTTCTTCATATTATCCTCCTACTAATGATAATAAAAATACATTTTCCCCAGACATTAAAAAAGACTCAATATTAATAGCAAAACTATTAATACTAAGCCTGTTAATATCTTAAATATAGACACGAACAAAAACCTCGCGAGAAAATACGAGGCTCTTGCTTACTTCCACTTTTTTATTAAAAGCTAGCGTTAACATCATATTTCCTCCTTACCCAAAGCCAAAATGTTCGTTATTTGATATGATAACAGAAACTTGAAACATTTCCAAGTAAAAACCATTATTTTTCTAAAATATTTATCCTGTAGTATTGGTAGGTATCAATTTAAAATAAAGAGCCTCTTTATAAATAAAGAAGCTCTTCTATATTGTTCGGATTTAACTATTTTTTCTTATTGATTTTATTATTTTCAAGGTCAGTTCTTACGATTAAAATATCAGCCATTGCATGCTGGTTAACATATTCAGTAACTGAACCCATTAACATTCTTTCAACCGCATTCAGACCTGTTGCCCCCATAATAATTAAATCATTATGATGATCTTTGATAAAATCATATGAAATAATTCTTTTTGGACTACCATAACGAATATGATAATCGACTTTATCGAAATTAAATTTATCTTTTGCCCATTTCTTGAGACTTACTAAATAGTTTTCTGAATCCTGAGTCATTTGATAAATAGTATCACCGCTAATTAGTGTATCTTGCATTTCACCAATAAATTGTCTAGTATCGATGACATTCAGTACATCAATTTTTCCACCATTTTCAATAGCAATTTTTACAGCCTTATCAAAGGCTCTTTCCGCAGCTTCAGAACCATCAACTGGAACTAAAATAGTTTTATAATCGTTAGCCATAATTTCCATCTCCTAAGAAAGCGTTTTACTTTTAAATATATTTTAACATATTTTATTCAAACTTATTATCTTGTAGCATAACAATTTTGTTGGTAAAATTTAATACCAATAGATTAGAAAGAAGGGCATTTTTTGGAAACTAATTTATCAAACAAATCAATTAATATTACTAGCGGCCGAAATTTTAGAGAATTAGGTGGATATGAAACTTTATCCGGAAAGAAAGTAAAATTTCATAAAGTATTGAGATCTGGACATTTAGCTGACTTATCAGAAGCTGATCGTCACTATTTGACAAATTATGGCGTCAGATATGATATCGACTTTCGTTCAAAAGAAGAAACAAAGAAACAGCCTGATCGAATTCCTGAAAACGTTCAATATGATTTTAATCCAGTCTTTAGTGATGATTTGACTAATTCATCAAAAAGTATTGATGCCCTTGAGACGGAAGCAGAAAAAGATCCACAATTTGGATTTGATCATATGTTGTTGGCCTATGAGGACATGATTCACTCCGCAACAGCTCGTCATGCATATCAAAACTTTTTTAAATTTCTTTTGTCAAATACTCAAGAAAATGAATCAGTTTTATTTCACTGCACAGCAGGAAAAGATCGAACTGGCTTTGGAGCCTTTTTACTATTATCAAGTCTAGGAGTTCCACTTGAAGTTATAAAGAGAGATTATTTATTAACAAATATCACTACTAAGTCTTTTGTTGAAAATTTACTTATTGAAGAAAAGAGAAAAGGTTCAAGCGATAACTTATTACAGTCTATTAAAGATATTCAAACTGTTCATCCTGAATACTTAGATCATGCAATTTCAGTAATTAACAAAGACTACGGTTCAATCAATGAGTATCTACATAATGTAATTCAACTTTCAAATCAAGACATTATTGACTTAAGAAATATTTACTTAGAATAAAAAATAAAAGTACACAATCAACGTGTACTTTTATTTTTTTAATATCAAGACTAGATTTAAAATTTATTCATGATAGAGTTAATTTATAGAATCTAGAAAGGAAATAAAAATGACTCGAACAAGAACAGTTTATTTTGGTGCTGGTTGGTTTAATGAAAAACAAACTAAAGCATATGATGCTGCGATGGCTGCCTTAAAAGAAAACCCAACTATTGATTTGGAACATAGTTACGTACCACTTCAAAATCAATACAAAGGTATTCGCGTCGATGAACATCCTGAGTACTTACACGACAAAGAATGGGCTAGTGCAACTTATACTAATGACTTAATTGGTATTAAAACAAGCGATATAATGTTAGGTGTATACCTTCCTGAAGAAGAAGATGTAGGCTTAGGGATGGAATTAGGATACGCCATGAGCCAAGGAAAGTATGTATTATTGGTTATTCCAGATGAAGATTTTGGTAAACCAATTAATTTAATGAGCTGGGGCGTTTGCGATAATGCCATTAAGATTAGCGAATTAAAAAACTTCAACTTTAACAAACCAAGATTTGGTTTTTATGAAGGTGCTGTATACTAAAAAGCGTTGGTTAATACCACGCTTTTTTATATCCCAAATTTATCGTAATAGCAAACAAAAAAAGGACAGGCCATAGGGTCTGTCC
>NZ_AYYU01000060.1 GCF_001436455.1 Lactobacillus jensenii DSM 20557
CAGAAACTAAGTCCGGTGACTACGGTTCAAGCTACGAAACTAGTGCCAAGACAATAACTGGTTACCACTTAATTAAGATGCCAAGCAATGCAACTGGTACTTTCAGCACAACCAACGATGATGTTGTCTATACTTACGCACCAGATAAACAACAAATTAACATTGTTGTTATTGACAGCTCAACTGGTGAAAAAGTAAATGTACCTATTCCAAATGATATTGCTACTACTAGCTTTACTGGCAATTCAAATGAGACCATTCCAACTGATGTAAAAACAAACGTTGAAAAGATTAAGGACTACTTGAAGTCTAAGGGCTATACTGTTCCTGATACCATTACAATTCCATCTACTTTTGATGACACTTCAAATGGCACTTCAGAAACAGATGCTAGTCCACAAATAGTTACTATCGAAGTTGGTCACCACCACACTACAACTGACAAGACTATCACCAAGACCATTACTTACAAGACTGATAAAGGTGATAGCGTTGCAGATAACTTTACTAAAACAGTAACTATTCATAAGGACACTGATGATGTAACTGGTACTTCAACTTACACAGCAAACGGTACGACTCTTGAAAATGGTCAGACCATTTTAGGGTCACAAAGCTTACCTTCAAAGACTGGTTATTATGCAGCAATTGTTTCGGAAGGAGCAACTAGTAACTCAACTGTAAGCTTTGATTCAAGTGACATAACTGAAAACGTGGTTTACAAGCAACTTGGTAAGATCATTCCTGTTGATGAAAAGGGCAATCCAATTAAGGGAGCAGACACTCCAACTTACAACAATAGTAATAATCCGACTAAGCCAGGTGATACAACTACGCCAACAGTTCCAGGTTACACTACAACTAAGACTACTGTTAACGGCAACGACATCACTGATCCAAGTAAGGATACTCCAGTAACTTACACAGCTAACAAGAAGACCACTAACATCGTCTTCAAGGATCAAGACAATAACAATGAAGTTGTTAAGACAGTTCCAGTAAATGGTCATACTTCAGAAACTGTTACTGTTGATGGAACTAAGACTACTATTCCTAATGGTTACGAATTAGTAGATAAAGATGGAAATGTTATTCCAACAACTATTACCTTTACTGGTGGTGATTCAACTACTCCAGATACAGTAGTTTACGTCAAGCACAAGCATGACATCACAACTAAGACTATCAATAA
>NZ_AYYU01000061.1 GCF_001436455.1 Lactobacillus jensenii DSM 20557
GCTACACTAAGAATGCAGATATTCCAGTACCGTTTGATCCATCTAATAAAGATATGTACCGTGAAGTAACTCGTACTATCAATGTAGTTGATCCAATAACTGGTAAAATTAGTACAAGTGTACAAACTGCTAAGTTTACTCGTGAAGATAAAAATAGTAATGCCGGTTATACTGATCCAGTAACTGGCAAGACAACTATGAATCCATGGACTCCAGCTAAACAGGGATTACGTGCTGTTAATGTTGAACAAATCAAGGGTTATGTAGCCAAAGTTGATGGTAATGTAGACGCAGTAGTTGTAACTCCTGATTCAGCTAATATGGTAGTAACTATTACTTACCAAGCTAATAAGCCAGAAGGTCAAAACATTACTGTTAAGAAAGATACAGTACCAGATCCAGCAGATGGNCAGCCATAAAGAATAAAGATGAGATGCCAGATGGCACTAAGTACACATGGAAAGAAGTTCCAGATGTTAACTCTGTAGGTGAGAAGACTGGTATAGTAACTGTAACCTTCCCAGATGGTACATCAGTAGATGTTAAAGTAACTGTCTATGTTGATCCTGTTGTAGAAAGCAATAGAGATACATTATCTAAGGAAGCTAATACTGGTAATACTAATGTAGCCAAGGCAGCAACTGTAACTAGTTCTAAAGTTGAAAGTAAGAAGACTTTACCACAAACTGGTTCTAAGACTGAACAAGTAGGTATTTTAGGCTTAGCAATTGCCACTGTAGGTAGCTTATTAGGCTTAGGTGTTAACAGAAAGAAACGTCAAAAGTAGAAGAACTATTTATAATTGATCCAAAGAAAGATTAGGTGATAAACCTAATCTTTTTTTGTGCCTTAATTTGTTATTTGATCATGTTTAATAATTTTTCCTTAATAAATATTCATAAATTATATATTTATATGATAATAGCTGTTTTTTGAGACCGTAAAATGAGACCGTAAAATAGTTTGTGTAAGGATG
>NZ_AYYU01000062.1 GCF_001436455.1 Lactobacillus jensenii DSM 20557
GGCTCTTTGTCAAATCCTGTTGATAAAGAGTGATTTAAAGAATCAAGCAATATATAAATTGCTTGGTTCTTTTTCTTTAACTTTGTTTTCTTCTAATCTAATTCTTGTTAGTAAGTTAATGTAATTTGAGTATCCATAAGCAGTACGCTCAATCTGTTTAATCTTACGATTGAAACCTTCTAAACAACCATTAGAGTAGCTGAATCTAGCACCATTTAAGACTGCTCGTAAGTTATGCTTAAAGGTCAATAAAGTCTTGTGCATCAAAGTGCCAACCTCAGCTTTAGAATTAATTATTTCTTTCAAAGAATTAGTATCTCTAGCTTTAAGAGCAGCCATAAAGTCTTGCATTAAATTATACGCATTATCTAGCCTTGGATCACAACTAATACCTTCCATTACAACTTGTTCTTGAGTTAGATAGTCTTTGAAGTGCCAATTATAATGAGGGTGAATCTTATCTAAATCAACGAAAGACTTAAGATAAAGCTTCCAAGGTGATTTGAGCAGTTGATATTGCCTTGCTCGTTTATCAAAAGACTTCATGACTAAAACTCTTAAAGAATTAAAAGAGCGAGTTAACATCTGTACCATATGAAAACGATCAATGATAATTTCTGCATTAGGGAAACAAGCTCTAACAATATTTTGATAGTAAAAGTTTAAGTCCATAGAAACAGTTTTGACGTTAGCACGAGCACTAGGAGAGAATTTACCAAAGTATTTAAGTAAAGACTTTTTGTATCGGTTTCTGAGGATTTGAACCACTTCATGCTTTTGACCATCAAGATAAATAAAGTGTAGCTTTTTATCGACGCCTTTAAATTCATCAAAGGCTAAGTGTTCAGGTAAATAGTTATAGTTATCAATAAAACGATGAGAACAAGAAGCTAAAACGCGTTGAACAGTATTAACAGATAGATTATTCTCACGAGCAATACTAGTCATAGAACGGTCCTCAGTTAAAGCAGAAAGA
>NZ_AYYU01000063.1 GCF_001436455.1 Lactobacillus jensenii DSM 20557
TATTTACACAAAAAATTTGACAGTTTCCAATTCTAGAATTAATTATCATTTTATTAACTTTGTGTTTTATATATAGCATAATTAAAACTCAAATTTTGATTAAAAAATTGGAATTAAAGATTGAGGAACACTTTAAAAGTATTCCTCAGAAAAAATAAAAGGAGAGCAAACTGAAAGATAGTATATCAGCAATGAAATAGGATATTTACTGTCTTTCATTTAAAAGAAAATGCAAATTTTAAACCTAATTATAAAATGTGAGATATTAATTGTCTTTTTTTGATTTTAGGAAATATTTTTTTATTTATACTTTTATTTATACAAGGGAAAATATATCAGCAACATTTAAAAAAATTACCTCAAAGAAAAGAACATTAGTGACTATCAAATTTTTAAAGAAGTTATTCAACCAGCGCTAATGCATTAAAGGAGGACAATGTTAAAATTCCAGAAATTGTAAAAATAGCAACTTGGACAATATCAGCACAATAAATATTAGATGAGCTAATTTAATTGAAGGGAAAAGAGTTTAAAATAAACTCTTTTTTATTTTGCTCCAAAAGAGATAGAGCCACTATTTTGCTACTAATTAGTAGCAAGGTATTCTAGATATTGTTATAATAATATTATCAATAATAAATAAGGAGAGTTCAGATGGACGTTGCTGAAGCATTAGCAAGATTAAAATTTCTCGTTAGACACAACAAATTTAAAATGGTCAGGAGAACTGATAAAATGGCAATGCCAGTTTCTGTACCGCTTGCTAAAGAATTAATTAGGCAACTATCAATTGACGACTTTGTTAAGCATGAACCTAATCGTAACAATCCATTACAATTTGTATGGATATTTAAAACTGCTGATGAACAGAAATACGAAACTGTCAAATTTTTTGTGTAAATAGAT
>NZ_AYYU01000064.1 GCF_001436455.1 Lactobacillus jensenii DSM 20557
AGTTATCAGTAGTTGTCTTTGGCTTGTCAGGTGTTACATCCACAGTCTTGTGTTTAACAGTAATTGAAATATTTTGTGGAGTTTGATCACTATCTTTACCAGTGTTATCAGTATCATCAAAGTTCTTTGGTGTTTCTGATTGGTTAGTTACTTCATAACCGTGATTCTTTAAGTAAGTATTGATGTTAGTTACACCATCAGTTACATCAGTACCAACCTTACTGTTAGTAGTTCCATTAAAGATCGTTGGAATATCTGTTGGAATTACAACAGGTTTTCTATCTTGATCAGTTACAGTAACAGTAATTGTTTGCTTTTCAGGAACAAAGTATACATCAACGGTTCCACCTTCAACTGGGGTAGTTTTACCATCAGTTGTAGTGCTTGCATCAGCCTTAGCAACAGTACCATTACCAGCTTGAGCCTTGTCTTCAGTAGTGTTATAAGCAACCTTGCTAGTATAACCAGATGGAGTTGTGTAATTGTAAGCTTCAAATTCAGAAGGCTTGTGATCACTAGTATCAACAGTCCAATCGCCGTAGTTAGTTACTTCACCGGTTACTTCATCAACAGTTGCAGTTCTAGTAAACTTAACTTGTTGAGTTTTAGTAGTTACTGTTCCATCAGTGTTATGAACATTAATAGTTCTAGTAACTGTCTTAGTTAAAGCTTCAGTAGTTGGATAATTCTTCTTTGGATTATCTGGCAAAGTCTTAGTGGTATCAGTATCTGGAGTTACTGTAGTAGTCTTGTGCTTCAAGTGGATAGTAGTATCTGGTGTTTGGCTACCATCATTGTTGAACTTGATTTCAGTTGGTACTTTGTTTCCATCTACTAATTCATAACCATCTGGAATCTTTTGATTATCATTTGAAAGTGG
>NZ_AYYU01000065.1 GCF_001436455.1 Lactobacillus jensenii DSM 20557
TCTATTTACACAAAAAATTTGACAGTTTCGAAAGATGTAATATACTAAAAATAATAAACCAATAAAAATGTAGATATCTCATTATGAAAAAATAAATTGGAAAACCTACAAAATGATTCATTTTGCAAATCTGACATTAAAATACTTCCTTTCCAAAATCCAATAGTATATTTAAAGAATAGCAATCTTTTAAGGAAAACATGTCTTTCATCCATCATCGGCAAAAATGGCACAAAAATAGGGAAAGTCATTATCGACTTTCCCTATTTTTAAACAGCTACCAAATTCTAGATTAACGCATCAATTACATTAATAATCATTCCATTATGTCTTACTTGTTTGATACCTACGCCAAATGGTAAACTATCAACTTCTAATTCTTCTTTTGTACCAGAACGTAATGATTCACGGTGTTGCCATGATGGACCATCTCTATAAATGAATGCATCAAATGCTGCATCTACAAACTCCTTAGGGGTCATTCCGGATGCTGAACCTTGCATACCTTGAACTTCAGTAACTACTGGAACTTTAGAGTTTTTAAATTCAGGTTGATTTAAGAATGGTACTCCATTTGGCATATGGTCATCAATATCTCCGGTTTTTTCAATAGATTCAATATTTTGTTGGGCTCTAAATTCAGCTAAACTTTGTTTTTCAGAATTAATAACAAATGGCACTGTATTCCCCTGTTTTGCATTCCATTCATTTACTAATTGTACAAAATATTGTTCTGCTTCTTGACGTTCTGAATCAGTCCAAATTCCATTATTGCTTGTAAAACCAGAATTTTCTGATGATGACCCACTTTGACTTGCAGAAGCACTTGAAGCACTGCTTGAACTTGCCTTACTTGATTGTG
>NZ_AYYU01000066.1 GCF_001436455.1 Lactobacillus jensenii DSM 20557
CAAAACTAGTTGGAATATCAATCTTATCTGGGACTGAGTAACCCTTCTTCTTCAAGAAGTCCTTAATCTTTTCAACACCGTCAGTAATATTTTTGTCAGTCTTGTTATCACTTGTACCCTTAAAAGTAGTTGGTACATCAATAGTTACTTCCTTACCAGTAGTCTTGTCGATTACAACTACCTTGATAGTTTGGATGTTGCCAGTGTAAGTTACATCAACTGTTGAATTTTTGTCAGTAGCCTTTGGTGTTACCTTTTCAACTGTAGTTTGACTTGGAGTGTAGCCGTCAATAGTTGGAACAGTATATTCAGGATAATCTGGGTTAGTTGAAGTCCAGTCAGTGGTCTTAACAACCTTACCTGTTACTTCATCAACAGTTACTGTTCTAGTGAAAGTTACTGTTTGCGTAGTAGTTTTAGTAGTGCCATCTGGCTTGTGAACGTTGATTGTTCTAGTAACTGTCTTAGTAGTGTCAATGCCATCTGGATAAGTTTGATTTGGATTATCAGGTAACTTATCGCCAGTTTTGGTAGGCTTGTCTGGGGTTACTGTGACGATTTTATGCTTCAAGTGAATAGTAGTGTCTGGGGTTTGACTACTATTATTGAAAGCGATTTCAGTTGGTACCTTGTTGCCATCTACCAATTCATAACCGTCTGGAATCTTTTGATCATCATTTGAAAGTGGCGTAGTTCCACCGGTTA
>NZ_AYYU01000067.1 GCF_001436455.1 Lactobacillus jensenii DSM 20557
AATGAATAAATTTTGAAGTAGAAATTGTTTTGTCTTTTCGCATTCTTTAACAATAATTTGTTGATTTAAGACTATTTTTTCAAAATTTCTAGATAAACTCACAATTTTAGCTTGATATTTAGCATCAGGAATGATCTTGATGTGCAACTTTAATAAATCATGAATATGTACTCTTTTTGATCCTGTTCCCGTTGCAATTAATTCCGTATGCTTCCAAAAATCAGGGTTTTTAAGTAAATAAAACAAAAACTGTGGATTTATATTTGAAATTTTTAAACTAGGTACGTCATTAGATGTTGCTAATCCATCAAATTCTTTTGTAATTAAGGCTATTGAGCCATTAAAAATATTTTGTTTACCAAAAATAAGTTCACCAGTATGTCTTATAAAATATTTGGTGGATCCTAGCGATAAAGTATCACGTTGAACTCCTCTTGCAAGTCCTTGTAAATTTAATTTAACAGTTAAAAGTTGATTCTTATTTTTAATCCTTGCTTGAATTTGAGGAGGTATTTCTAGAAAATTATTGAGTGAAAAAGTGATACCATATTTGTTGTTTTGCTGTTTTATTATTTGGCCTAAACCTTTTTCTAAAGCTGATATTAGCTCTAATTTTCGTTGTTGAAGAGAAAGA
>NZ_AYYU01000068.1 GCF_001436455.1 Lactobacillus jensenii DSM 20557
AACGATTGTATCCGAAGGTCAGATTTCGTGGTTTTGATGAGTCTTGGAGAACAGAAAAATTGAAAAATATAGGTGAATCTTTTTCAGGTTTGTCTGGAAAAAAAGTTCTGATTTTGGTCATGGAGAAGCTAAATATATTACTTATTTAAATATACTTAATAATCCAATAATAGACACTAAACTTACTGATAAAATAGAAATTGATAATAAACAACACTTAGTTAAAAAAGGTGATATCTTTTTTACTATTTCATCAGAGACTCCTCAAGAAGTAGGCTTATCAAGCGTTTTGGATACTAACCTTAATGAATGCTACTTAAATAGTTTTTCTTTTGGATATCGACTTAAAGAAATAAGTATGTTTGATAATTTATTTAATAGTTATAACTTTCGTTCACCAAATTTTAGAAGAAAAATGTACATTCTTGCTCAAGGAATTTCTAGATATAATATTTCTAAAAAAGCTGTTTTAAATGAAACAATATGTTTCCCAAAAATAAGTGAACAAAAACAAATTGGAAAATTAATTAAATTAATGAACTCTCTTCTTTCTCTTCAACAACGAAAATTAG
>NZ_AYYU01000069.1 GCF_001436455.1 Lactobacillus jensenii DSM 20557
TGGCCACCAAAACTTCAAATACTCAGTTGCCGCAACAACTTCACTAATTCCAACAACAATATATTGAAAAACAGCAGCCCATTCAGCCATATTACCTGCTAAAGGATGCACATATTCAGTTGCATAGTCGGCAAAAGAACCTGTCCCTGGGTTAACATAAAGCATTTCACCTAATGCTCGCATAACAATATAAAGAATAAGCCCAACAAAAATATATGCTAAAAGTACAGAAGGACCTGTCCATTTAATAGTTGAAGTTGACCCCATAAAAAGTCCGACTCCAATTGCTCCACCAAGAGAAATCATTTCCATTTGGCCGGCAGTCATCGAGCGTTTTAACTTTGGTGCATTATTTTCTGCCATGAATATCTCCTCCTACTTTCAAACCATGTCTTGAAATATACACAATTGCAGCTACTATCATGACTAATAAGCCTGCAATAACAGAAACTCTCGTTTCATTGTTAATAAACATGAAGCCGACAATGACTAATAACATTACAAATGCAAAATAATTTGAAAATGGATATAGTGGCAACTTAAATGG
>NZ_AYYU01000007.1 GCF_001436455.1 Lactobacillus jensenii DSM 20557
CCTTCTTCAATTGCTGAATCACCACCGCCAACAACTACTACATCTTCATCCTTAAAAAATGCAGCATCACAAACGGCACAATAAGAAACGCCACGACCCGAATATTCTTCTTCACCAGGTACACCTAAATGCTTATGTTCAGCACCAGTAGCAATAATTACGGCTTTAGCTTCATATTCTGCATCACTAGTTTTTACAAGCTTTATTTTATTTGAAAAATCTACACTAGTTACATCGCCATACTTAAACTCTGGACCAAATTTCATTGCAGATTGATACATCTTTTCACTTAATTCAGGCCCTTGAATTTCCATAAACCCAGGATAATTGTCGATTGCACCAGTGTTATTCATTTGACCACCATAAATTCCGCGATCTAAAATTAATACACTTAAATTAGCTCTTGCTGCATAAAGGGCTGCAGTTAAGCCACCAGGTCCAGCACCTATAATAATAATATCGTATTGCTTTGTCATTTTATGCCTCCACTTACTTTTTATAAGTATAATTATACTCTAGAGGAAACTTTTAGCAATTAATCTGCTTACCAGCGAACTTCGCTTGTCTTTTCACGGCACATCATTGCACGAATCTCTTCATCAATATCTGCGCCTTCATATAAGACTTTATAAATCGCTTCGGAAATTGGCATATCAATTCCATCTTTTTGGCAGATTTCATGCACTGCTTTAGCTGTAACAGCACCTTCAACAACTTGGCCCATATTTTCTAAAACGTCTTCTAACTTTTGACCTTCGCCAAGTGCTTTACCTGCTCGCCAATTTCTTGAATTAACTGAAGTACAAGTTACTATTAAATCACCAATTCCAGATAAGCCGCTAAAAGTCCATGGCTGTGCTCCAAAAGAAACTCCTAATCTCATTATTTCTGCTAAACCACGAGTCATTAATGCAGCTTTTGCATTATCACCATATTTTTTACCTACTAACATCCCTGCAGCAATGGCAATTACATTCTTAACAGCACCACCAATTTCAACCCCAATCAGGTCATTACTAGTATAAAAGCGCATATAGTCATTAGAAAAAATTTCTTGTACTTTTTCTGCATTTTCATAATTAGTTGAAGCACAAGTAATCGCTGTAATATCCTTTTGGGCTACATTTTCAGCATGACTTGGCCCAGAAATTGCGACAATTTTTTCTTCATGATCTGGATAAATTTCTTCAGTTAAAATTTGCGAAATTAACTTTTTACTTCCAGGTTCAATTCCCTTAGTTGCTGCAACAATTAATGGCTGAGTTTGTGTTTCAGTCATTACTTTTTTTACATTTTGAGCAACTTCTCTAATTGCTTTAGTAGGAACAACGAATAATACTAATTCGCTATCTTTAACAGCTTCTTTTAAATCAGTAGTTGCCAATACTCGTTTATTTAATGCCCAATCTTTCATGTAATGGATATTAGTATGTTTTTCATTAATTTCATCACAAACCGTTTGGCGATTCCCATATAATAGAACTTGATTATTTTCATCATTATCAGCCAACATGGATGCTAATACACTGCCCCATGAACCGCTACCTAAAACTGCAATTTTTCTCATAACTACCTCTCATACGGAAATTTTAATCCACTACCATCTAAGTACCAGGCAACATTACCTTGTTTGCGACGATAAATGACAAAGATAATTGCTGCAACAAATAAAACCAAACTTAAAGCTTGTGATACTCTAATTACGTTAAAAATGTATAAACTATCTGTTCTCATCCCTTCGACGAAGAATCGAACCATTGAATACCAAATAATATAACTGGCAAAGACTTCCCCTCGCTTGAAGAAATTTTTCTTGTGCCGGAGTGCCAAGATTAGAATTAAGCCAATTAAATTAAAAAATGACTCATATAAAAATGTTGGCTGATAATAATGACCACCAATATTCATTTGCTTAATAATAAATTCAGGTAAATGGAGACTCTGCAAAAAAGCTAAACTCGTTTGAGCACCATGAGCTTCCTGATTCATAAAATTGCCCCAACGGCCTAAAATTTGGGCCGCCAAAACTCCGGGCGTAATAATATCAAGCATCAATAATGGTGGTAACATTCGATTTCTACAAAAAATAAGTAAAACTGCTAGTCCGGCTAATAAGCCACCATATATCGCAATTCCGCCATTCCAAATTGCAATAATTTGGTCAGGATGTTGCGAAAAGTATCCCCACTCAAAAACTACATAATACGTTCTAGCTCCTATAAAGCCAATTGGTACAGCCCAAAGCAACAAATCAATGAAATCATCACTCATTATTTGCCTTTTTTTACCTTCAATAATTGCCATTGTAGTAGCAATCAAAACTCCAGTTGCCATAAAAATTCCATACCACTTAACACTTAAGTTTCCAAGTTGGAAAGCGACTGGATTCAGTGCTAAAAACAAATCAGTTCCTCCATTCTAGTTATTATTTTTTTCATTTTCTGCAATTAATTTTGCTAATTGTTGTTGGAAAGTGACACTTGCATCAAAACCCATTTGCTTAGCACGAAAGTTTAGAGCAGCAATTTCAATAATGATCTCTAAATTACGTCCCACCTTAACTGGGATAGTAACTTGAGGAACTTCAATATTGCAAATTTCACGAGTATCTTGGTCAAAACCTAGACGATCATAATTAGCCTTGGGATCCCAATTTTCCAACTTAATTACCAATTTAATTTCTGTATGGTCTTTAACTGCTCCTACACCAAACATATCTTTAATATCAATTATCCCAATACCACGGATTTCCATTAAATGATTCAAAATTTTAGGAGCTTCACCAACTACCGTATCATGATCTCGTTGGTACACATCAACACGATCATCTGCAATCAAACGATGTCCACGTTGAATTAAGGCCAAGGCAGTTTCACTCTTACCAACACCACTTGCACCGGTAATTAAAACTCCCATCCCGTTAATTTCGACTAATACACCATGAATGCTAGTTCTTTGGGCCAAGTGTTCTCGCAAATATTGCGTTAACACACTCATAATATAAGTTGTTGATTCAGATGTAGTTAAAATCGGTATTCCATTTCTAGCTGCAGCCTCCGTTAATTCCTTGGGAACTGGTAAACTACGTGAAATCAAAAAACAAGGTGTATCAAGCGTTGCCATTTTATTGAAAACATGAAGACGTGTTTCATGATCAAGCATTGCCGCATAAGAAATCTCAGTTCTTCCAAGCAACTGAATTCTTTTTGAAGGATAAAAGTCAAAATATCCAGTTAATTCAAGACCTGGTCGATAAATATCTGAGACAGTTACTGCCCGATTTTTAATTAATTCTTTTCCTTGAAATACATGTAGGACATTATTATCTTCAAATAACTCTGTTAATTCAACCTTATCAGCCATAATATTAACCTCTATTTATCATTAACATCTTCTGTTGTTACATCACGAGCTGGTTTGCGATGATGTCCTTCCGTTTCTTTAGTTGTATTTTTTCCATAAGAAACAAAGTCATCCCAACTCATTTTATAATCTTCATCCATTTCTTTACTAATTTCATGGCGAATTTTACGCTTTAAGAAATAAATATATAACCAAATTAATCCTGCAATAATCAGAATAAACGGTAAGATAAGAATGAATAGCTTCAATAGAGCGAATAAAACACATACAATAATTGCTAAAATTAATACTACAACTAAAAATTCAATAAATCCCATAATATTCACCTTCTATTCTGGATTTTCTTGGCTTAATCTCCATTGTAAGAAAGAATAGATCAAATTATCAAGCTTGCCATCCATAACACCATTTACATCACTAGTTTCAAAATTAGTTCGATGATCTTTAACCATACTATATGGATGGAAGACGTATGATCTAATTTGAGACCCCCATGCAATATCTTGTTGGACACCTTTTAATTTTTCTTTTTCTTTTCGCTTCTTTTCTTCTTCAAGTTGGAACAGTTTAGCACGTAAAGCGTTCATAGCTGTTTCTTTATTTTGAAATTGGGAGCGTTGAGCTTGTGAAGTAGTCACGATTCCTGTAGGTAAGTGTGTTATTCTAACCGCACTAGAAGTTTTATTAATATGTTGTCCTCCGGCACCACTTGACCTAAAAACATCAATTCTTAAATCTGCTGGGTTAATATCTACTTCAATGCTGTCATCAATTTCAGGAATAACTTCAACACTTGCAAAAGATGTATGTCGCCTTTTAGCTGCATCAAAGGGTGAAATTCTAACTAAGCGGTGAACGCCCATTTCTCCCTTTAGCAATCCATAAGCATTAGTTCCTTTAATTAAGACACTTACACTTTTCACTCCTGCTTCATCACCAGGCTCGTAATCATCAATTTCGAAAGTAAAACCATGAGCTTCACTAAAGCGTTGATACATTCTCATAAGCATTTGCGCCCAATCCATTGCTTCTGTTCCACCAGCTCCTGGGTGGATTTCCATTAAAGCGTTATTGGTATCATATTTCCCTGAGAGAAGTAAGTTTAATTCATATTGATGAAAACTATCTTTTAAGCTTTCCAAATCAGATTCTACTTCAGCTTGTAAGTCAGTATCAGATTCTTCTTTTAACAACTCTAATGCAGCTTCTTCATCAGAAAAAGCTTGTGCCAAATCATTAAAATGATCTCGTTTCTCTTTTAATTTATTTGTAGCACTAATTAATTTTTGGGCAGATT
Source organism: Lactobacillus jensenii DSM 20557 (assembly GCF_001436455.1). GTDB lineage: Bacteria > Bacillota > Bacilli > Lactobacillales > Lactobacillaceae > Lactobacillus > Lactobacillus jensenii. The sequence continues at coordinate 4,661 of NZ_AYYU01000007.1, forward strand.
CTTGATTATTCCAAAAGTCTGGATCTGCCATCTTTTCTTCATTAATTGCAATGCTTTCATTTAAAGCATCAAAGTCAAAGAGACCTCCTGAAATGATTTAACTTAACACGTAATTCATCAAGTACAGCCGAAATCTCACTAATTTCCATTTTATTTTCTCCTTTAAGCAAAAAAGAGGAAGCTTTTGCCTCCTCTTTTATTATCAACTATCTTGCAATATTTTGTCTAATTTGAGCCTTCATAAATAAGCGAGTAGCATCAAATTCAATGTTGGCAACCATTTCTTCAAACATTCTATAACCAGCATCTTGATATTCAACTAATGGATTAAGTTGACCATATCCACGTAAGCCAATTGATTGACGTAATTGATCCATAGCATCAATATGATCTGTCCAGCGATCATCAACAACCCGTAGGATAACCACCTTTTCAAATTCAAGCATTTGACTAGGATCAGATAAAGTTTCTTCTTTATCTTTATAATTTTCTTCTGCTAAATTATAAAGCTTTTCTTTAAGCTCATCAGCAGATTTAATATTCTTCAAATCAATCTTATCAGCAACTTCTTCATTAGTAAGACTTGAAACAATAAAGTCACGTAATGAATCAATTCGCCAATCCTTTTTATCGCCTTGAGTATACAAATCAACTTGATGAGAAATAGTCCGTTTAATCATTGGCATCAAGACATTCTTAAGTGATTTATCTTCTTCAATCACTTGCATTCTTTCACCATAAATGATTTCACGTTGGGTTCTCATAACATCATCGTATTGCAAAGTTTGTTTACGAGTATCGTAGTTGTTACCTTCAACACGCTTTTGAGCTGATTCAACTTGACGAGTTATCATTCTACTTTCGATAACTTTGTCATCATCATTATCAGAAATTCGATCTAAGAATACTTTTACGCGATCTCCGCCAAATCTCTTCATCAAGTCATCTTCAAGTGATAAATAAAAGCGTGAATAACCTGGGTCACCTTGACGTCCTGAACGTCCACGAAGCTGATTATCAATTCTACGTGATTCGTGTCTTTCAGTACCAATAACTGCTAATCCACCAAGTTCACGAACACCAGGCCCAAGCTTAATGTCAGTACCACGTCCAGCCATGTTAGTAGCAATTGTAACTGCTCCTCTTTGACCAGCTTTCATGATAATTTCCGCTTCTTTAGCATGGTTTTTGGCATTCAAAACTGCATGAGGAATATTTTCAGCATCAAGCATTTTACTCAAACGTTCTGAATTTTCAATTGCAACAGTACCCACCAAAACTGGCTGTCCCTTAGCATGGCGCTTTTTAATTTCTTCAACAACCGCCTTGAACTTAGCGTCAAGAGTTGGATAAAGAATATCTGGCATATCCTTTCTTTGAATAGGACGGTTAGTTGGAATTGTGATAACTTGCATGTTATAAATTTCACGAAATTCTTCTTCTTCCGTCTTAGCAGTACCAGTCATCCCAGATAATTTCTTGTACATTCTAAAGAAGTTCTGGTAAGTAATTGTCGCTTGAGTCTTAGATTCTTCTTGAATTTTAACTCCTTCTTTAGCTTCAATTGCTTGGTGCAAACCATCTGAATAGCGACGTCCTTGCATTACACGTCCAGTAAATGAGTCGACAATTAGGACTTCCCCATCTTGGACAACATAATCAATATCTTTAAGCATGATGTAATTAGCACGCAAAGCTTGATCAATATGATGAACCAAAACTTGGTTTTCAACATCGTATAAGTTTTTAAGACCGAAATGCTCACATGCCTTAGCAATTCCTTGACGAGTTAATGAAATAGTCTTAGTTGGCCAGTCAATCTTATAGTCACCATAATCCTTATCATCATCAACATCATCATCGCTCTTGTCTTCAGTTAAGGTCTTAACAAAGCGGTCTGCTCTAATGTATTCACCTGTAGCTTGTTGGGCTTCACCAGAAATAATCAATGGTGTTCTAGCTTCATCGATTAAAATTGAGTCAACTTCGTCGATAATTGCATAATTAAGTGGTCTTTGAACCATTTGTTCTTTATAAACAACCATGTTGTCACGCAAATAATCAAAGCCTAGTTCTGCATTAGTTGAGTATGTAACATCACAATTATATGCGGCACGCTTTTCATCTGGTGATTTTTCATTCAGATTTAAGCCAACAGTTAAACCTAACCAGCGATATAACTGCCCCATTTCTTCTTCGTCACGTCCAGACAAGTATTCATTAACAGTAACTACGTGAACACCCTTGCCAGTCAATGCGTTAAGATAAACTGGCATAGTAGCTGTCAAAGTCTTACCTTCACCAGTCATCATTTCTGAAATGTTACCAAAGTGTAGTGAAATACCACCGATAATTTGAACTAGATATGGATATAGTCCTAAAACTCTCTTAGCCCCTTCACGACAAACCGCAAAAGCTTCTGGAAGTAAATCGTCTAAGCTTTCACCATCTTCTAGTCTCTTTTTAAATTCAGGAGTTTTAGCTTGTAACTGAGCGTCACTTAGTTTGGACATTTCATCAGCATAACCTTCAACCTTATCAGCTAATTTCTCAAATTTTTTAAGTTCTCGTTTATCACTATCGTATAGTTTTTTTAAAATATTTACCATTAAATCGGTCCCTAAAATCTAATTTAAAGTCTAAAATACAAATGATATTTTACCATGTTATTAAAAAAAAGAAAAATAACTAACACAAAAGACTCCTTGAGTTTAACCCCAAGGAGTCCCAAAAAAATTTAATAATTATTATTCATTAGTTTCAATTAAGCCATAACGGCCATCATTTCTACGATATACAACACTAGTACCATTAGTTTCAGCATCTTGAAATACGAAGAAATCATGTTCAAGCATATCCATTTGTAAGATTGCTTCTTCTGGATCCATTGGCTTTAAACTTACTCGCTTATTACGAACAATATCAAATTCGCTAGTAGGCTTTTCTTCTTCAGCTGGAGTTTCAATGAAAAAGTCTTTAACACCTTTTTCACGACCTTTACGGTTAACACGTGTCTTGTACTTTCTAATTTGACGTTCAAGTTTATCAGAAACAAAATCAATGCTCCGATACATATCATCAGAAGTTTCTTCAGCTCTCAAGACTAAGTATGGGAGGGGAATCGTTACTTCAACCTTAGCATCATGGTTCTTGTAAACTTTCAAGTTAACGTGTGCAATAACATCTGAAGTTAATTCAAAATATTTTTCAAGCTTCTCTAAACGCTTTTCAACATAGCTTCTCAAAGCTTCAGTTACTTCGATATTTTCACCACGTACATTGTACTTTAACATAAAAGATTCTCCTTTCAACCGCTATGCGGTTTTTCTTTACACCTATATTATACCAAAAATGTAAGCACTTGCACGGCCTTTATCGACTAATTGTAAAACTTTCTATGTGTATATCTGGGAATACTTGCCAAATCGCATCTCTTGCATGATACAAAGTTCTTCCAGTCGTATAAATATCATCCAGTAGTAATACTTTTCCAGATATTCTTATCTGCTGCCCTACTGCTTTTTCGAGATAAAAGCTTTGTGGTGTTGCTAGACGCTGCTGGCGATTCAATTCACCTTGGCTTATATTTAAATCTCTTTTTTTCAAAATTGGACATAATGGCACCAGACCTTTAAAAAGCTCGTAAATCGTGTCAAACCCTCGCTTTTTGATATGACTTTCAGAGGTGGGAATGGGGATATAGTAATCAAAGCCTTGTGGCATTTTCGATTGAATTAATGCTCCTAATGCCTTGCCTACTTGGTAGTCCCCATATCTTTTATATAACCTCATTGCATTATGAAATTGCACATTATATGCATAGATTGCATGATTCTTTAATAAAACTTGATATTTTTTCTGCCAAGCCTGACAATCCTTACATATTTTTTGTGCTCCTGCTTTTTGACAGTATTGACATCCCTTTTCTAAATAAGAAAATGAATTTTGACAATCAGAACAAAGAATATCCAAGCTCTCAGAAAGTGGATTTAGCAATTCATTAAAATTTAGAGCTGGCATGAATTTATTTCCACAAAGATAACATTTCATCGGTTCATCCTCTTAATTTCAGCAACTGCCTGTCGTATTGGAAAAGTATATTTGTGATAACAAAATAAAACTAAACCATTTTGATCGTCGCTACTTCGTCCAACTCTGCCTGCAATTTGAATTAGTGATGCCCTAGTATAAATTCGATCATCAGCTGCTACAATAATTACCCAAACATGTTTAAAAGTTACTCCACGCTCTAAAATAGTCGTAGTAATTAAAATATCTATCTTGCTATCTCTAAATTCCTGTACTTTATCAATCCGTGCCTCATCAGCGGCATGAACACCTTTAATAACAACACCTTTAAGCTCATGACAGGATTGCAAAGCTTCTAAGTAAACAGGTATTTCACTTATTTTGGGGACAAATAGTAAAAGTGGATGTCCAGCCTTTATGACGGAGATTATTTCTTTGAGTAAATTCTTATTTAATTGCATCTTTTTCAAAAAAGGCTTTAAAAACAACTTCTCCTTTGGAACTGGTAAAAGTCCACCATGAAAGCGTCTGTTTAATAGCGAAACAGTAATTTCTTTATGCTTAATTTGCTCAATTAGATCATCTGGTGGAGTTGCTGTTAAATATAGCTTCATTCCATCGGTTTTAACTGCATTATCAGCCCCAAAATGTAACATTGGACTTGGTGCATAAGGGAAAGAATCTACTTCATCAATTATTAACAAATCAAAAGCATGATAAAATTTTAATAATTGATGTGTTGTACAAATAATTAATTGTTCTTCTTCATAATCCTTATATTCCCGACCATGATATTTTCCAATTTTCAAATTAGAAAAAGCACTACTAATTCTGGGAAATAATTCATTAACTACATCAATTCTTGGAGTTGCTATACAGGCTCTTAGCCCGGCTTCTAAGCATAATTTAAGACATGCAAATAACATTTCAGTTTTACCGGCTCCTGTTACTGCATGAACTAAATAATCCTGACGTTTATTAAACGCATCACAAATTTCCTGGGATACCTTAGCTTGTCTAGTAGTTAGTTCCCCTGACCAAGTTAACAAATCACCTTGTTTAGGAAATTTTTTATTACTTAAATCTCTAATTAAATAATCTTTTTCACTTACTCTTCCTAATCCAATGCATTCACGACAATAAAGGATTTCCTCAGCGATTTTTGTATCACAATAACTTCCACATCTTTGACATATACCATCAATTATTCCAGCGATTTTTTCACAATTAGAAAATATGCTAGAATCATCTTGACTGATAATCCATTGTCTTCCTGCAAGTGAGGTAAGATTTTCCATAAATTTTCCTCCCTAAATTAAATTACCCAAGAAAGGAGAATTTTTTTGTCAGAAAAAGAAAATTTTTTAACCATTAAAGAAGCAGGGCAAAACGAATTAATAATTAAAAAAAGTCGTTTTATTGCAAGTTTCGCTAGAACTGATACTAAAGAAAAGGCCGAAGCTTTTATCAAAGAAGTATCCAAAAAATATCATGATGCCACTCACAATACCTACGCATATACAATTGGCTTAAATGATGAGCAAGTTAAGGCAAGCGATAATGGTGAGCCTCAAGGAACTGCCGGAGTTGTTGAATTAAAGGCCTTGCAATTAATGAAACTAAAAAATGTTACTGTTGTAGTAACCAGATATTTTGGTGGAATAAAGCTCGGAGCAGGTGGATTGATAAGAGCATACTCCAATAGCGTAACTGAAGCTGCAAAAGCTATTGGTGTTGTAAAAAGAGTATTACAAAAAGAACTATCATTTTCGATTCCTTATAATCGCTTAGATGAAATAAATCATTATCTAGAAGAAAATGATGTTTTTGTTTCTAATCGTAAATACGGAACTGACGTAACTTTTACTCTATTTGTAGAAGATAAAGATATTAAACCACTAGAAGCTGACCTTACTAATTTGTTAAATGGACAAGTTACCTTAAAAGAAATTGGTCAACGCTATAACGAAATTTTACTTAAAGAAGTCAATTATCATGAACAATAAAAAAGCTGGAGAAAACTCCAGCTTTTTTAGTCTTAAAAATTAATCGTTATCTTTATCTTCTTTTGTTTTTCGTTTTAATTGATTAGGCTTTTCACCACCAAGGTGCCAAACTTCAACGGTAGGATCACTTCTTCGTGTACTGTTAATCATTTTCTGAATCAAATTAAGTAATGGATGATATTTATCACCTAAAAGCCCGACCGATTCAACAAAAAACTCTAAGGCAACTAATAAACCTAGAATTAAAGGCCAGATTCCCCAAGATGGTGACAGTAAAAATAATAATGAAATAAATGAAAAGACTAGTGAAATCCCATAAATGCATAGTACTGCTTGTCTATGACTAAGTCCCATTCTCATTAATTGGTGATGCAAATGATGTTTATCAGCTTGTGAAATTGGCTTATGGTTTAATTTTCTACGAATCATTGCATAAACAGTATCAGTAATCGGTACCCCTAAGATAATAATCGGTACAATTAAAGAAATAAAGGTTACATTCTTTAACCCCTTTAATGACAAGATTGCAATCATAAAGCCAATATAAAGTGCTCCAGTATCACCTAAAAAGATTTTAGCGGGGTGGAAATTATACGGTAGAAAGCCTAATAAAGCCGCTGCCAAAATAAAGCAAGCAATTGGAATATATAATTCTTTAGTGTGAAGAAAGAAGTAACCAACAACACCCATTGTTGATAATGAAATTAGTGAAACCCCTGTAGCCAAACCATCTAACCCATCAATCAAGTTAACTGCATTAGTTAAGGCTAAAATCCAAAAAATGGTAATTGGCAGGCTCCACCACCCCAAATTAATAACCTGTTTGGAAAACGGCAAAATAATTTCTTTCATCTTTATTCCAGCTAGGAAATAAATAATCAATGCTGCAATAAATTGCCCTGCTAGCTTTTGCTTGGGTTTTAACTCTAAAATATCATCAATTAAGCCTGTTAAAATCATTACACTAGAAGCAAGCAAGATTGAAAAAGCTTCATGAGTGGGAAATTGCTCCCTTAATAAAATAAATGTCCCAATGTTGAATGTCACAAAAATACCCAATCCCCCAATTGTAGGCATCGGCTTTTTATTAACACGACGAGCATTAGGATTATCAACTGCTCCTAGAACAAAGGCTAATCTTCTAATAAATGGCGTTACAGCCGTTTGAATAATTACTAAGAAGAATAATTTTACAATAATTAAAAACATGTTTTTCTAAACTTTCTGCTAATATCTAGCGTTTATTATACAAGTTGTGAAAAATTAGTACAAATACAAAAAGGACTTATTTGCACAAATAAGTCCTTTTTTTGGTTATTTAGCAATCGCCACCGCACGTTTCTCACGAATTACGGTTACTTTGATATTACCAGGGTATTCCATTTCCTTTTCAATTTGGTTTCGAATATCTCTAGCTAAAATTGTCGTCCGATCGTCAGAAATTTTATCTGGTTCAACCATAACTCTAATCTCACGACCAGCTTGAATTGCAAATGCTTGGCTAACGCCTTGATAACCAGAAGCAATTGATTCTAATTGAGTAAGTCTTCTAATATAATTTTCTAATGACTCACTTCTTGCACCTGGTCTTGCTGAAGATATAGTATCAGCAGCAACAACTAGCTCTGCAATAAACGATAATTTAGGCACATCACCATGGTGAGCTGCAATTGCATTAACTACAATATCAGATTCATGGTACTTACGTGCTAATTCAACACCGATTTCTACGTGGGAACCTTCAATATCGTGGTCGATAGCCTTACCAATATCGTGTAATAATCCCGCGCGAACCGCTAATCTTTCATCTAAACCAAGTTCAGCCGCCATAGTTCCTGTTAACTTACCAACTTCAATTGAGTGAGCAAGAACATTTTGGCCATAAGAAGTCCGATACTTAAGTCGACCTAAAACTTTTACTAATTCAGGATGCATCTTATGAATACCTAATTCTATTAATGCACCTTCACCAGCTTCATAGATATCATCATTGACCTCTTTACGAGCTTTATCAACCATCTCTTCAATTCTTGCTGGATGAATACGCCCATCCTTAATTAGGCGTTCCATTGCTCTTTTGGCAATTTCTCGTCTAATTGGGTCAAATCCACTCAAAGTTACAACTTTTGGTGTATCGTCAATAATTAAATCAACACCTGTTAAGGCTTCAAAGGAACGAATATTACGACCTTCACGACCAATAATTCTTCCCTTCATTTCCTCATTTGGTAGCTCGACAACTGATACAGTTGTTTCAGCAACTGTATCAGCAGCACTACTTTGAATTGCATCTACCAATATTTGTCGAGCAAAACGATCAGCCTTAGCTTGAGCTTGCTCATTACTATTTCTTATTAATTCCGCACGCTCGCTATCAAGTTGATTACTTAAATCAGCTAAAATTATTTTTTTAGCATCTTCCTTACTCAATTCAGCTACTTCATATAGCTTCTTCTGCCGTTGAGCCAGTAAATCATCTGCTTCAGTTTGCTTTTGAGTAAGGTCGGCTTCTCTTTGCTCTAACTGATTCTTAGTTTGTGTGAGTTGAGCATCTTTTTTACTCAAATCCTTTTCTTTCTCTTGAATGGCATCTTCTTTTTGCTGCAAACGAGCATCCCGATGACTGAGCTCAATTCTTTGTTTACTCAAATCATTTTCGGTTTGCTCACGATAAGCTCTAATTTCTTCTTTAGCTTCTAAAATTTGAGCTTTTTTATTATTTTCTGCTTCTTGGCGAACTGTCTTTGCAGTCTGCTTGGCTACTTCAACTTCCGCCTTAATTGCATCTAACTTAGTATGGGCATTTTCAAGCAAATGTTGTGCATCATTACGTGCATTTTCTGCTTGTTTTTCCCAATGCAACTTTCTAATTAAATAACCAATACCATAACCAATTAAAAGTGAAACAATAGCGATTAGCACAGGAATAAAATCTGTTTTCATCATTATCACTATCGCCCTTTTTAAGAATTATACACACAAATTAATGATAAATTTTCCTATAAAATATGTCAACAAAAGTAAAAAGACCTTAGTTAAAAACCAAGGTCTAAATCGATTTCTTCAGGCTTACTTTTTACTAGCTTTGTCGCTACTTTTCTCATCCTGATCAATTTTTTCTTTTACTTTTGCTGGATCTTCTTTTTCTTCAAGTGACTTGGCATCAATTCCATATGCTTCACGAACTTTGGTCATAATTTCAGAATAGATATCTGGATGATCTTCCAAATACTGCTTAGCATTTTCCCGACCTTGACCAATTTTTTCATCATTATATGAATACCATGATCCAGCCTTATCGACAATGTCTTTTTCAACGGCCATATCCAGTAATTCACCAGATTGGGATATTCCTTTACCATACATGATATCCACTTCAGCAACCTTAAAAGGTGGGGCAACCTTGTTCTTAACTACTTTAATTTTTACACGGTTACCTACAACATCACTTGATTGCTTAATCTGTTCCGCACGACGAACTTCAAGTCTAATAGTTGAATAAAACTTAAGTGCTCGTCCACCAGGTGTTGTCTCTGGGTTACCAAACATAACACCTACTTTTTCACGAATCTGGTTGATAAAGAGTGCAATAGTCTTAGTCTTATTAATATTACCAGATAATTTACGTAAAGCTTGACTCATTAACCGAGCTTGCAAACCAACATGTGAATCTCCCATTTCACCATCAATTTCAGCTCTTGGCACTAAGGCAGCAACGGAGTCAACAACCAAAATATCTATTGCTCCACTGGCAATCAATGTGTCAGCAATTTGTAAACCTTCTTCACCGGTATTAGGTTGAGATAAGATAAGTGAATCAATATCAACGCCTAAAGCTTCTGCATAAGCTGGATCCATAGCATTTTCCGCATCAATATATGCAGCAGTTCCGCCACGCTTTTGAACTTCAGCAACTGCATGCAAAGCGACCGTCGTCTTACCAGATGATTCTGGTCCATATACTTCAATAATTCGGCCACGAGGATATCCACCCACTCCAATAGCTGCATCAAGAGCTAAAGAGCCTGTTGGAATAGTTGAAATCTGTGTATCAACCTTTTCTCCCATGCGCATTACTGCACCTTTACCGAAGTTTTTCTCAATCTTTTTTAACGCTGCATCTAAAGCAGCTTGTTTCTCATCTTTAGCCAAAGTATTTCCTCCTCAAGCTAGTTACTAGTTAATTATACTTGCTATCTAGTTACAATTGCAAGCAAAAAACGAACTAGCGTTCATTTATTTACTTATTATAATTTCCAGCCATTAATTAAATACCCTGTTATTCCTTGATATTTTTTTATTTAATAAAAAAAAGCCTTACGGCTTTTAAATTATAATTCACCTTTAAAGACATCTCTTGATTGGTAGAAATAGTCCCAACCAGAGTAAATTGTGAATATCAAACAAATGTAGAGCAAAATCGTACCAATAAAGAAAATATCTCCTAATAATAAGAAAATAATTGCCAACATCTGTGTTACAGTTTTAATCTTACCAGGCATTTTAGCTGCTAACACTTCACCATCATTTTCAACTAAAATTAAACGTAAACCTGTAACAGCTAATTCTCGACAAACGATAATTGCTACAATCCATGCTGATGCTTTAGCCATACTTACTAAAAAAATGAAAGCAGTCATTACTAACATTTTATCTGCTAATGGATCAGCAAATTTTCCAAAATTAGTTACTAATCCTCTTGCTCTAGCAATGTGCCCATCTAAATAATCAGTATATGATGCCCCTGCAAAAATTATTGCGGCCAAAATTTGACTAAAAGGGATCTTAACATTAGCAAATTCTAAATTACCTACTGGGAAATTTAGAATTAATACTAACATAAAAACAGGAATTAAAATAATTCTAAAAACAGTTAAACGATTTGGTAAATTCATTCTTTAATTATTGTCCCCCGTTATCTTGCCCTGCATCATTACCATTACCGGTATTACTTGTTGATCCTGTATTACCAGTACTTTGTGTAGTTGTATTTTGACTGGTTTGATTGGTAGTAGTTTGATTAGTTGTTGTACGACTAGAACTTACCTGACTTGATTGTCTATAAGTGTTTGAAGAACTAGTTGCAACACTACTACTTTGTGAAGAAGTATTAGTGGTTGCAGATTGAGTTGCTGCAGAACTTGATGATGAAGAAACCTTTCCAATAGTTAAGCGCAAGTTCAAACTTGAACCAGATGCTGTATAAGGAACTTTCTTGCCACCAACAGTAACTTTAGTATCTGTATCATTAGATAAGTAAATTGTCACAGATTTAGCAGATTCTGGAAGTTTCACAGTATGCTTACTATCAGATGAGATAGTACCTTTCCACTTTGTTTCGCCATCAATTGTAACTGAAGCAGAAAGATCATTGGTACCTGCGTGAATTACTAAATTACGGTTGTTTTTAAGACCAGTAACTTGATATGAGCCATATCCTAAACGCTTTATTTTTACATGACTCTTTTCAGTTGATGATGACTTTTCTGAAGAAGATGAACTATCAGATTGTGATGAAACTGTTACTGAATCACCTGCATCAGATGCTTGTTGTGAAGAGCCTCTAAATAGAGATGTAATTAGTACATAAATTATTACAATTACTATTACAACTCCTGCCCCTAAAATAATACGTGGCATTTGATTTTTAAGCATACCTTTTTTACTATTAGTGGTCTTTTTTACTTCTTCAGTCTTATTATCGATTGAATTTTCAACATATTCATCACTATTAGTTTCTGGTACATCTTGATGGTATTCAGCCAAAAGTTCTTTACCATCTAAACCAACAACTTGTGCATATTGTCTAATAAATGCACGGACATAAAAATCACCAGGAAGCTTGTCAAAGTCGCTATTTTCAATAGCAGTCAAATATCTACTTTGAATTTTGGTTGTTTTTTCAACATCGGCAATAGACAAGCCCATTGCTTCTCTAGCACTGCGTAGTTTTTCTCCGATATTAGCCATAATAACCTCTTGTTCTAAAAAATTAACAAATTGAGTATACCACAAAATGACACTAAATTAGCCATCCACCTGTAATATATATTGTTTGTCCTGTTAAATAATCACTTTCAGGTTTTAGAATATTTTTTACCCAAAAACTTATATCTTTTCCTAAAGCTAATCTTCCAGCCGGAATTTCACTTTTCACTTCATCTAAAACATCCTCTGAAAAGATAGCATTCATAGGTGTATCAACTGCTCCAGGGGCTAAAACATTAACAGTTAGACCACTAGCTGCCACTTCTCTTGCATACGCTTGACTAAATCTTGTCAAAGCAGCTTTAGAAGCGCTATACGCTGATTCTAACGCACTTGCTTGGCCACCATAAACAGATCCCAAATAAATAATCCGGCTATGTTTATACTTAAGCAAATTAGACTCTAATAGCCTTGTTAACTTGAGGGGAGTAAGTAAGTTAATTTTCATTTCTTGTTCTAGATTGTCTAAGTCTTGTTCCCCAAAAAAGCCATAGTGTGTTATTCCCTGGGCAAATATTGCAACATTAACTGGTAACAACCCTTGGCAAAATTGCTGTAATTCCATATTACTTGCTAAAAAGTCTAATTTGATTGCAATAAAATCTTGCTCAGGAAATTGACTCATTAACTTATCTGCTAACTCACTAGCCACTTGCTCTTGATTACTATAATGTAAATACAATGACCAACCATCAGCAGCTAACTCAGTTGCTATTGCTTGACCAATTCCGCCAGTTGCCCCAAAGATAATCGCTCTTTTCAAATAATCATCCCTATTCTACAGTGGAAAAGACTGAGCAAGTTTCACTTTCAGCCAATAAATCCTGACAAATTTGCCAATATTTTTCAAAATTCATTTGTTGCAATAACTTAATCGTGTCAAAAATATTTTCACCATTAATTGCTTCTTCAGCTAACTCAAAACCTAACTCAGATAAATTATTAAAAGCAGACAATAAAGTAGCCATTGAGACTTTCTTTTGCATTTCAAAAAGGTCTTTTAATTCATCCATTTGCTCAGCAGTTTTTTCTGAAGAAAATAAAGTTTCTTTCACGTTATTCAATAAGCTATTACCATTATTAATACCTAAAATAGTGGCAAAGTTACCTTGTCTAGTGTAATTAACACCAAATTGTAAAGGGCTGGTTAATTCACCATGTACCATTTTATCTTGGTACCAGGAACTATTTTCGCCTAGCAATGATTCTAACATTATTTCTACTAGAATTTGGCCTAAATCGTTATTTACTAATACTTTCTTAAAGTCTGGCAATTTAACTCCTAAACAAAAGTAAGGTACTTCTGTCTTATTTTTAAACTCCTTAAGGCCTAAATTACCCATTTCTGGTTTAAAAGTATGCTCTCTCTTTTGACCACTTTGTAAGTATTGCTTATCTAATTTCTTAATTTGACCAAATAACCGAGTAACTGCTGAAGGTGCAAAATCACCAACTGCAATAAAATGCATATTATTGGCTGTATAATTTTCCTGATAAATTTTGGCCAAGTTGCGACTATTTATTTTCTTAATCGTCTGACTTGTACCACCAATATCAAGGCCAAGATTACTGTCTCCAAAGAGCTGCTTCATTATGCTATCGCTAATTGGCCAGGTCGGTTCATCGCGATACATTGCTAATTCTTGATCAATAATTGGGCGTTCTTTATCAATACTCTTTTTACTAAAATTGGGATCCCCAACAAGTTCAAATAACAGATCAACAATTTTGCTTATATTATCGATACTATTAGCATAAAACATCGTCGCATTATAACTAGTAAAAGCATTGGTGCTTGCGCCAATTTCGTCAAATCGTTCGGTAATATCTCCGCTCTTTTTACTAAAAAGTAAATGCTCTAAATAGTGAGCGGCTCCTGGGATTTGCTTATCACTACTCCCAAAGTCTACAATAATTCCAAAAAATTTTTGCTTAAAACCTTTTCTCAAAACCACTTGTGCCGTAAGTCCTGAAGAAAAAGTCTTTTTTTCAATATCTAATTTTTTCATTTGATATAAAAACTTTCATTTAAAGTAAGCTTATTAGCCAATTTTATCAAATCTGTTACTTGTATTTTTCGAATACTCTTTCCTAAATCTAAGAAAGAATATTCAGGTATTAGTAAAGCTCGTAATTGCAACATAATTCGATAGCCAGCTCGATCTAAGCCATATTGATGCTCGTTATAAATAGCCTTTTTTACCTTCTTAAAAATTGCCTCATCAATATCTCCTGCTTTAACTTTTTCTATTTCTTCTTGAGCAATTTGACTAGCCTGGTCTAGCTTATCATGATTTACCCCCGCAGAAACTAGTAGTAAAGAGTTATTAACATAATTATCTGCATCAACAGCATAAGCAGCTCCTAATTGTTCTCGAATTTTTCTAAACAAAACAGAACTATCGTCCCCAGCTAAATAACGAGCTAAAAACTTTCCAGCTAGACGCTCTTTTTTGTTCAGCTGACCATTATATCCAAATCCCAGCAACATTTGTGCCTGAGCGAAACCTCTTTTTTCTTCATCAGTAAATGGATCAGGTAAAGCTTCTATAACTAAGTTAGAACTGGCAAACTTAGCATTAAAATCATAATCGCTAAAAGCTTCTTTTAATATCTTAACCACATACTTTGAATTCTTAGCATAACCAATCATCGCAGCTGGACAGGTAGTCAAAGCCTCGGTATATGCATCAAGCCCCTCCTTATCAGCTTCCAAAATTTCATTGATTGGGCCCATAATTCCATGCGCAAAATCAGGTTGGTCATGATACCATTTTTTGAAGAAATGTTCCCAAGCATAACTAGTAGGACTTGCCATTAATTCTTGATATTCATTAAAAAGTTGATTTTGAACCAACTTAATTACCTTAGAATTTAAGTTAGGGTAGCGGACAATTCGACTAAAAGTCTCAATTATTTTTTCATAGCTATACTCTGGATCCATTACTTCAAGTGGCTCAACATAGCTTAATCGATACATTAAAATAAGTTCGCGACCATATAACTGTGGTGCAACATCAAAAGTCATATTATATAAATCGGTCAATGCCCGCGCTTGTTTATTAATAGTATTAAAATACTGGCTACTATTTATTTGCATTTTAGCCAATAAACTAGCCATTGCTAAATTGTGTCCAGTTAACGGCATTTTCAAAAAGAAGCCAATATTAGCCTTGGTTAAATTTTCATTTTCTGTAATAAAAAAGTTATTGTCCATTATCATTCTCCATCTTAGGCTGAACTAACACTTGTCGTGGCTTAGACCCTTCTGAAGGTCCGACTATGCCCTTAGCTTCCATTTCATCAATAATCCTTGCAGCTCGATTATAACCTATTCTAAAGCGCCGTTGCAGCATTGAAACACTAGCTGATTGCTGTTTAGTTACTAGTTTAACTGCTTCATTATAAAATTCATCTTCTGGCTCATCATTATTGTCATTATTTGAAGATTCTTCACCTTTTTGCGGCATCATTGCTTCGTTATAATCAGCTTCTTGTTGACTCTTTACCCAATCTACTACTTTTTCAACTTCTTCAACAGAAATATAGGCCCCTTGAACTCTCTCTGGTTTAGCCGCTCCAATTGGTAAATATAGCATATCTCCACGTCCAAGCAGCTTTTCAGCCCCTACTTGGTCCAAAATTGTCCGTGAGTCAACCCCACTAGATACAGCAAAAGAGATTCTAGAAGGCACATTAGCCTTAATTAACCCAGTAATAACGTCAACACTAGGTCTTTGAGTAGCTAATATCATGTGAATACCAGCTGCTCTTGCCATTTGACCTAAGCGAACAATAGCATCTTCAACATCATGGCCCCCAACCATCATTAAATCGCTTAATTCGTCAACTACTACCAGGATAAATGGCAACTTCTTCATAACTGGCTTTTCTTTGTCTTGGTTGTTTTCAATAACCTTTTGATTGTATTCACCAATGTTTCGAACGCCACCAGCAGCAAATAGTTTATAGCGCCTTTCCATTTCTTTAACAGTTTTGTGAAGAGCATTTGCTGCTAACTTTGCATCAGTAACCACTGGAATTAATAAATGTGGTACTCCACTATAAACAGATAGTTCAACCATCTTAGGATCAATCAGTACTAACTTAACATCATCAGGGTTAGCCTTCATCAAAATACTGGTAAGCATAGTATTAATTGCAACTGACTTACCTGAACCAGTTGAACCTGCTATTAACATATGTGGCATTTTAGTCAAGTTCGCAGAAATTGTTGTTCCAGTAACATCTTTTCCCAATGGTACATCAAGTGGATTAGCTTTTGATTTATTATCTTGATTGAGCATGACATCTTTAAAAGAAACCGCACTAGTGGTTTTATTAGGAACCTCAATTCCTACTAAAGGCTTTCCTGGAATAGGGGCCTCGATTCTAATGTCTTTAGCAGCTAGCGCTAATGCCAAATCATCTGCAAGATTGACAATTTTACTTACCTTAACACCAACTGCAGGTTGAATTTCATACCGGGTAACAGTTGGCCCTAAAATTGCCTTTTTTACGTTTACTTCTACACCAAATGATTTAAAAGTTGACTCTAAAACTTGAGTATTATGGCGAATTAAGTTTTTATCACTAGATTGATCTACTTTTTTTATTGGGGCTAGTAAATCAAGTGGTGGCTTTTGATAATTGGAATTTACATGTGTAGGCTTAATCTCTCCATGATCAACATTGCCTAATTCCATTTTCATCTTTTGGTCTTCTTCAGCAAAAGCATGACTTTTAGGCAAATCATGCTCTTCAGGATTAGTTGGTATCTCAATTTCTGGTTCAGACTGGACTGGTTGTTCATTAGTGGTTTTTTTTGATAAGTCTGGAATAACATCTAAATCATTTTGACTCTGGACTTGCATATCACCTGTATCAGGAAATATATCATCATTATTTGCCAAAGGATCTTGCAAATTCTTGCGATTATCACGATTTTGTAAGTAATTATCACGAGCTTCAACATATTTGTCCTTAAGTTTGATACCTGCATCTTTATTCGTCTCAATAAATTTTTGACTGGAAGACTGGAACAAATGTAATATTTGCACGAATTTAACATCAAAAAACATTAATAATCCACTAATAAGCAAAATAAGGCCCAGAATGACTGCGCCTAAATTTCCTAATAAGGGATAAAAAATATTGTAATAAAAGCTACCAATTAATCCGCCACCGACACTCTCAGTTAAATTACCGCGACTAAATTCAGCTAAGATAGTTTTGGTAAAAACATTAATAAATCCATTAAAGACATCGAGACGATTAAAGAAATTAGCAGCCAATTCTAAAACTAACCCGCTGTAAGCCAAAAACAGGCCACTACTTCTCTTAAATCCAATTAATGGTGGCTTTGAATAAATTAACATTACTGATCCAAACATTAAAAATAAAAATGCAAGGATAGGGTAACTATCACCAATAAAAAAGCGGAGAACATTTGCAAATTCTTTACCGATTAATCCTAATTTTGCAAAAGTAAGTAAGGCATAAATCACCAAAAAAATGCCAAAGATTGCCCAACGTAATTCTTTTTGAGCAACAGTCTTGGACTTAGCTGTCTTTTTCTTTTTTCTTGGCATTTCTTCTCCCCCTTATTAATTAAAAGTTTGGTGTA
The DNA here is from genome assembly GCF_001436455.1 of Lactobacillus jensenii DSM 20557. GTDB lineage: Bacteria > Bacillota > Bacilli > Lactobacillales > Lactobacillaceae > Lactobacillus > Lactobacillus jensenii. The sequence goes on from NZ_AYYU01000007.1 coordinate 22,310, forward strand.
AAATTCAAGTTAACTGGTTCATCTAAAGCTACCGAAGTTAACTGATAAGTTAAAGTTTCAATATATTCAACTAGTGGTCTGCTTAAGAGCTTATAATCACTCTTTTCAAGATCTTGGCCATCCCCATAATAATCTTTTAAGAAAACAACCTGTGTAATTAGTCCAGAAACTGTAAATTCACCTGGATTAGGACTTACTTCAAATGGAACTGCAATTTCAAAATAGCTTCCACCTTCAGCTTCAAGCAAGTTACCTTCATCATCTTTTTGGGCTGCTTTTCTCAACGCAATATTAACTTCACTTTTAACATGATTTTCTTCATTCAAATCATAATGAAAATTTCTTACTAATACGGGAGTTTCTTTTGTAAATTCAACCATTTTATTCATCTCCTAGATTTCTTTCATATCGTTCATGTCTGTTGTAATCATCTTTTAACTTATCATTTTCATAATGATGACTCTTTTCAAGATGAGGGAAACCTTGTTGACGTAAAGCTTCCATAATCACCATGGCAGCTGAATTTGATAAGTTGTAAGCACGAATGTGGTTGGACATTGGAATTCGCAAATTGCGGTCATAATACTCTCTCATAAAAGTTTCTGGCAAACCAGTAGTTTCTTTACCGAAGACAAAATAATAATTCTTATTTTCATCTGTATAATCAACATCTGTGTATGACTTAGATGAAAACTTTGAAATTAAATACATTTCATCATTAGGTCCTAAAGTTTCCAAAAAGGCCTTCAAATCATCATGCTTATGAATTTCGACTTTATCCCAGTAATCCAGTCCTGCACGCTTCATTTTTTTATTATCAAGTTGAAATCCAAGTGGTTCAATTAAGTCTAAAACAGTTTCTGTTCCTGCACAGGTTCTAGCGATATTACCAGTATTAGCTGGCATAAGTGGTTCAAATAATACAATATGATTAGTCATTTTTATCTCCTAAATCTAACTTAGTTTGATTCTCTTTACCAATTTCAAACAAATCTTCGTCATTATAAAAGCGTGACACAGATTTAAAATAGTTAAAACTTCGTGATACAACAATTTTAACAACTGCATAGATTGGAATGCCAAAAATCACACCCCAAAGCCCCCAAACAGCACTGGCTCCAATTAAAAGGAGAATTGTTGTTATTGGATGCATTTTCATCTTGTTTCCAACAATAATTGGAGAAATAAATCGTGTTTCAATTGTTTGTTCAATTGCAAAAACAATCAATACATTAATTAGCATCCCCCAAGAAGTAATCGAAGCAATTATCAAAACAGGAATCAAGGCAATAAATGTACCAAAATAAGGGATTAATAGCATAAAAGCAGCCAAAACAGCCAAAGCACTCCCATATGGTAAACCAATTATATTATAGCCAATAGCATAAATAATACCGACCCAAACTGCTACAGTAATTTGGCCTCGAATATAGGCACTGATTGCTTCATTAATATCATGAAGTAATCTAGAAAAACTATCCTGCCATCTACGAGGAGCAAACTTAGTAAGATAACCATTTAATTGATGGCCATCTTTAAGCATATAAAATAAGACAAATGGTGCTGTCAACAAGGTCATAAAAATCATAGTAATTACGCTAACAGCAGATGAAATATTTGTTAACGCAGCAGTTCCAGTATCTTGCCAAGACTTAAAAAGAGTCTTTTCAATACTATCAATTACACTATTAATATTAGACTTAACACCTTTTAGATGTGGATCGTGTAGCAAATTCTGAATTGTTTTTACACTTGTATCCCAAATATTAGGCCAATTTTTAATTAAGGCATCAACTTGATTTTGAATAATTGGTAATAGTGAGTTAATAATCCAAATCAAAGCACCAAGTACTAGTAAAAATAATACTAAAATTGTTACTGTTCTTGGGACTTTTAGCTTTTGCTCAAAAAAATCCACAATTGGATTCATCATGTAATATTGTACCAAGGCTAAAAGCAATGGTGGTAAAATCGCACAAAAGAACATCCAAGCTGGATTTAAAATAAATGAAATCTGTTCAAATAAAAAAATTATCAGAAAGAACAGTAATATATTAAGTAAAAAAATTGTAAAACGATTATTCAAAAACCAATCTTTAAATAAAGTAGGCCGCTTCAAATTAGTCTTATTATCCATAAATTAACCCCTTTTTATGTCTAATCTAAATTTTAGCATAAATAAAACTCGCCTATCTTAAAATAAGCGAGTTTTTTAGCTATTTATTGATTCTAAAAAGCTTTTTTCTAGCTTCTTCAATCAAAATTAATGGTATTGGAATGAGACAAAGCATTATCCAATCACTGATACCTAAAACACCAGTATTGAAGATACCCTGAACTCCTGGAGTAACCGTTAAAATAATAAACAAAATTATTTCAAATAGAATTCCAGTCCAGATGTGAGGATTAATAAATAGACCTTTTTTAAATACTGATACCTTTTCAGTTCGACAATTAATAACATTTGCAATTTGACTAAAGACAATTGCCCCTAAGGTCATAGTTGTAGCTTTAATATAAATATCACCACTAGCTGCTAAATGTCCGAAGACTAAGCCAGCTTGTTTATTTACAAAGAAGTAAGCTGCAATTGAAACTAAAGCTTCAAGCAATCCATACCACAAGAATGCTTTAACTAGAACTCTTTTATTCAAAAGATGCTCATCTCGACTAATTGGTGCGCGCTTCATAACGTCTGGATCACTAGGCTCAGCCCCCAAGGCTAAAGCAGGAAGCATATCTGTTCCTAAATCAATTGTCAAAATTTGCATAACTGTTAGTGGTAGAGGTATCAATCCACCTGATAAAAGATATAGCACTGAAGGAATTGCTTCCGGAACATTTGAAGAAAGAATATATGTCAAGAATTTACGAATATTGCTATATACAGTTCTTCCTTCTTCAATCGCAGCAACAATTGAAGCAAAATTATCATCTGTCAAAATCATATTAGCAGCATCTTTGGCAACATCTGTACCACTAAGTCCCATTGCAATCCCAATATCAGCTCTCTTAAGCGCAGGAGCATCATTTACTCCATCACCAGTTGCTGCAACAACTTCACCATTCTCTTGGAAAGTCTTTACAATCTTGTATTTCTGTTCAGGCGCTACTCTAGCAAAGATAACTTCGTCTTTTAAAGCTTCACGTAATTCGCTATCAGACATTTCATCGAGTTCACGTCCATCAATTACGCGTGCTTTTTCAGAAGTTATCCCAATCTTAACTGCAACTGTTTTAGCAGTCAATTTAGAGTCACCCGTAACCATAACAACACGAATCTTGGCATCATGACAATGCTTAATTGCATCATAAATTTCTGGTCTTGGAGGATCACTCATTGTTACCAATCCGGCGAATACCAACTGACTCTCTGCAGTTTCAATTGTCAGATTAGAAATTGCATCATCATTTTTAATCTTCTTATATGCTAAACCCATGCTACGCAAACCTTGACGCGCATAATCTGCATTTAGTCGATCTAACTTTTGCTTATCTTCAGCTGTTAATGGTTTGACTTCACCATTAACTTGAACAAAGTTACAATCCTTAATTAAGTCACTGTAAGAGCCTTTAACCAAAACAGCTGCTTCACTATCGCTAATTTGGTTAACAGTAGACATTTTTTTACGTTCTGAATCAAATGGAAATTCTCTAAGACGTGGCTTCTTAACCATTTGTTTATGAATATCATAGCCTGCCTTTTGAGCCATAATTACTAAAGATGCTTCAGTTGGCGTTCCTAAAATCTTATTTTGGCCATCTTTATTTTCGATTGAAGTATCATTATCCAAAGAAGCTATCTCAGTAATAACTTTTAAATCTGGGTGTTCATCATACCAAAGTTGTTTACCATTTAATTCAACTTGTCCATTGTTAACATATCCATCACCAGTAACTTCAAATTCATCATTTAAAGTTCTAATATAGTGGATTGTCATTTGATTTTGAGTTAATGTACCAGTCTTATCAGAACAGATAACTGTTGTTTCACCCAACGTTTCTACTGAATTTAATTCTTTAACCAAGGCATGCTTTTTAGCCATTCTCTTAACACCTTGAGCTAAAGATAAAGTAACTGTTGGTAACAATCCTTCTGGAATAAATGCAACAATCATTCCTAAACTAAAAATAAAAGCTGCTCCAAAAGGTTGCTTTACAAAGAAAATTGATGCAATAAAGAAAAATAGTCCAATCGTAAAGGCAATGATTGAAATTTGCTTAGTCAATCGATTTAATTCACGAGTTAAAGGTGAATCTACTTTTTCCTGTTCTTGAGTCAAGTGGGCAATTTGTCCAAGCTCAGTATCCATCCCCGTACTAAAACAAATAGCTGTTGCAGTACCAGATACAGCTGTTGTACCTGAATAAACCATATTACTTTCAGCATATTTTCCTTCACCAGGATCAAAACTAGTCCTTTTACTTTCAGGAACTGATTCACCATTTAAGGCAGATTGGTCCACTTGCAAACTAGTTGCACTAATAATTCTAGCATCAGCTGGAACCTTGCTCCCTGCTTGAAGTGCAAAAACATCCCCTGGAACTATATGCTTAGCTTCAACTTGTTTTTTCTTACCATCGCGGTACACTTGCACATAACTTTCAAGCATTTTATTTAAAGCGTCTGTTGCCTTTTGTGCTTGTCGTTCTTGCCAAAAACTAAATGTCCCATTAATAATATTCACTAACCAAATAGCAATCCCTAATTCCATTGTTCCTGAAACAATCGCAATAAAACCAGAAATCCAAAGTAAGATTGCCATTAAAGTTGTGAAGTTTTTAATAAATGTTTGCCATTGACTTTGCTTAGGAGGCCGCTTTATTTCATTTAGACCATATTTTTCAAGTCTTTTTTCTGCTTCTTCTGAAGAAAGACCCTTACTAGATGAATTAAGTGTCTGATAAACGCTATCAATTTCACTTTGAGCATAAAGCTCGCGAATTTTCTTTTCGTCCACTTCATTCTCCTCTTTCTTAAATGTTACTTAACCATTTTAACTCAAAAAAATTAACTAGCAATGATATACTAATAAAAGTTCATGATGTGAATGGAGGGATTATATATGAAAGTTTTCATTGGAGGCTATACAAAAAAGACTTCAAAAGGTATTTATCAAGCTGATTTAACCATTAAAGATGGTCAAGCAAGTTTAGGGAACTTTACTAATTGTGTTGAATTAAATGGACCTACATATTTCAAAAAATGTGGTAATTATTTGTTCTCAATTGCCAAAAATAAAGATGAAGGTGGGATTAGCTTCTTTCAACTAAATCCAGTTAAATTAATAAACTCAGTTTTTCAACCTGGTGCTTCACCTGCTTATTTAGGAATCAACGAAGATAAGCATTTAGTTTATACAGCAAATTATCATACAGCTTATTTATCTGTATATCATTACGATAATGACGGCGTTAGTTTAGTTGATCAGGTTAAGCATGACAGTTTTAATTTGGGCCCTCGCCCAGAACAAAAAGATGGCGCTCATCCACACTTTTTTGATGAAACACCTTCAGGCAAGTTAGTTTCCTGTGATTTAGGTAATGACAGTGTCGACTTCTATGACTTAAAAGATGGTCATTTAGTTCATCTAGCACGTTATTTAAACGAAGCAGGATTTGGTAGTCGTCACATTGTATTTAATAAAGAAAATAATTACTTTTATGTTGCTGGTGAATTATCAAGCAAAATAAATGTCGTTAAATATAACGAAAAAACTTGGGAATTTGAAAATATAGCTACTTATAGAACTATTCCTGATGACTATACTGATCATAACGGTGTTGCAGCTATTAGAATGTCAAACGATGGGAAGTTCTTATATCTTTCTAATCGTGGCCACAATTCAATTACTGTATTTAAAATAAAAGCAGATCATACTTTAGAACTAGTGCAACGAATTTCAACATTTGGTGAATTTCCACGTGATTTCAACTGGGATAGTAGTGAAAAATGGGTTATCGCTACCAACCAAAATACAGACAATGCCACCTTATACGAAAGAAATAGCGAGATGGGAACATTAGCCGTAGTTCAAAAAGATGTCGCAGTTCCAGAAGGAACTTGCGTAGTATTTAGTAAGGAGTAGTTTATAATCAATGTTAATTAACATTATCAAGGCAATTATTTTAGGGATTATTGAAGGAATTACCGAATTTCTTCCAATATCTTCTACAGGACACTTATACTTAGCAAATTATGTTGTTAAGCTACAAGAAAATCAATCATTCATCGATATGTTTATGGTGGTTATCCAACTTGGAGCAATCTTAAGCATTATTGTCATTTACTTTAATAAGCTTAATCCATTTTCATTATCAAAAACCAAATTACAACGAGAAAACACTTGGAAACTTTGGATAAAAGTTGTCGTTGCTGTATTACCTTCAGTAATCATTGGTTTACCATTAAACGATTGGCTTGATGAACATATGACCAATTGGCAAGTAATCAGTGCTACCTTGATTATCTATGGGGTATTATTCATCTTACTTGAAAATTACTACAGAAACCGTGATTCTAAGTTAACTGATTTGAATAAAATCAGCTTCCAAATGGCATTTCTAATTGGGTGCTTCCAAGTCCTTTCATTAATTCCAGGGACATCACGTTCTGGTGCTACTATCTTAGGAGCTATGCTTTTGGGTGCTAGCCGTTATGTTTCAGCTGAATTTTCATTTTTCCTAGCAATTCCTACTATGTTTGGCGCTTCCTTATTAAAGATTGTCAAATATGTACACGCTGGACATACTTTTGTAGGAGATCAATTAGCAGTTCTTTTAGTTGGTATGATAGTTTCTTTTGTTGTTGCGTACCTTGCTGTTAAATTCTTACTTAAATTTATTCAAACTCACGACTTTAAGTCCTTTGGTTGGTATAGAATAGCTTTAGGTATTATAGTCATCTTAATTGGAGTTTTTGTAAAATAGTGAGGTGACCTAAATGTTCAATCTTTTATTAGTATTATTGATCATTTGGCTATTATTTAAGTTAGGGATTGGTTTATTTAAGATTCTTACTTTCCTATTAGGAATCATTGTAATCTTTTATATAGCATCCTTTATACTTCTCCCAATTCTGATTATTTTTATAATTGGATTAGGAATAACAACATTAAGCAAAGACTTTTTATAATAAAAAGTTGTAATTTGCAATGCCCCCGAAATTCGTATTCGAATTTCGGAGGTTTTTATGTAGAAATTATTTATAAAGAATGAATTAATCTTTGATACAGATTGAGGTTAGCAATATCAACATGAATTAGCTATGCAAGCTATTAAACACAGCATGACAAGAAAAAACTTTTCTATTCAATGATAGTTCTTTGCATACTTAAAAGAGGAACGATTTACTGTAAAGAAGATAATTAAAAGGATTGATTCTGATACGGTATCAGAATCAATCCTTAGTTGCATAATATCAATAAAGGAGCTATTTTGGTTGGATTACTATAATTTAATCTACCAATTTTTATCACTCTCATAATTATTCAACTCTTAAAAATAACAACTTATTCCTTGTCATTTTTCTTAAAAAATCCATGATAGCCAACAATCGAAGTAAAAATTAAAACTATAATTCCTAAAAGGGAAACTTCACTTTTTTGCAAACCAGTTTGGGGGAGTTTAGTTGCAAATTTTATAAAAGTTTGAGGAAATGTTATTGTTTTGAAAAGTATTTTTTTAATATTTGATTGAGTAATATTCGAAGTTGGGAGTGTCGAATTATAGTTAAAATTTAAATTATCTCTTGCGGCTGCATTATCATCTCTATTTCTATTTTCTAGATTCTTATTACTATTCACTACCTTTTTCATTATGGAATTTGAACTAGTCGTTGCACTAACATTTTGGCTAGTTAGATAACTCATACCCGCAAACAAAATTAAAGAAAAAACTATTATGGTAAACCTATTTAAAAGTTTTCTTACCATTTTTCTTCCTCCTTTAATTTTGTTATTTTTAGCTTAATCTGCTTTTTTGAAAAAAGTGTGAAGAAAGCACGAAAAAATAGCGGAATTTATAGCACTTACGTGCTATAAATTCCGCCACAAATCTGTCATATCTTGAGGATCACTAACTTCAACTATTTTCTCTTCATTAGTGAATGGGTCTGGAAAGCTCAAATGGGAGCAATTTAAGGCTTGTCTTGCGAAATTGTCATCTATTCCATATAGTTTATCTCCAAATAAAGGATGGCCAATATGAGCCATATGAACCCGAATCTGGTGCGTTCTTCCCGTAAAAAGTCTTAATTTAACTAAACTTGCTCCTTCTTTTTGAGCCAAAACTTCATACTGGGTTAAAGATTTTTGCCCATTAGGTATTACATAACGCTTAACACTATCATCAATCTTTCCAATTGGAGCATCAATCAAACCTGCTTGCTCTTCAGGATTAAAATTACTATGAACTATTGCATGATATTCTTTTACAAAAACATCTTTCTTTAATTCACTAAACTTGCTATGGGCAACTGCATTTTTTCCAACCAAAACTAAACCGCTAGTATCACGATCTAAACGCGTAACAATATGGGGCTTTAAAAAAGCTTGTTCTGAGCTTTTTTTCTTTGAAAAATAACCCATAACCCGATTAACAACCGCATCCCCATCTTCATACCTTGAAGGAATCGATAAAACATTAGCAGGCTTGTTTATTACTAAATAATTATCTGTTTCCAAGACAATTTCGATTGGTTTATTTGATGGTTTCAAGAATTCATTGACTTTTTCTTTTCCCATTACAAATAAAACTTCATCACCATTTTTTAACATAAAGTTAGTAAATCTGCGGCGGTGATTAACTAAAAGCATCCCTCCATTATGCTTGGCATTAACAATAACCTGCTTCGATAACTTCTTTTTACTCAAAAAAAGTCCCAATCGTTTGGGATCTTTTTCAGTCACTATATACTTAAAAATCTTCATTTAGCCGATAAATGCATCTCCTACTCTTGACCAAAAATGGTGATGACCAAACTTATCAAAGTGAATCCTTTTTTTAGAAATGCGATAAATAACGCGATTAACATGATCAACCGGAATTCGATGGCCATCAATTATCATAATTAAATTATGGCCATCATTAGGCAAAATTGTAATCCATTCATCTGGTGCAATAACGATTGGTGATCCGATAGTTCTAAAAACGCGATTATTAATTGAAGCTATCTCTGTCATTTGCAAGGCCTTTAAACGGGGATGAATTACCGCACCACCCAAAGCCTTACTATAAGCTGTTGAACCAGTTGGAGTCGAAACGCAAATCCCATCTCCTCTAAAGTTTTCAAACAATTCGCCCTTAATATAAATATTAGCAACTAAAGTTTTTGAAATTCGTTTTATACTTGCTTCATTTAAGGCTAAAAATCGCTCTTGTCTACCATCATCCATTACCAAAGTTAATTCTAACAGGGGATAACTTGAAGTAGATGGTGCTGTAGTACATAAAGCATCAACCATTTGATCAATATCATAATTTCGCCAATCTGTATAAAACCCTAAATGACCTGTGTGAACACCAATAAAGCGAACTGAATCAATCAGTTTTTCATATTTATGAAAAGCTGATAATAATGTACCATCTCCACCAACTGAGATAACAACATCTGGATGTTCTTCATCTAAACTTATCTTCTTTTCAGCTAATAATTTTTTTAAGTGTTCAACTACTTCAATAGTCTTTTTATGGCTATTATTGACAATTGCTACTTTCATTATTGTTCCTTGCCCTTGCTTTGATTAAATACCTTTTGGGCATCTTGCACTTCTTTACGAATAACACTCATTTCTTCATCAAGTTTATATGCGGCTTCTGCTGTTGATTTAAGTCTTTTAGAAACATCTTCAGGATATTTTCCTTGGTATTTATAACTTAAAGTATGTTCAACAGTTGCCCAGAAATTCATCGCTAAAGTTCTGATTTGAATTTCAGCAATTAAAGTTTTTTCTCCTTCTGGTAAAAAAACAGTGTATTTAATGACCATATGATATGACCGATAGCCGGATGGCTTAGCAGCATGAATATAATCACGCTCTTCGACCACTTCCATATCACTACGTTCATGAATTAAGTCAACAACCTTATAAATATCATCCACGAATTGACACATGATTCGGATGCCAGCAATATCTTGCATATCTGTTTCAATAACTTCTGGACTAATTATTCGTCGTTGCATCTTTTCTTTAATGGAGTCGACAGTTTTCACACGGCCAACTACAAATTCAATTGGTGAATGTTCACCACGAGTCAAAAAGCCTTGCCTAAGGCTTCTAAACTTGACCTTTAATTCTTGTACGGCCTCGTTATATGGCCATAAAAAGGTCTCCCAATCAGTCATGCTCATTGCCCTCCTCATATTTTCTCAAACACAATTATTCTAACATACCCCAGCAGCTTTCTCACAATATAAAACTAGATAGCTGTATAATAAAAACAAAGGAGTGACATCATGAGTAAAAATCGAGAAATTGAATCGAAAACATTATTAGAAAAAGCTGTTTTTTCTGCTATTTTAAGGTCCTTTCCTAGCAAAACAAGCTTTACTCAAACAAATTATTATTTTGATAATGACCAAAAAACTTTAAAAAATAATAAAATCAGTCTGCGAATTCGACTATATCCTGATAAAGCTGAACAAACTATGAAAGTACCTGCTAAAAAACTTCGTCAGGAAAACTACCATGAAGTTATTGAAATTAATGATAATCTTTCTCTTAAAGTCGCACAGGAAATCGTCGAAAATAGTTTAAATGGTGGGGTAACAATATTTGGACACAATTGTGGTACTTACCTTTCTAACAACTTTCCAGATATTTGCCAAGATTTAACGATATTTTCTTATTCTAAGACTACTCGCCATCTATTAACAGGTCCTAATAACTGTGAACTAACACTTGATGAAACTTCATACCCTGATGGCTATCGAGATTTTGAACTAGAAATAGAAAATGATAATCCTGAATTAATCAAGCAAACTTTAAATACCTTACTTCGGCAATTTAACTTTCATCTCAATCAAAAAAATACTAATCAAAGTAAAATCGCCAGGGCTAGCCTACATAAAAAATAGGCAAAAAAATAGCATAATGCCCATACATTCGCTAAAATATAGATGAATAAAATTTGTTGGAGGCTTGGAAACCATGTTTGAAGTTTTTATGTTTGTTAATCCAATTGGCACATGTTGCTATCAAACAGAACAAACAATTATGAAAACCATGAAAGAGGCAGATGCTATCACTCGCTACCATCTGATTCCTTTAGCAAATATGAAAACAATTCAGAGTGACTTAATTAGAAAGCATAAGTGTCCTACTAACTTAGAGACATATAATCATGCAAGTGAAGAAACGTTTACCGCTTTAAAGGACTACCATGCTATTAAAATGGCTTACGGTAACAAATTAGCTAGAAAATACTGCCTAGCAGTACAACACAATATTAATGATCTTAATAAAGAATATGATACTAATTTGTTTCAAGACTTGGTAGAAGAATTCGGCCTTTCTCTTTCAAAAATCAAAAGTGCCCAGATGTCAGCATATTTAAGTGAATCCATTGCTGCTGATGAACGCTTAGCACAAAAATGGCACATAACCGATACACCAACAACTGTCATCTTTAATGATGAAGATGAAAATAGTGGCTTAATTGTTGAAGGTCATTTACTTCACGATGAGCTTTTACAAATTATTAATGGTAATGAAAGTCCTGATTTTAATGAACTTTCAGCATCACTCATTAAACTTCATTCAACTAATTTACGTTTATTATAAAAACAGCAACCTAAATGCAGGTTGCTGTTTTTGTTATATATTCTTCTACACTAGTTCTCATCCCTGGACTACGCCAGCTATTAAATAAGTAATCGGGTAAATCATTAAGGGAAATTCTGCGTAAATATAACTGTTCAGCAATTCTCGTACCCAATTTTGTTTGCATCTGAACTTGCTTTAATAAATAACTTTTTTGATTATTTTTATTTAATTGATACTGGATAAATTGTGGCTTATATTGCCATAATTTACTTATTCCGACTTCGTCAATTCTAAAACGTTTAACTTGATACCTAATCTTCCTTGTTAAAGGTTCTTGCAAAATTTGATATTTTAAGGTTAGAAGTTCCCGTTCACTATCAATTTCTAAGTAATAAAAGCCCCACTTTTGGTTAAATCTCAAAAAAATCGTTTGTCGTTGATTTAAATAGTTCGATAAATAATGGCATCGGCCTACAATCCAAATATCAATTATCCCTTCTTTCTTGTATAAACCATGACGATGGGCGAATTCCATTTCAGAAAGTGGTGCACATTGAATTTCAAATGCTAACTGTGAATTTACAAGAATATCCGCTCGCAGTTCACCCTTGGCCAATGGAACCTCTTCTTTAGCTGGAAAACCGGCAGCAACTAAGGCTGTCTTTAAGTTAATTTTTCCACGATAATGCTCTTCTTTTTCCCCTTGTTGCCCCACTTGACCAACCTGATGTTTAAAAAATGGTAGTCTTTTTTCTGATAAGACTAAAATAACTTTTTTCCTACATCGCGGGCAAAAATATTTTTCTTGGTTTAAGGAAGTGATTTTATTCTGAACCCTCGCTTCCTCAGCTCTGGCTAAAACTAATTTATTATTTAAAAGTGCTGCATACATAATAATCCTCCTGATTTTATGTACACAAAAAAGAGGCCAAATTTTCGGCCTCTTTTAATTATTTAAAATAAGATAATAAATCAGCTAATGCATCTTGTTTAATCAAGCATTTCCCATTATTTTTAAATAAATTAAGCGTCTTGTTATCTGCTACAGTACCAAACTCAAGGCATACTGACCAGACACTACCTGAATCAATATCTTCATCACTACCTAAGTTATTCATTTGTAATAAATAGTGATCTTTAAAAGTATAAAGACTCGCCGCTACTTTATCTGTCGGTAAACTATCCGCCAACTGGACTACTTGATCAATATCGGAAAATAAGAAATTAGCTTGATTACTTACTTCCTTGGTTACACTATCTTTATCATAATTTTCAGAAATGCCCAACCCCTTATTAAGTCTTTCAATTGGGTCAGAATTACTTTCTCGACTATTGTTTCCCATTCCTAATAGATTACCAAGTTGTTTTTGAATATTATCAGCATCAGCTTTATTATATTTTGTTATTAATAAATCTAGGCCACCTTCATTAGGCATAACTTGGAAAGTAACTGGTTGATTATCTCCGGCAAAAGAGTGATCCGTATCTACCTCGCGCAAGATGGAATAGAAAAAGTCTTGGATTTCACTTTTATTTCCAAGTAAATCTAGCATCCTAATGCCACGACTTTTTAATTCTTCTGAGTCCATGTGCACTCGAATAGTATTTTCATTTATTTTCTCTACTTGCACTATAATCCCTCCTTTGTACTAGAATATTGTAACCTAAATTGCCAATAAAATAAAAACGTTAGCCGAAGCTAACGTAATTTTTAAAGGTCAGCTAACTTTTGGGCCTTAGCTAACTCTAAGCGACGTACCTTTCTTGGTAAGAAACGTCTAATTTCATCATCATTATAACCTACTTGAAGTCGACGATCATCCATAATAATTGGACGTCGTAACAAGCTTGGATTCTTTTCAACAAGATCTAAAAGCTGATCAATTGAAAGATCATCCAAATTCACATGTAATTCTTGGAAAGCTTTAGAGCGTGTTGAAATAATTTCTTCAGTTCCATTTTCAGTTAAACGAAGAATATTAACAATATCTTCTTTAGTCAATGGTTCTGAAAAGATGTTTCTTTCTTTGAAAGGAATATCGTGTTTTTTAAGCCATGCTCTTGCCTTACGACACGAAGTACAACTAGATGAAACATATAAATTAATCATTTACGTCACGCTCCTTAAATAATATAACATCATTTCTTCCTGTGTAATTTATTATACACTATCACCTTAGTTTTATAAAGTTAATATTTACTTAATATTCTTAAAACCTTATATTGTTATTCTTTATTCTATAAAATTATTATATCAATTATTTTTGAAGAAAGTGTGAATTTACAAAAAAATAAAAAGAGTCTACAAGAGACTCTTTTTATTCTTAACCTAAATTAAGCTTGTTCATCAAATCTTCTACTAACTTCTTATTATCATCATTAGTCAAAGATTCATTAATTGCTTTATCTACCAAGCCTTCTAAATCCTTAGTATCAAGCTTCTTCATTTGGCTTCTGATACGTAAGATTGAAGTAGCACTCATTGAGTATTCATCAAGACCCATTGCTAAAAGAAGTGGGAACATTACTGAATCACCAGCTGCTTCACCACACATACCACACCAAATTCCGTTATCATGAGCAGCATCAATAGTGTGCTTAATCAAACGAAGAAGTGAAGGGTTGTAAGGTTGATACAAGTATGAAACATGTTCATTACCACGGTCAGCAGCAAATGTGTATTGAATCAAGTCGTTAGTACCGATTGAGAAGAAATCAACTTCCTTAGCAAATTGATCTGCAAGTACAGCAGCTGCTGGTACTTCAATCATCATACCTACTTGAATATCATCACCAATCTTAACGCCATCTTTAACAAGCTTTTCTTTTTCTTCGTTGAAGATAGCCTTAGCCTTGTGAAGTTCAGCTAAAGTACCGATCATTGGGAACATGATACCCAAACGACCATAAGCAGAGGCACGAAGCAAAGCTCTTAATTGAGTACGGAAGATTTGATCTTCCTTAAGAGAAATTCTAATTGCCCGGTAACCTAAGAATGGGTTCATTTCTTCAGGAAGTGGTAAGTATGGTAAGTGCTTATCCCCACCAATATCCATAGTACGAATAACAACTTGCTTACCATTCATACCTTCAATGACCTTCTTGTAAGCTTCAAATTGGTCATCTTCTGAAGGAAGTTCGCTAGAGTTCATGTACAAGAATTCAGTTCTGTACAAACCAACTGCTTCAGCGCCGTTTTCTAATACACCAGCCATATCATCTGGAGTACCAATATTAGCAGCAATTGTGAAATGCTTACCATCTTTTGTAACTGATGGCGCATCTTTCAATTTCTTCCATTCAGCCTTTTGCTTCAAGAAGGCTTCACCCTTCTTCTTGTAGTCCGCAACTTCTTCATCAGAAGGTTCAATTACTGCTAAACCATCTAAACCATCAACTACTAAAAGTTGACCATCTTTAATGTCGCTAGTAATTGAGTCAGTACCAACAACTGCTGGTAATTCCAATGAACGTGCCATAATTGCTGAGTGAGCGGTACGACCACCGATATCTGTTACAAAGCCTTTTACATAATCCTTGTTCAATTGTGCAGTATCACTTGGAGTTAAGTCATGAGCAACAACTACTACTTCATGATCAATAGCTGCTGGATTTGGCAAATTCTTACCAAGTAAATGAGCCATAATTCGCTTAGAAACATCACGAATATCAGCAGCACGTTCTTTCATGTATTCATTGTCAGTCATGCTTTCAAAGATTGTAATGAACTTTTGACTTGTTTCATCAAGTGCAAATTCACTGTTTACCTTTGAATCCTTAATTTCTTGCTTAATTGCCCCAATATATTCAGGATCATTAAGAATTAATAAATGCGCTTCGAAAACTTGAGCTTCTTCTTCACCCAAGTTTTCTTTAGCAATATCACGAACACTTTCAACATCGTGAATAGAAGTTTCTACAGCCTTTTCAAAGCGAGCAACTTCTTGTTCTACATCATCGACTGAAGCTTTAGTAAAAGAAAGATCTGGCTCAACTAAACGATACGCAGGAGCAACTGCAATACCGTCACTAGCTGCAATACCCTTTAAAGTCTTTGTCATTATTCAGCTAAGCCTTCCTTTTTCATAGTGTCGCTGATTGCTTCAATTGCTTCGGCAGCGTCAT
This sequence comes from Lactobacillus jensenii DSM 20557, assembly GCF_001436455.1. Taxonomy (GTDB): domain Bacteria; phylum Bacillota; class Bacilli; order Lactobacillales; family Lactobacillaceae; genus Lactobacillus; species Lactobacillus jensenii. The sequence goes on from NZ_AYYU01000007.1 coordinate 38,200, forward strand.
CACCTTCAGCTGAAATAGTAACATCAGCATCTTTACCAACACCAAGTGACATAACACCCATGATTGACTTAAGGTTTACGCTCTTGCCGTTAAATTCCAAGTTAACATCTGAGCTAAACTTAGAAGCAGCTTGAACTAATAAAGTAGCTGGACGTGCGTGAATACCTGTTTCTGCAATAATGTGAAAATCGCGTTTTTCCATAGTTAAAAGTCTCCTTAATAATTCATTTTTAAAATACCCGTACGATATTAAGAGTAACATGTTTATAAGTTTAATACAACAATAATGTAAATGCTTTCAACCTTATTCATTACTATTTGAAGCAGTGTAGATAATTGCACCACCTCTAAGGGCACGTCCCTTGATATAAGTCCTTTTTCCAAAAGCTCGTAGAGCCTGTTGAAAAGCAAAAGCATCCTTAGCTTCTATCTTATATTCTGTTAATTCCCCATCAACTAATTGATTTAAGATACTCTCGTAATCCATTTTTTCACCAGCTTCTATAAATTCTGATAATAAAGTTTCTATAATGAACCCCTGCTATTTTAACTAGAGAAAAATACTTTGGCAAATCAAGAGCTTAGCACTTGACTAGTTAGAGTGCTAAAACTACAATTTAAGTAAAGTTAAGGGAAAGGCGGTATATAAATGTTATGCCAAAATTGTCATGAACGCCCTGCCTCCATTCACCTTTACACTAAGGTAAATGGCGAAAGTCGTTCACTTGATTTATGCCAAAAGTGCTACCAAGAATTTCGTGCCAGTCAAGGTGGAAATCTTGGTAACGATAATATAAATAATGATAATTACGATAATAATGAAAATCCAAATATGGGAGATTTATTTGGGAATTTTAACAACTTATTCGGCTCTATGAATAGTGCTAGTGCAAGTCAAATGCAAAATCCTAAAGGCCCAGGTCGTGGCGGAAATGGGAACAGTATTTTAGACCAATATGGGACAGATTTAACTGCTCTAGCTAAGCAAGGTAAAATCGATCCAGTAATTGGACGAGACAAAGAAATTGCTCGTGTAATTGAAATCTTGAACCGAAGAACCAAAAATAATCCAGTTCTAATTGGTGAAGCTGGTGTTGGTAAAACTGCTGTTGTAGAAGGTTTAGCCCAAGAAATTGTTGATGGCAGCGTCCCTGCCAAACTTCAAAATAAGCGGATTGTTTCTCTTAATATCGTTTCAATGGTCCAAGGTACAGGTGTCCGCGGTCAATTTGAACAGAGAATGCAACGCCTCATTAAGGAATTGCAAAGTAATCCAGATTTGATCCTATTTATTGATGAGATTCACCAAATTGTTGGAGCTGGTAATGCCGAAGGTGGCATGGATGCCGGCAACATTATTAAGCCAGCCCTCGCCCGTGGTGACTTCCAATTGGTAGGAGCAACTACTATTAAAGAATATCGTGAAATCGAAAAAGATTCAGCTCTTGCTCGACGCTTTCAACCAGTAGAAGTTAAAGAACCCAGTGTAGATGAAACGATTAAGATTTTACATGGTATCCAAAAACGCTACGAAGACTACCACCATGTCCACTACACTGATAGTGCAATTGAAAGTGCAGTTAAGCTTTCATCACGTTATATCCAAGATCGTTATCTTCCTGACAAGGCAATTGACTTACTTGATGAAGCTGGTTCAAGAATGAACTTAACAATTCCTTTTGTTGATAAAGAAAAGATCAAAGAAAGAATTGATGCTGCTCAACAATTAAAGCAAGATGCCTTAAAGAATGAAGATTACGAAAAAGCTGCCTACTATCGTGACCAAATCGAAAAATATGACAAGATGAAAGATCAAAAAGTTGATCCTGATAAATCTCCTGTCATTACCGACAAAATTATGAATAAGATTGTCGAAGAAAAGACCGGCATCCCCGTTGGCGATATTCAAAAGCAAGAAGAAAATCAATTACAAAACTTGGCTAGTGACTTAAAAGCTAAAGTTATCGGACAAGATAAGGCCGTTGAACAAGTTGCTCGCGCAATTCGCCGCAACAGAATTGGGTTTAACAAGTCAGGTCGTCCAATTGGATCATTCTTATTTGTTGGACCAACTGGTGTTGGTAAAACTGAACTTGCTAAGCAAGTGGCTTTAAAGATGTTCGGTTCAACTGATGCCATGATTCGCTTCGATATGTCAGAATATATGGAACAATATTCAGTTTCTAAATTAATTGGTTCTGCACCAGGATATGTCGGTTACGAAGAAGCTGGTCAATTAACTGAACGTGTTCGTCACAATCCATATAGCTTAATTTTACTTGACGAAATTGAAAAGGCTCACCCTGATGTCTTAAACCTCTTCTTGCAAATTTTAGATGATGGGCGTTTAACTGATTCTCAAGGTCGAACTGTTTCATTCAAGGATACAATCATTATTATGACTTCTAATGCTGGTCAAGGTATTAAGAATGCCAGTGTTGGATTTACTGCCGAAGCAAATCCAAGTAAAGAATCAACTCGTTCATCTATGAGTCAATTCTTTAAACCAGAATTTTTAAATCGTTTAGATGATGTCATCGAATTCAATCCACTCTCTAAAGAAGACCTTCTCAAGATTGTTGACTTAATGATTGCTAAAACCAATAGCATGATTAGCGATCAAGGCTTGCATATTGATGTTACTGATGCAGCTAAAGAAAAATTAGTAAAAGAAGGTTACGAACCAAGTCTTGGTGCAAGACCTTTACGTCGAACAATCCAAGAAGAGATTGAAGACAAAGTTGCCGACTTTAAACTTGATCACGCCGATGTTAAAAACTTTATTGCTGATTTAGCTAACGATGAGATTACTATTTCAGCAAAGGAAGACTAAAAAATTAAAGCACCTAAAGGTGCTTTTTTTATGACTGAATTAAAAGTTTTAGAGTATACTATAATTAGAAATGATATAGAAAGACGCAGGTGAAAATAATGCATTTAATCGACGTTACAAATACTTATTCTGACTTAGTTCAAAATCAACTAAATTCGACTAGCGCACAATACATTAAAGTTTATTCTCTTGGTAATTCTTCAGTTGTTTACACTGAAACCGATTCTGATATCGAAATAGTTATTGAAAATCATGATCGCAAAATCAAAGATGAAGAAGTTGAATTCTTGATTCGTCGTCTAATTCATGATGACCGTAGTTATGACATTACAATTGATAAGACAAAAAAGATTATCGCAATCACCTGCAAAAAATAATCAATTAAAGTAAAAAAGTTCAGTTGATTAACTTCAATGTGAAGTATCAACTGAACTTTTTTTATTCAAAATTCCAAATATTTTCTAAATAGAATTCTTCACCTGCTAACAAAGTAATTGCTGATACGTCACTTCCAGAAACCGGTGGATATTGACATTCAAGTGCAACTCCGGCAAATTTATCAATATTATTGGCAATTCCAGTCTTATTAAAATGATTAGCTGTATAAACCACCACACTTGGAGCGGTTGTTTTAACAGTAACTGCGTGCTCCGCAGTTTCTAGTTTTGCAGCAAAATCAGATCCATTATTTAACAAAAATGGATGATTAAGTCCACCTTCAGCTAATATTTGACTATCATCACTATTAATCACGTTAGCTAATTTTTGGCCATTACGAAAATCAAAAGCTGTTTTATCCACACTTTGCCAGCCCTTATAAGGTAAGTGTTCATTATCAAGTGGCTTAAAGTAATCAGCTGCAATAGTTAAAGTCGTATCAGAAATATTATTCGGTTGATCGAGAGCAAAATAAGTATGATTAGTCGGATTAAATAGGGTGGTTTCATCTGACAATGCTCTAATCTGATATTTTAATTGATTATTATTGTTCAAAATATATTTAACTTTTACTTTTACATTACCAGGATATGAATTGTGTTCTGCTGGATCCAAATAAATAAAAGTAACCTCTATTTCTTTAGAAGACTTCTTGAATTGGAAATTATAAACTTGCTGGTCAAGCCCATCAATACCACCATGAATATGATTTTTTTCTTCATTCATTGCTAGAACTACTTTTTTATTGCCCAAGTTCCAAGTATGACCATGAATTCTTCCAACTATTCTTCCAACAGTTCCCCCTAAAAAATTACGCTCTTTACTATAATCTAAGCGACTTGGTAAAGACAGAACCATATTCTGTAACCCGGCTTTGCTTGGCATTAATACTTTCTCTAAAGTAGCTCCATAATTCAATAGCTTTACAACTAATCCTTGATTATTTATTAAAGTAAATTCATATAAATTTTTTTCTAGATACTGACCGTATTTTTCAATTTTAATTTCCATAGCTTTCACCTATTCTACACAGTTAAAAACTATATTTTTTCACAGAAGCGCTTAAAAGCAGCCATCCCTACCTTATCTCGTTTGAAGACTCCAGCATCTTCTAAAACTCGTGCAAAGACCTTACCAACAGCCACTTGTAACTGAGCATCAGCATTAGTTTCATTCCAAGAATATTCTTGACTCAATTCATCAGCCCATGTCTTATGAATTGGATTAAGCTGGTTAGGTTGATTCAACAAATATTTTTTCACTTCATTAAGTTCAGACTTCAATCTTGCTGGCAAAATTGCCCGTCCCATTACTTCTATCAAACCAATATTTTCTTTTTTAATATGTTGAACATCAGCATGGGGATGAAAAATGCCATCTGGATACTTATCACTAGTTTGATTATCCCGTAAAACCAAGTCTAATTGATATTTTCCGGCTACTTTTTGAGCAATCGGCGTAATAGTATGATGTTTAATTCCATTAGTTACGGCTCTAACATTAACTTTTTCATCAGTATAATTAGCCCAAATTTTTCTGATATGCTCTGCAGCGTTAATTAGCTCACCTTTATCACTACTAACTAAACGAATTACGCTCATTGGCCACTTAACAATTCCAGCTTTAACATCAGGATAATCAGATAAGTTTAATTCCGTTTCTATCTTAGCCTTAGCCATTGGAAATACGTGCCGTCCGCCTTGATAATGTTCATGAGAAAGCATTGATCCGCCAACAATTGGTAAATCAGCGTTTGATCCCACAAAATATTCTGGAAACATATCAATAATTGCAAGTAAGTTACTAAAAGTCGTTTGATTAATTACCATTGGTTCATGCTTTTCATCAAGAAAAATTGCATGTTCATTAAAGTAAGCATATGGCGAATATTGAAATCCCCAAACTTTACCACCTAATAAAAATCTGATGATTCGATGATTTGCTCTTGCTGCAAAGTTATTTCTACCAGCATAACCTTCAGTTTCCATACATAATGCACAAGCTGGATAACCTGCATTTTTTAACTTAGCTGCAGCTGCAATGTCTTTAGGATCTTTTTCTGGCTTAGACATATTAATTGTTATTTCTAAATCACCATATTCAGTTTTAGCAGGAAAAACAATATTTTTAGCAATCGCTCTTGTTTGAATATAATTATTAGCCTTGCTCAAATTGAAAAACCAATCAGTAGCCCTCTTTGCACCAGCTTGATATTTATCCCAAAATACATGGTTCACTTGACTAGGACTAGGCGTAGCTAAATCCATAATTTGAGCCTCTAAAATTTGTTTAGCAGATAAAGTATCTGCTATCTTTTTATTAGTTACAGCTACTTCTACTAATGAATCAAGATTCTTTAAAAAGTCCTCTGCCGCAGGTAAATTAAGTGCTTCATCACCAACCAAACTCAATAAATGATTAGTAAGGTAAATTTTATCCATTTCAGAATAATTAGGATTCAAACTTAAAATAAGTTCAATTTGTTTTTCAATTGCTGTCAATTACGATCACCAAAACCTTCCGGATTATTTTCATGCCATTTCCAAGCTGTTTCAATTATTTTCTCAATATTATCAAATTTCGGTTTCCAACCTAATATTTTTTTAGCCTTTTCTGAACTTGCAATTAACGTGCTAGGATCTCCTGACCTTCTAGGTCCAATGCTGGCTGGAATTTCTTTATCAGTTACCTTTCGTGCAGCTTGTAAGATTTCCATATTTGAAAAGCCAGTTGCTGACCCCAAATTAAAAGCAGTAGATGAATTTCCAGCTTCTAGATATTTCAAGGCTAAAACATGAGCATCCGCTAAGTCTAAAACATGGACATAGTCACGGACATTAGTTCCATCTTTAGTTGGATAATCATTACCAAAAATTTGTAAATTTAATCTTTTACCAGCTGCAACCTGTAAAATAATTGGTATTAAGTGTGTTTCCGGACTATGATCTTCACCAATTGAAGCATCAGGCATCGCACCAGCTACATTGAAGTAACGCAATGCAATAAACTTCAAACCATCCGCTAAATCAGCCCAATGCATTATTTTCTCCATGGCTAATTTACTTTCACCATAAGCATTAGTTGGAATTTGAGGATCTGTTTCTTTAATCGGAATTTGCTTTGGCTCTCCATAAGTCGCAGCAGTTGATGAAAAGACAATTCTTTTTATTCCAAATTGCTTCATCGCTTCAAGCAATGTAACCATTCCGCAAGTATTATTATCAAAATACTTAAGAGGATTTTTCATTGATTCAGGGACCACAGAAAAAGCTGCAAAATGAACTATTCCGTCTACTTTTTCTTGGCTAAAAACTGAACTTAAAAACTTAAAATCTCGAATATCGCCTTGATAAAATCTTGCACGTCTATCGACTGCTTTTCGGTGTCCCGTAATTAAATTATCTAACACGATAACATCTTCACCAGCAGCTAATAATTGTTTAACAGTATGAGAGCCGATGTAGCCAGCTCCTCCTAAAACAGCAATCGCCATATTATCTCCTTAAAAATACTTAACTCAATTGTTTAGCACCATCTGCAATATTTGCAACATAGAAGTGTGCATCATAACCAATCTTTTCCCGATAAATTCTTCCAACTTTATTAATAAAGTTTTCAACATTATCACGATTGACGATAGCAATTGCACAGCCACCAAAACCAGCACCGGTCATCCTTGCTCCTAAAACGCCTTCTTGTTTTAAAGCTGCCGTTACTAATGTATCTAATTCTTTACCAGTTACCTCATAATCATAGGCAAGTGATACTCCTGAAGCAGAAATTAATTTACCAAACTCTTTTAAACTTCCTGCTTGCAAAGCTTTAGCTGCATTTAAAGTTCGTACGTTTTCAAAAACAGCATGTCTTGCACGTTTAATTAAAGTTGGATCATAAATTAAATAAGTATTTTCATCAAATTCATCTTCAGTTAAATCGCCTAAACTAGAAATACTTAAATCTTTTTGAAGTCGTGCTAAAGCTTCCTCACATTCACTACGTCGTTCATTATATTTTGAATCTACTAACTCCCGACGCTTATTAGTATTCATAATAACGATTACGTTATCACCCATCTCAACTGGTAAATACTCATACTTCATCGTATTTGTATCAAGCAACATCGCTTGGTTTTCTTTACCCATTTCAATCGCAAACTGGTCCATAATTCCCGACTTTACGCCGATATAATCATTTTCAACTTTTACTCCAAACTTAACTAATTCAATTGGAGCGAAATTACCTGCAAACAATTCATTTAAAATAGTTGCTACTAGCATTTCTAGAGATGCAGAACTTGATAAACCGGCTCCATCAGGTAGATTACCACTAATGTAAACATCTAATCCATGACTATATTCTAAACCAGCTGCCTGCATAACTTGGGCTATTCCTTGGAAATAATCTGTCCACAGTCCTTGCTTTTCTTTAGTTAAGTCAGCAAAAGCGATTTTTACAACGCCAACATCTGGAAAATTATCAGAATAAAGCAAAAAGGCATCTTGATTATTAGACCCTACAGCTGCATAAGTTCCCAGCGTAATAGCGCATGGAAAAACATGCCCACCATTATAGTCTGTATGTTCGCCAATCAAGTTAACTCTACCTGGCGCAAAAAAAGCATGTTCTGCTTCTTTACCAAATTGCTCAATAAACCCCTTTTTAACATTAGTACTTTTCATTCGTTTTCTCCTCGAGAAATAAAAAAGACCGCAAATTATCCACTCAAACCGGTGCACAATCTGCAGTCTTGCCTAATTAAATAGTTACAATCTACAATTTTATCTACAATATAATTATATCATATATCACAGCAATTGTAAGCGCTATTAATTTTTACTTATTTTTTGTACCCATTCTCCAGCACATCCCATAAATTAATAAGATTATTACTCCCCAAATGTAAGCTAATTTTGTAGAAATCGTATAATTTAAATCTAAAGAATAAATATAGATCATTGCAAAACTTAAAACTAATCCACAAACAAGCATTGCTGGTCTTACAATTTTAGTTTTGCTCATATCTTTACTTAAATTAGCCATAGCGATTCCTTGTCCCAATAATGGAATCAAACCATAAAAAAGCAGTAACTCCAAGAAGACTGAGCTAGGCTTATAGGAAGGCAATATTAAAGACGCACTAATTAATATAAATTCTAAAGCGATAATAATACCAGCTTGCTTCTTATTAAGATTTGAAGCCCAAGAAGCTGTTAATATAATAGTTACAACTAGTGCAAACATATACAATGTAAAAAGTAAATGTTGTAAAGGATTATTAGGTGTGTACTGACGTAAGTATGTTGTCAACTTTAGTTGAACAAAAAATGCTAAAGCCGCATAAATTAAATTCGGTAATTTAGTTTTCATGGTAGTAACCCTTTCTACGTATATAAATAAAACTAGCCTTCACCCTTTACTATCAATTATACGCTCCCCCCATTTTTGTAAGCACTTGTTATAAAACAACAAAAAAGCACTGAGCTTCTAACTCAGTGCTTTCCTAACTTTTACAACTTTTCAGTTAATTTTACATCTGGATACTTATCATGGAACCAGCGCATTGCAAATTCATTTTCAAATAAGAACAATGGCTTGTCATACCGATCCTTAACCAAGAGGTTTCGTGATGATGACATCTTTGGATCAAGTTGCTCTGGATCAATCCAGCGTGCAACCCTCTTACCAAGTGAAGTCATTTCTACTTCTGAATTATATTCATTTTGCATTCTAAACTTAAATACTTCAAATTGAAGTTGACCAACTGCACCTAAAATATATTCATCAGTGTTGAAGTTACGATATAACTGAACCGCACCTTCTTGAACTAATTGATTCATCCCCTTGTGGAATGACTTTTGCTTCATAACATTCTTAGCTGTTACGCGCATAAATAATTCTGGCGTAAATTCTGGAAGTGGTTCATAAACAATCTTACGTTTGCCAGCATAGATACTATCTCCGATTTGGAAATTACCAGTATCATATAACCCAACGATATCACCAGCAACAGCCTTAGATACTTGAACACGCTCACTAGACATGAATTCAGTCGCATTGTTTAAACGAACTGCCTTGCCAGTTCTTGCTAAAGTTACATCAAGTCCTTTTTCAAATTCACCACTACCAATTCTAACAAAGGCAATTCGGTCACGGTGATTAGGATTCATATTAGCTTGAATCTTAAAGATAAAACCTGAAAATTCGTCATCATCTGGTTTAAGTTCTTCATCATCATTAACCTTGTGGCTACTTGGAGCTGGAGCTAAATCAACAAAGCTCTTCAAGAAAGTTTCAACCCCAAAGTTAGTCAAGGCTGAACCAAAGAAGACTGGAGTTTGCTCACCAGCTAATACTTTATCTTCATCGAAAGTATTACCAGCTTCTTTAATTAATTCAATTTCATCTAAAGCTGAAAGGTACAAACTATCTTGACTTAATTCTTCACTTTCAGGTAATTTGCCGTCACTATCTAGGTCGATAAAGTGGTCATCGCCATCTTTACGATAAAGCTCTACTCGGTTATTTTGAATATCGTATAATCCCTTTAAGCTCTTGCCAGAACCAATTGGCCAATTCATAGCCACACCTTCGATACCTAAGATATCTTCTAGCTCAGCTACTAAATCTAAGCCATCACGGCCATCACGGTCAAGCTTGTTCATAAAGGTAAAGATAGGAATCCCACGTTTACGGACAACCTTGAAAAGCTTTTTAGTCTGTGGTTCGATACCCTTTGCTGAGTCAATTACCATGACCGCAGCGTCAACTGCCATTAATGTCCGGTAGGTATCTTCTGAGAAGTCTTGGTGCCCGGGTGTATCAAGGATGTTAATTCTCTTACCTTCATATTCAAACTGCATTACCGAACTAGTAACAGAAATACCACGCTTTTTTTCAATTTCCATCCAGTCACTAGTTGCAAAGTGGCCTGACTTACGTGCTTTAACTGTACCTGCACTTCTAATAACCCCACCAAACAAAAGCATTTGTTCCGTAATTGTTGTTTTACCAGCATCGGGGTGGGAAATAATTGCAAAGGTCCGACGCTTATTAACCTGATCTAATAACTTTTCTGCCATTAATCCTCTATTTCTTCTTTCTTTTTATCTGGAATTGTTAAAAGTAAAGTAAGAATTCTTGATCCTTTCATTCTTCTAGTTGTCAAAACCATACCATTATCTAATCTAACAGTTAGTTTCTCACCCTTTGCTGGAATCATTCCTAATTCAGTAATGACATAACCAGCAACGGTATCAACATCTTCCATTTCTAAATCAGTATCAAATTCTTCATTGAAATCATCAAGAGTCATCTTACCGTAAATTACATACTTGTTATCACTCAATTTTGTGAACAAAACTTCAGCTGTATCAACTTCATCGTCAATATCGCCAACAATCTCCTCAATTAAGTCTTCAATCGTTGCTAAACCAACAACACCACCATACTCATCGGTTAAAATTGCTATCTGTTGTTGCCTTTTTTGCATTTCAACTAACAACTCACCTAACTCGATAGTTTCTGGTGCAAATAACGGCTTATACATAACTTCTTGATAATCAAGTTTGTCAAAACCGAGTTTTCTTGCTTTACGCAAAACGGTTCTAATGTGGATAACACCAACAATTTTATCCTTATCTTGATCATACACAGGAATTCTAGAATATGGTTCATGTAATATATCATCAAGATTATCTTGAAAGTCATCATTAATATCTACCATGAATGCATCCGTTCTCGGCACCATTACTTCGCGCGCCATCTTACCTTGGAAGCTTAAAATTCCGGTAAACATTGAATAGACGGTATCATTAATCGCCTTATTATCGTGTAACTTTTCAATTTCTTGTTCTAATTGTTCAAGGGGTTCGCTTTCTTCCTCACCCGCAAATTTTTTACGTAGATTTTCAAAGAAATTTGACGCCGCAGGGTCACTACTCATCTTCTTACTCTCTTTCTATCTTTCATAATAAAAATAAAACATGTCAAATAATCCATAGTATTATACCATAGCTCAGGACATTTTTATGATAAAATGCTATTAAGAAAGAGGTTATACTTATGGAAAAGAAACGTATATATTTAGTCTTTGTCTTTTTATTACTAATTCCATACTTATGCAGTTTAGCAGTCATTGGAATTGGATATAATGCCTTAGTCCTTCACTCTAGCAGCATATGGCGTTCAATTATTGGAGCCCTAACAGGAAGTTTTATTATGTTCGCTATCAAGGCTACTATTCAACGTCCACTTGACTTGATGGCTAACCAGATTAAAGAAGGCTTTTTTGAACAATTTCTTCGTTTCTTTAGTGTTAGACGGCGTCCTTGGTTACAACTTGCCAATATTGTTTTAGATTTTGCATTATGTTATATTGCAACTTTCTTAGCCCGCATCTTTCTCAATTTAGACCAAATTGTTGGCAATTCAGTTGGTATTACTTTGATAGTAATGTTTGTTTCAACTTGCATTGGTGCTTATCTTGAATATGACAATCTTTCAATTGATCCGCGCCAACATTAACTTATTCACTGACTTTCAAGTAAAGAACTTGGGTCAGTTTTTTTGTATCTAAATCAACTTTTTGTAAAACATAAGGAAGCGGTGAATCGCCCAAGTTTTCATATACTTTAATACCTTCAGCTGTAACTTCTTTTAAGAAACTAGGAATAGAACTATTCAATGGCGTTGAAAGATTTGCTAAATCACCATTAGTTTCTTTAATAGCTACTTCACTTTTTGGCAAATTCATCTTAAGCATCCCATGATTTTTAGTAAGTTCATGTTCACTAATAGCTCCATACCAGTACATAAAGCTATCTGGATTAAAAACAACTAAGCTAGCCCGATTATTTTCTAGATTATTTTCTTTCAAAAAACTAGTAAATTCTTCATCATTTTCCATCATCATATTTTGTTCAGCGAAACTACGATTCTGATCAATTAAACTAGCTGGAAATGGACGTCCATAAAAATATAATTCATTAATTGTTGTTTTCATAAAACTTCTCCTAATATTCATCTAATTCTGAAAGAGAAATAACTTCTCCTGCCAAAAAACGGTCAATATCACTATTTGAAAAGCCGTGACTATATAAATACGTTCTTATTTTATACTTTCTTTGACTTTCATCAAGTCTTTTAAAGCGCTTATAAGCTTTTATTCCCTGTTTTCTTAAGGCTTCATCTTCTTGGGTCTCTTCATTAACTAAATCCAAATCATCAATTATTGCTTGAACCAAATCAGTTCTAAAACCATGTTGCAATAACTTGAGCGTCATTTTTTTCTTAACCTCGTTAAAGGCTATTTTGCCAAGTTGATTTTTTAGCGATTTAATTAATCTGCTTCCAACTTCTACCCAATCTTCAGGTTCAACTTCAGCAAGCGCATCTTCGATATTATTATCAGAGACTTTTTTTAAGCGCAATTTTTGGGCAACAGAAGCTGGCCCATCTTGTCCAACTGCTAAGTCATTTTTTATAAACAAGCGAGCATATTCCAAATCATTTAAGTAGCCCAAATTAATAAATTCTTCAATTGCACTATCAATTGCTTCTGGACTTAATTCATGCTTCACCAAATATTGTCTAACTTCATCAATTGTCCTAATTTGATAGCTTAAATAACGTGCAGCTAATTCACTAGCCTTGGCATCTGTATCAAATTGCTTAATCTTTTCGATTTCTTTTTCAGTTAGAACACTATCTTTAAATAATCGAAACTCGGTTAGTGTCCGTTCACTTGCTGAAAACGCATATTTATTATCAAGAAAAATATTATATCGTCCGCTTCTTTTTTGTGCGGAAACTTTTGTAATTTTTGGCATCATATTTCCTTTCATTAGTTTAATTCCATGCTATCAAAAAAAGCGCATCTTCAACACTACTTTTTTTCTTGCATGAAGAGTTTTTTGCACTTAAGATAAGTAAGATAGTAAAATTAGATTTTTGTAGAAAGAATTAAGAAATGGCATATCAAAAGAAAGAATTAAAAAAAGACATTATTATTACCATTAAGCGATTAGGTATTAATGGCGAAGGTATTGGTTATTATAAGAAAAAAATCATCTTCATTCCTGGTGCTTTACCAGATGAAGTAGTTGTAGCTAAGATAATCAAGACTCACCCTGGTTACATTGAAGGTGAATTAGTTCGAATTAAAGAAAAGAGTCCAAATCGAGTAGCTTTTCCTAATAAGGTAGACCCAGAAATTGGGGGCTTAGAATTGGCTCACTTAAGCTATGATAAGCAGCTAGAATTTAAGAAAGATATTGTCTTAGAATCTCTTAGAAAATATCATCCCCGCGGTTACCAAAAGTACAAAGTGAAAAACACTATTCCTGCTAAAGAAAATTGGCACTATCGTGCTAAAGCACAATACCAACTTGAATTTAGTAAAGGCAAAACCAAATTGGGAATGTATGCTCCTAATTCACGCCGTCTAATTGACTTACCAGAAATGCCTACTCAATCTAAAAATACCCAAAAAACAGAGCGTTTAATCAAGAAATTAATTGATAAATATCATATGCCGGTGGCTAACTGGCGCAAACATTTTGATGGTATTAAAACTGTAGTCGTTCGTGAAGCTGCTTCAACTGGCGAAATGCAAGTTACTTTTATTACCATTGGAAAAAAAATCAATGGCTTGAAGAAATTAGCTCAAGAAGTTATGAAGCTTGATAATGTAGTTTCTGTCTTTCAAAATGAAACTGATTGGAATAATCCACAAATTTGGGGAAATAAGACAATCAAGTTAGCTGGAAAGAATCAAATCGTAGAGCATATTCTCGATAAAAAGTTTGCTTTATCCCCTAGAGCATTTTTCCAACTTAATCCTGAACAAACAGAAATTCTCTACAGTGAAGCTATTAAACTCCTTAACTTGGCTCCTGATCAAGTTCTAATTGATGCCTACAGTGGCGTAGGGACAATTGGACTTATCGCTAGTGACTATGTAAAGCAAGTTATCGGAATCGAAAGTATACCTGAAGCTGTTGAAGATGCAATGCATAACGTTAAATTAAACCATGTCCGTAATGCGGAATATCTACAAGGTAGTGTTGAAAAAATCCTACCTCAACTAAAAAATAGTGGTGTCCCTATTGATGCCTTAATCGTCGATCCACCAAGAACTGGATTAGCTAAGTCTTTAATAAAGACTATTATGCAAGTTAAACCTGAAAGCTTCGTTTATATTTCATGTAATCCTTCTACCTTAGCTCAAGATTTAGTCATGTTAAGTGAAGTATATGATGTTCGTGTAATTGAAAATGTAGATATGCTTCCACAAACGGCACGTTGCGAAGCAATTGCTAAGTTAGTTTTACGAAAAGATAATTAAGAAAATATACAAAAAGAAGGCTAATAATGTATCTTTATATTATTACCTTCTTTTTTTGCATTAAAAAACAGGCTACCCTTTTACTATTCCTGGTAAGTAGCCTGTTCATCAAATGGATGAGGTAGTATTCCTCTAGTCACAATCATCAATACGTTTTAATACATTGGCTGACGCGACCTTAATAACATCACTTGTTCGAGTTTTTGCGAAAAGAACGCAACTTAAATTTTAATAATCAAATGGAAAACTTACGCGCAGCCAAATCATAAGCTTATTAACTATAACGGCTGACACCTCTATTCAGAGAATCTTCATTTAACTAACAATACAATTCTGGAGATAAAAACCTAAATTTTGTTACTTTCTACCTCTTCCACACTTTTAATATAGCATTTTATGTAACCGCTTGCAAGTGTTATTTCCTAGAATATTTACGAATATTATTACTTGTTCCTGCAAAATACCAACCATTAGCATCAGACTGCACTTCTTGGCTTTCTGCTAAGTCTTTTAAGCTCTCATTGAATACTTCTTCGTATTCAGCAACAGTTAATTTTTGACGTTTTTCAAGCATTTCTTTGTGCTTTTCAGGAGCTAATTGTTTTTCATAACCATCTACCAATCGACCAGTGAAAAATTCAGCCATCGCACCTGAACCATATGAAAATAAGCCAATTAAACTGCCAGCTTTTGGTTGATCAACTTCAAGTAAACTAAGAAGTGACATGTAAAGTGAGGCAGTATAAATATTACCAACTTCTTTACCATATGTTGCTCCTGCCACAAACTTATCAAGTAAGCGAGCTGTTGTTTCAGGATCTTGACCTTCAATAGCTAATTTAAGGGCTTTTTGGCCCATTTTAGTGAATGGCAAGTGGAAAAGTAAGGCTTCAAAATCACTAGTTTTCAAATTCTGCTTTTGGGTATAATCTTCAAAACAATGCTTAAAGAAATCAAGATAAACATTAGTTGAATATTTACCATCAACTAAAGCACATTTGAAGTTGTTGGGACGCCAGAAGTCATCAATATCATCTGAGTACATACTAGTTTCACTATTAATTTCCATAATGCTTGGATCTTTTTTAATGAGCAAACTAATACTACCAGCACCTTGAGTAACTTCTCCAGGAGTTGCCACACCGTAGCGAGCAATATCACTACCAATAACAATGGCTGTTTTATCTTCATGAGCTTTAACATAGTCAATTGCCGTCATAATTGCAGCAGTTAAGCCAAAGCAAGCTTCCTTTAATTCAAAAGTTCTAATGTTTTTAGGTAAATTCAAAGCCTTTTTAACAAATAATGAAGCAGACTTTGATTGATCTACACTTGATTCAGTACCAAATACTAGTAAGCCCAACTTATCAAGTTCAATCTTATCAATATATTCACTAGTTGCATTGATTGCCATTGAAACAGCATCTTGGCTTTTATCAGCAACTGCCATCTTATTTTGACCGATACCAATTAAAAATTTCCCAGGATCAACATCGCGGGCCTTAGCTAAATCCACCATATCTACAAATTTATTTGGTGTATAAAAACCAATTTTATCAATACCGACTTTCATGCTTAATTATTTTCCTCTCTAATTTCTTGTAAAAACTTTTTTGCGTCAGTTTCACTATAACGTTTTTGCTTTTGCATTAGTTCTTTTACTGAATTTTTTTCTTCATCAGTTGCTGTTAGATTCTTTAAAACATTACGGATTTGTAAACTCATGTGTCCCTTTTGAATCCCCACAGTTGAAATAGCAAGTAAAGCGGCTAAGTTGTTAGCTAACCCAACTGCTGCAATAATTTCCGCTAGTTCACTAGCAGTTACCTGTCTCAAAATCCGATAAGCAACTTGGACGTCACTTCGCGATTTAATTGAGCCACCAACAACACCAATTGCAAGTGGCAATTTTATTTCACCAACTAGCTTATTATCTTCAATTCGCCAGTTACTTAAACTTTGATAACTACCTGATAAACTTGCGGCTTGATGACAAGCTGCTTCTACAGCGCGGAAATCATTACCTGTTGCCAGCAAAATCGCATCCACACCATTCATAATCCCTTTATTATTAGTAACAGCGCGATATGGATCTTCTTGACCAATTTTACTAAGTAAAACAATTTTTTGAGCTATTTTTTCACCAATTTTTTCATCTTTAGTTTTAGTTAAACTGGCAAAAGCCAAAGATACTTTAGCACAAGTATATTGACTAGGATAGTTAGATAAAATAGCATATAGTTTTTCAATTGTAAAATCTTGACTGATTTTTTGTCCCAAAAACTCCAAAATTGTATTAGTCCGATTAGCTCCCATGCTTTCTGCAGGATCAACTAACACCCGTAAAAACAATAAATCTGTTTTTACTTCAGCAATAATTTGTCTAACGCCACCACCATGCTTAACTAGTGATGCAAATTCCTCGTTAACTAATTTTAGATAATCCGGCTTTTTAGCTTCAAATTCAGCTAATGAAAATTCTGCTACTTCAAAAACTAATTGTCCCCAAATACCTGTCCGCTCACTTTTAGCGCTAACTCCACCATTTTGGTTAAAGATATTTAATCCATGGTTAGCTGCAGCAACAACTGATGACTCTTCAGTTGCCATTGGAACTTGAAAGCTTTGTCCATTAACAATTGCGGTTTGCAAAACTGATAATGGTAAAGTTAGTTTGCCAATTACATTTTCACTAAGCAAATCTAATTCACTTAGTAAATCGTCATCAACATGATTCAGCTTAATTCCATTTTGAAGCAGCATTTTTCGCCGCTCACTTATTGGCAACTGATAAAATTTCATTTTTTATTTCACCCGTTCAATCTCAAAGGCAATTGCTAGCCCGCCTCCAATACAAAGGCTGGCAATTCCTCTTTCTTTATTTTCACTAATTAAAGAATGAGCTAAAGTACCTAAAATTCTCGCACCACTTGCTCCTAATGGATGTCCCAATGCTAAGGCTCCACCATGAATATTAACCTTACTATGATCCAAGTGCAATTCTTTTTCAACAGCTAGACTAGTTGCAGCAAAAGCTTCATTAATTTCAAACAAGTCAATATCAGCTAGAGTTTGCCCATTTTCTTGCAATAATTTCTCAATAACCACTTTAGGACCAAAGCCCATAATTTGTGGATCAAGCCCCACTTCAGCATAGGCAGTTAACTTGGCAAGTGGCTTTAAGTTCAATTCTTTAACCTTATCTTCAGTAGCTAAAATTAACATACTTGCCCCATCTGATAAAGGTGATGAGTTACCAGCTGTAGCAACACCACCTTCTTTAAAGACCGTCTTCAAACTAGCTAACTTTTCAACATTTGAATCTGGCCGTACATTTTCATCATGATCTAATTCTGCCAAAGGAGTAATTTCTTGATTAAAGAAGCCAGCAGCTTGTGCGCGAGCTGCTTTTTGATGTGAATTCACACTAAATTCATCTGCTTCAGCGCGACTTATCCCATATTTAACAGCGACATTTTCACAAGTATTTCCCATTAACTTGTTGCTAAATGAATCAGTTAGACCATCATTGAGCATACTATCAACAAAATTGGGATTATCTTTTTCGGATTTTTTAGCTAGAAGTGGCGCATTAGTCATACTCTCACTACCACCAACTGCGACAAGATCTAAATCGCCAATAAGCATTTGAGCTTGGGCTAAACGAACAGCCTTAAGTGAAGATCCACATACTTCATTAATTGTTGTAGCAACACTTTCTTCTCTCATCCCGCTATTAATAGCAACTTGACGAGCCATATTCTGTCCAAGTCCTGCACTTAAAACATTTCCCATAAATAAGGCATCTAAGTCACTAGAACGCAAATTAGCAGCCTTCAAGGCGTCTTTAAGGGCATAAGTCCCTAACTCTACGGCATTAAAAGCTGCTAACTGACCACGATAACGACCAAAAGGTGTTCTCTTTGCGGCGATAATATAAATGTCTTGCATCAAATTTCCTCTCATTTCTCCAAAATCTGATGCTAATTTTACTATTTGATGTACTTATTTAAAAATGCTTTGATTTTAGCTTTATATTCATGGGGATGAGTTGCAAATGATTTAGCATGGCTAGCACCTGGCACTACCCAGAGCTGTTTTGGTCCACGACTAGCGCGATAATTCTTATAAACCATTTCAGTTGGTACAAAAGTATCTTTTGCCCCATGGATAAACAGCATCGGCTTTGTATTATGCTTAAGCATCTTAATGCTATCAGCATCTCCCAAGAAATAACCAGCTCTCAAACGAGTTATTCCACTCAAAATTTCAACCAAAGGGAAGCGTGGAAAAGTTGGCATCGAATAAATTGCTTGGGCTTCATGCTCAATTTCATTCTTAGCATTAGTATACCCACAATCTTCAATAAAAGCCTTAACCTGACTAGGTAGTTTCAAGCCACTAGTCATCATTGTCGTAGCACCACCCATTGAAACTCCAAAAATCACAATCTCTTGTTTAGGATTATCTTTGAGCAATTTCTGAATCCATTTTTTTACGTCATCTTTTTCCATCCAGCCATACCCAACATAATTTCCCTGACTTTGACCATGTCCACGTGCATCTGGGAGCAAGACGTTGTAGCCTAAAGAATGAAATAAAGCAGCATATTCACCCATTCCATCTTTATTATTCATATAACCATGCAAAATAATAACAGTCTTTTTGGAATTATTATTTTTGATATAATTGGCATCGAGACGTAACTTATTGTCACTACTCATCATGTATAGATGTTTTTTAGTGGCCTTTTTATACCAAAGTTTTTCTTGATATAAGGAATCAGACTTAGTAAGTGGTTTATTACTACTTAAAAATGTTTTGTGGCCCGGAACTATTGCTACATTATAAAAGTACATTCCAGCCCCCAAAAAAGCTAAGACTATCAAGGCAAGAATAGCACTAAGCCATTTTAAACGCTTAGATTTTTTCGATTTCTTTCCCATCATATTCTTCACCGTCTTTCATATACTATTCAAAATAAGCTTTTAACAGTATATCACTAAAGGGAGTAGATAGGAAATATCAAAAAGTAAAATTAGCTCTTCTTTACGATATTATCCAAAATGTAAGAATATAAAAAGTAAGAAATATTTAATTAAAGAGAAAGTTAATAAATGAGATTAATTGATTTTTTGCAAGCCAGCAAAGATTTAACTGGTCAAACCCAATTTTACTTAAAAAAAGAAAATGAACTTTTGCCACTAAGCAAATTAAGCCTCACTAGTACCCATTGTTATCTTTATTCAGGAGCTAGTGCATTAACTAAAGAAAAAATCTTTAATATTGCCGCTCGAACTAAAAATAAACAAATTAAACTTCAAATTATTATTGATAAGCGTGAATTTCCCGTTTATGGCTTGCAACTTATTGTGAACAAACAAATTGCTATTTTAATGTAAAAAAGAAGACCTTAAAGGTCTTCTTTTAGTAAATACTACTTTTTGTTAGGCTTCTTTTCAGCTTCAAGCTTTTTAGCTAAATCTAAGATATATTCTCTTAAAGCATCTTTAGTTTCTGGGTGGATCAGACCATATTCGATTGAAGTTTCAAGGTAACCTTCCTTATTACCAACATCATGACGTTCGCCATTAAATACGTGAGCAAAGACACGTTGAGTCTTGTTCATAGTATCAATCGCATCAGTCAATTGAATTTCACCACCAGCACCTGGCTTTTGTTTACCTAAAATATCAAAAATTTCAGGAGTTAATAAGTAACGACCAATAATAGCTAAGTTACTTGGTGCCTTATCAACAGCTGGCTTTTCAACAAATGACTTTACATTGTAAAGGCCATTAGCAATTTCGCCATCTGGAGCAATAATACCATATTTTGAAACATCTTCATGTGGAACACGCTTTACAGCAATAGTTGAAGCATGAGTTTCATTATACCGGTTAATCAATTGTTGAGTTAAAGGAATCTTATCACTCATTAAATCATCGCCAAGTAAAACAACAAATGGTTCACCAGCTACAAAGCTCTTAGCACGATAAATTGCATCACCTAAACCAGCTGGATGGGGTTGACGAGTGTAGTACAAGTTAACCCCTAAGTTAGTAATACTTTGTGTTAATTCTAGAAGCTGTTCTTTATGCTTTTCTTCAAGATTTGCTTCAAGTTCAGGATTTGAGTCAAAGTGGTCTTCAATTGGACGCTTACTCTTACCAGTAACAATTAAAATATCTTCAATTCCTGAAGCCTTAGCTTCTTCAACAATAAATTGAATAGTTGGCTTATCAAGAATTGGTAACATTTCTTTAGGCATTGCCTTAGTAGCAGGCAAAAATCTAGTTCCTAATCCAGCGGCAGGAATAACTGCTTTTCTAACTTTCATTTGTTCACACTTTCCTATTTTCTATTTCCATTATAAATAATAGTATATCAAAATTATGTCTTTATAACTAACGAATTTCAATATCACCATGTGTTAATTCATCAAATGTTGCATTAACACATACACCAAGCAAAAATAATAGTGAACTTAGGTTCAACCATAACATAAAAATAATAAAGGTACCAACAATACCATAATTTTCAAAAGAAAGCTTAAAATGGCTTAAATAAAGACCAAAAAGATATGACAATCCAGCCCAACCAATTAAATTAACAAAAACACCTGGCCATATTGCTCGCTTACGCTTTTGTACATTTGGTAAAGCAAAGTTAAAATAAGCAATTACTACTAACATTACAACAATTAATACAAGCCACTTATAAGTGAAGATACTTTCAATCCCTAAGTAACTAATTCCTAAAAAAGCTTTTACGCTATTTAAAATCTCTTGACCAAAAGTCAGAGCAATCGTCAAAAGCATTAATAAAACAATCATCGAACCGGTAATCAAAACGACTACCCCACGTTCTAATAATTTTCTACCAAATGAAAATCTCAACTCTTGTTGCCGAACACCATAGATTCGATTCATGCTAATTCTCATTGCATTAGTTAAAGAAGAAAATGACCATAAAGCAATTAAAACCCCAAATGAAATATAACCAGTCGATTGTTTTTGTAATACTGCTTTTACAATTGGCATAATAAAATCTGCCACTTTCGCTGGAAGACCGTAGATTAAGTATTCTTCAACCACTCCAGGCTTTAAGTGAAATAGCGGCATAATATTTCCAGCAATAATAATTATTGGAAACATACTAAATAATAAATAATACGCTATAACAATTGAGCCTTGATTAATCTCACCACGCGACATTCTTTTAGATAAAAGCTTAAAAAAATGTCGCCAATCAAATTTCTTAATCATCTAATTCATCAAAATGTGGTAAATACTTTTCTAAACCATCATAAGGCTTTTGTAAAGTTAAAATTTTAGGACCATCTTTTGTAATTGCAAAAGTATGTTCAAATTGAGCAGCCTTTGAACCATCAGGAGTTACATAGTAAACCCAATCATCATTTGGATCATCAACTGTCTTTTGCATAATTCTCCAGTCACCACCAGCTTCAAGCATTGGTTCAACAGTAATAGTCATACCTTCTTTTAAACGTAAGCCGTGACCAGCTTTACCCCAGTGAGGAACTTCTGGATCTTCGTGAATAGTAGGTTGAATACCGTGTCCAATTAATTCACGAACATCACCAAAGCCATTTTCATCTTCAACATAATGTTGAATAACGGCACCAATATCACCAATTCTATTACCAACTTGAGCTTGGTCAATTCCTAAGTACATTGCCTTCTTAGTTACATCAAGAAGTCTTTGATCTTCTTCAGAAATTTTACCTACTGGATAAGTAGTACATGAATCTGTTTCATAACCATCTAAATTACAAGTTACATCGACACTGACTAAATCGCCTTCTTGTAAAATAAGATTCTTTCTTGGAATTGCGTGGGCAATTTCATCATTAACAGAAATACAAGTACCATATTTATAACCCTCAAAGCCTTGTTCTGATAAACGTCCACCCCGCTCTTTCATAAATTTTTGGGCAAATTCTTCAATATCCCAAGTTGAAATCCCAGGTTTAATCACATCTCTTAATGCTTCAAATAATGAAGCAAGTAAACGACCTGATTTTTGCATTCCTTTAAGTTCACGAGCTGATTTTAAAGTAATCAAATTATTGTCTCCTTCAATAAAAAAGTTTAATACAACTTCTATTATAGCCTTATTTTCACTTTAACAAAAACTATTCTCCAATACTTTTTCATTATAAAAATAAATCTTTTTCTAAATTAAGCCTACATTCGCACTCTAGTATTAATTCTTAAGTTATAATGTGCTAAAATTTAACAGTTAGTATTAACTATTTAGAAAAGGAATAAAATATGCAAGTAAAAATTGTCTATGCCAGTATGACTGGAAATGACGAAGATATGGCAGAAATTTTAGAAGAAGACCTTCAAGATGCTGGCTTTGAAGTAGATTCAAGCGATGTTTCTTTTACAGATGCAAGTGATTATTTAAATGCAGATATCTGTGTTTTTGTTACTTATACATATGGTGAAGGTAAGATGACTGATGAACTTGAAGATTTTTACGATCAGCTAAAGAGCCTTGACCTAACAGGCAAAAGATTTTTAGTTATGGGTAGTGGCGATAAAACCTACAAAGACCACTATTGTGAAAATGTTTTTGACTTTGAAAAGGTATTTTTAGCTTGTGGAGCTGAAGAAGTAGTCAAGCCTTTAACAGTTGAAAATGCACCTGATGATGATGACATTGCTAAAATTGATGAAATTGCCGATGAATTAGCTGAAAAATTCAATGGTTAAATCTGATCGCACCCTACTACGTAAGCAGGGGCGCAAATTATTAAGGCGGTATAGAAACTTATATGTTTATATGTTCTTCGGCTTCATTGCCGCTTTAATTAACACAATCGTTTTTGTCGTTTTACACAATAACTTTAAAGTAGTTTTAGTTTTTGCTAATACTTTAGCATTCATCATCTCTAACTTAGCCTCATTTTACTTCAATCACTATGCTGTTTTTACTCATCATGTTGATACAAGTAAGTCAATATGGCGTAAGTTAGTTGCCTTTTTTACTTTTTAGAATCATCAGTATCATCCCCGATACCTTAATCATGTTAGTAGGCCTTAGTGTTCTTCGCTGGAATGCTGTTTTGGTTAAATTAATTGATCAATTATTAGTAGGTATTTTTAACTATTTAACTACTAAAGCTGTTTTTCAAAAAAACGACCATCTTATTAGAGAGCGAATTCGGCAATACGTAATCGAATCAAAACAAAAGAAAAAGGACCGTTAAAGGTCCTTTTTTCTTTTGCAATATATCAACTAACTTATAAACTTTCATGAATCATTTTAATATGAGGCGTTGATTCAAAAATGAAAGGCGCTCCAATAGTCTTAAAGCCCACTTTTTTGTAAAAATCTTGTACCTGTTCTTGAGATTCAATTTCAATTTCTCTTCCTGGGAAGTTCTCTTTTATAGCATTCATGATTTTCTTTAATAACTTCATCCCATATCCCTGACCTCGGACCGCTTCACTAGTAACTACTCTTCCAAAAGAAACATGTTTTCCATCTAAAAAGACCCGAGCATAAGCTACTATTTTATCATTTTCAATTGCAAAAACATGTAAAGCAGAGAGATCAGTTTTATCAATTTCATGATAAATTCGTTTTTGTTCAACAACAAACGTAGAAATGCGTAAATCCAATATTTGCCAAATTTCGTCAGGTGTTAATTCATTCCATTTCTTAACGTACCACATAACTATTTTTCCTTTCTTTCAAATAATAATTGATTTGCATGCCTAATACTCTCATAAAATTCTATTTGTTGATTATCTGATAAATTTTCAATTAAGTTATTTATTTGATCATTCGAACGAATATCAATTGATTTATATGCTTCACAGCCTTTATCAGTTAGAACTAATTTAATAGAGCGTCGATCTTTTGAATCAGGGATTTTTTCAATTAACCTTTTCTTTTCTAATTGACTAATTACTCGACTAGTATAGCCTTTATCAATCTTTAATTTGTGTACAATTTGAATTGGAGTTATTTCATCTTCTTCAGCAATTTTCTCAAGAATTCTCCCTTCAGGCCAAGATAAATCCGTTTTAAAAATCTTCTTATTAAGTACTCCAAGTGCTATTACATATTGTCGATTAAATTTTCGAATTATATCAATTTCTTTATTGTTAAGCATTGGTTATCTCCTATAAATAGTTGCTTTTGTCAACTCTTTTTGCAAACTAAAAAGGCTCAATTTCGATAAAATGTCGAAATCAAGCCTTAAAATACATATTTTAGAAATCAAAATCTAGCTTTAAAATTACTTTATTCAAATTCTGCTGGGCGTTTAGTATTGGCTTTATCAAAGTAATAAGCAATCGCATCCATGATTCTGTCACTTGCATGACCATCACCATATGGATTCTTGGCATTGGCCATTTCTTCATAAGCAGCCTTATCTTCTAAAAGCTTAACCATTTCAGTTCTTACTTTATCAACTTCAGTACCCACTAACTTCAAAGTACCAGCTTCAACACCTTCTGGTCTTTCTGTAGTATCCCGCAAAACTAAAACTGGCTTACCAAGTGAAGGAGCTTCTTCTTGAACACCACCAGAGTCAGTCATAATAAAGTAACTTCTTTGCGCTAAGTTATGGAAGTCAACAACATCTAATGGATCAATCAAATGAATTCTAGAATCGCCACCTAATACTTCCTTGGCTACTGCTTGCACACGTGGTGACAAGTGGACTGGATAAATAATCTCAACATCATCGTGACTATCAACCACTTGCTTCATCACCTTGAATACTCGGCGCATTGGTTCGCCTTGGTTTTCACGGCGGTGCATCGTTACTAAAATCACACGATTACCTGGCTTAATTTCATCTAAAACGTCATGATGGTAATCTTTTTGAACAGTTTCATGTAAAGCATCAATTGCTGTATTACCAGTAATAAAAATATTATCTTCTGGATGACTTTCTTTAAGTAAATTTTGCTTACTTAAACTAGTTGGCGCAAAATATAAATCACTTAAAACGTCAGTTAATTGACGATTCATTTCTTCAGGAAATGGAGAATATTTATTCCAAGTTCTAAGACCTGCTTCAACGTGGCCTAAAGTAGTTTGTTCATAAAAAGTTGCTAAACTTGCAGCAAATGAAGTAGTAGTATCACCATGAACTAAAACAACATCAGGCTTTTCTTTTTTTATTGTATCAGTAAGCATTGTCATGACCTTAGTTGTAATATCAGCTAAAGTTTGATTCTTGTGCATAATATTAAAGTCATAATCTGGCTTAATCTTAAAAATATCTAATACTTGATCAAGCATTTCCCTATGTTGGGCAGTAACAACAGTCACTTCTTCAAAGCGCGCATCTGACTTCAATTTCAAAACAAGTGGAGCCATCTTAATTGCTTCTGGTCTTGTTCCAAAAACAGTCATTACTTTAATTTGCTTCATAAAATTACCTCCATCGCGTTAATACCTATGATACGCTATTAATAAGTTATTGAAAAGAAGGGAATTAAATGGATTTACGATTTCTCTATTTATTAATTAGTGGCTTTTTAATCACAATTGGCTCTTTTTGTGTAGTATTTGGAATAGCTGAAAAAAGCAATTTAAAAAAATGGATTTTAATTTCAACCGGATTATTTTGTTGGGGAATTGTAGCAATTTTACTTGTCGTAAAAATCGTACGTTATTAAATAATAACACTCTTATAATTCTTGTTTTATATCACATTTTTGTAAATGTTATTGTGTTTTATAATGATTAGTAATAAAATTATGAACTATAAATCCGGGTTTATTTATCTATAATACAGAAACTGTCAAATTTTTTGTGTAAA
>NZ_AYYU01000070.1 GCF_001436455.1 Lactobacillus jensenii DSM 20557
TCTTTCTCTTCAACAACGAAAATTAGAGCTAGAAAAGCAGATATTTTATGCCTTAAAGACACATATTTTTGCTAAGGATTTATTCTTTAATGGTCAAAAAGATATGATTAAATATAAGCTAAAAGATGTTTCAAATATGTATCAACCAGAAACAATTACTGCTACTCAAATGTCTACCAACGGCTATAAAGTTTTTGGTGCAAATGGATATATTGGTCACTACTATAACTTTAATCATAAAGATGACGCAATTACTATATGTGCAAGAGGTGCAAGTACAGGAGCTGTTAATTTTGTTCCTGGACCTGTATGGATAACCGGAAATTCAATGGTAGTTGATATTGATTCTAAACTTATCAATCAATTATATTTTTACTATTATCTAACCACTTTAAACTTAAAAAAATATATTACAGGTGGAGCACAACCTCAGTTAACAAAAGAAATTTTAAATGGTATAAATGTTAATTTAATACCTATAAATATTCAAATAAAAGTTGCCAATATATTAGTTCTGAAACTGTCAAATTTTTTGTGTAAATAG
>NZ_AYYU01000071.1 GCF_001436455.1 Lactobacillus jensenii DSM 20557
CTCTAATTTTCGTTGTTGAAGAGAAAGAAGGGAATTCATAAGATTATAAATCCTAGAAATATTATTTTGTTCGTCACTTTTTGGGATAGTTATACTCATTTCAAAAAAATCTTGTGGTGAGATATTTAATAATCCATGATTCCTTGCACCTTCTGTAGAAACTTGAACTATGTGAGAATACCATTTAGTAGTGTCGAAAAACGCTTTTAAAAAATCAGAATTAATATTTTCAGGTGTAAATGCAATATATAATGTGGAAAGCGCTCCTTCATTATACTTTTCCAATCTTTTAATTGAACCATATGGAGCTTCCTTAGAATAGCTTTTATTATAGGCAAACTCTCCACGTTTAAGCAAAATATAGTTTGCGAGATTTTCACTGGCAACAACTCTCCCAAAAAAATCTCTTTGATCAACTAAGCCAAATTGTGCAGAAATTGTTAAGGGAATATTAGTTTCTAGATTTTTATTTTTTCTGCGTATTCTTTTGACATTTCTCCCCAACTTAACCTTCTTCCAAGGCTCATCA
>NZ_AYYU01000072.1 GCF_001436455.1 Lactobacillus jensenii DSM 20557
CTAATTTTCGTTGTTGAAGAGAAAGAAGAGAATCAACTTTATCTAAAATTCTACCAATTTTTTCTTGTTCGTCGATTTTAGGTAGTTTGAAAAAAGTATTTGATACGTAATTCCAATCTGAACGAGGCATTTTTGTACCTGTTGTATAATTGGAAACTTTTTCAAATAATGGTGCTTGGATTAAGTAATATAAAAAATAGCGATTATCTTTTGCACGAATAACCCAAAAGTCTCCGACTGCAACACCTGGAAATTCAGCTAGCCACCAATTCTTAAGATAAGGTCGCAATTTACCAAAAAGAATATCACCTTTATCAAATTTAATTCCTGATTTTATATGATTAAGTTTGGAACGATTCTGAGCTAATTTCCCTTCACCAGAAACGATATTTTCAAATTCAATTCTTGGAAAATCAATATCATCTGAAGTAGAGTTTTTTGTAATTTTAGATGAAAAAGTTAAAAATTTTTTGTTCTTCCAAGGCTCATCAAACCCACGAAATC
>NZ_AYYU01000073.1 GCF_001436455.1 Lactobacillus jensenii DSM 20557
CTCTAATTTTCGTTGTTGAAGAGAAAGAAGATTATCAAGGACTTTAAAAAGTGGATACAATGAACTTTCTTCATTTTTTGAGGGAAGGATTAATTTTATACTTTTTACAATTTCGGCAGACAAATTCCCCTGTCCACCTTGCAAGTATTTACTTAAAATTGCATCTTTCTTTTTAGAAAGAAGGAGAGAAATTATATATGGATTATATTGTTTAGGTATTATTGCTAAAACAGCTTGATTAATAGCACCATTTATTTTGCTAATGTCTACTTCACCACTTGTTGCACCGTATAAAGCATAAAGCAAATCTCCTTTTGTTACCATTTTTGCCGAAGAATTTTTAAGCCCAGCTTCACTGATAAACAATTCAGTTTTATTACTATGTATTTCTCCAGATCTAATAAACGGAATTAAACCATTATAATATTTTTTATTTCCGGCTTTTGGTGTACCACCGGAATATGTTGTTGCAATTTCCCCCAACTTAACCTTCTTCCAAGGCT
>NZ_AYYU01000074.1 GCF_001436455.1 Lactobacillus jensenii DSM 20557
TGCAAAATAAACGTTTTTGTAAGGCGATTATCCAAGCTGTGCTACCAGATGTAAATGTTGTATCGGTAGAAAGTATTGATACTCAAAAAGAGCTGGGGACTAAAAGTGACAAGCAAAGTAAATCTGTTAGGCTTGATATTGCGGTCAAAGACCAAGCTGGAAACTTGTACGACGTGGAGATGCAAGTAAATAACAATCATGATATTGGGCCGAGAATGAGATACTATCAGTCATCAATGGACCGTGACACCTTGGATAGAGGAGAACCGTATACTTCGCTTACTAGAACATATTTAATTTTCTTATGTGCATTTGATCCATTTGGTAGAGGTAAATTGCGTTATAGCTTTCATCTCTATGATGATGAAGATAAAAGTATTCAGCTAAAAAATAATGCGGAAAACATTATTATCAATTCCAAAGGTAGTGGGAGTAGCGGTGCCGATTTGTTAAATCTCCAAAAGTTGATGAA
>NZ_AYYU01000075.1 GCF_001436455.1 Lactobacillus jensenii DSM 20557
AAAAGATATTATCTAAAAACTGAAATAACAAACAGAAAGGGTTTAATATCACATGGTCATATCTGATTTAACTGAAAAAGATAAAAAAAGGCTAAGAAATTTAACTCTGCATATTGCTTTAACTAGTCCTTTCATAAAAGTAATTTATGCTATACTTTTGTTTTTAAACTTAGGATTTTTTATTTTTTATTGCACATATTATGGTGCTATTAATGCATTTATATTTACCTTTAATCTAATGATAGTTCCTAATTTATTTTCAATACTCGTTATTACATTTAGTATTCTTTTTTATTTAATAATGTGGCATTT
Organism: Lactobacillus jensenii DSM 20557; assembly: GCF_001436455.1. Lineage (GTDB taxonomy): Bacteria > Bacillota > Bacilli > Lactobacillales > Lactobacillaceae > Lactobacillus > Lactobacillus jensenii. Next base: position 313 of record NZ_AYYU01000075.1, read on the forward strand.
TCGTAAAAGGAAACTTCCCCAAAAATCTATTATCTTTTTAACTAAAGAAGAAAATATTGATACAAGTATATTCCACGATTTAAATATTAAAATCTGAAACTGTCAAATTTTTTGTGTAAATAG
>NZ_AYYU01000076.1 GCF_001436455.1 Lactobacillus jensenii DSM 20557
CCGCCGCGTTTAGCCACTTCGCTACTCCTCCGAAACGTTACTTAAATATAGTACATGATATTTTTTAAAAAAGCAAGTTATAAATTAATTTTTTTGAGGCACTTATTTTAATGATAAATAGTTAAACAAAAAAGAAGCCCGAAGGCTTCACATACTATGAAAGATTATTTTATTAGATATGTTTAAATATAAAGTGACGTATCCGAGCCAAGTAGACCAATTTTAAAAGTACTGCGATTAGCTAATTTTCGGAAAAATATTGCTCCTAATATTGTTCCTTTTTACTGTTTTCAATTAATTTCTACTACACACGGAAAAATAAAAAAGCTTTAGTTTCAATGCTTAAAGCGTTTTGAAACCAAAGCTAACTCTTAATTATTGGGTTAACTGGATTCGAACCAGTGCAT
>NZ_AYYU01000077.1 GCF_001436455.1 Lactobacillus jensenii DSM 20557
CTTCTTTTGCCTTGCTTAAATTGCTATCACCATTCAAAGCGTTTAAGGCTTCATCTACCGCTTGCTTAGCAGCTTTTACTACTGCTGATTCAGTTGAAACATCACCAGTACTTGAACCATTGATTTTATCTAACAAAGCCTTGGCATTTTCTACTGCTTTGTCGTAAGCATCCTTCAAATTTTTATCTGCATTTACATAATTACTACTGTTCTTAATATCGTCTGCATTCTTGAAGTTAGCATCAGTTGACAAGTCACTCATATTATCATCAGTAGTTTGGGCAGTGTTTTGTACCTTTACTACAGCTGATTCTGGAGTTGCATTTACAACGGCCTTTAAAGCAGTATCCTTTTGAGCATTATTCAAATTGCCCAT
>NZ_AYYU01000078.1 GCF_001436455.1 Lactobacillus jensenii DSM 20557
CTTTTTACTATTAGATTTCATATAATTATAACTGAAATGAAAAGAGGGCAACGGAGTTGCGGTCCGTTACCCTCGAACGTAGTTGAATAACTAGGGTTGTTAGCTAATCTTTATGATTAGCTTTTTTTATTATCGCATAGGCAAGTGCAAAGTATATACTTGCTTTGCCAATTGCAATAATGACTTCAGCCATTAAGGCACAACCCCAGTCTATTCCGAATAAACATACAAGCACCTCCAAGTTGAATAAATGAAATGGGAGGATGTAGTTATTCTTGAACTACTAACTCGTCTTTTGACGAGCTTTTTTAATTATATCAAAGCAAAAATATGTTTGGTAGATATTAAATGAATAAATTTTGAAGTAGAAATTGTT
>NZ_AYYU01000079.1 GCF_001436455.1 Lactobacillus jensenii DSM 20557
CTGACTACGAATCAGAAGGTTGTAGGTTCGAGTCCTACAGGGTGCATAATCGGGAAGTGGCTCAGTTTGGTAGAGCACCTGGTTTGGGACCAGGGGGTCGCAGGTTCGAATCCTGTCTTCCCGATAGTAATTAAATTCTTAATTTGATTACATTTTGGCGGTGTAGCTCAGCTGGCTAGAGCGTCCGGTTCATACCCGGGAGGTCGAGGGTTCGATCCCCCCCGCCGCTATTGTACGCTTGGACCTTTAGCTCAGTTGGTTAGAGCAGACGGCTCATAACCGTCTTGTCGTAGGTTCGAGTCCTACAAGGTCCATAAAGGGTCTTAAAAAATTAAATATAATGTATTATCGCGGGATGGAGCAGTCTGGTAGCTCG
>NZ_AYYU01000008.1 GCF_001436455.1 Lactobacillus jensenii DSM 20557
ATCCTTACACAAACTATTTTACGGTCTCATAATACATAATCAGTTCTTATGATAATAAGAACAATTATAGAAAGAAGTATTAAACATGAATAAATTAGTACGAGATAAAATACCAGAATTTGTAACTAATGCAAAATTTAGAAAACTCAACCAAGACGAAATTCTTCCAGCACTAAAAAATAAAATTGTAGAAGAAGCTAATGAAGTAAAAGATGCTACAAGTGAAGAAAATTTAATTGAAGAATTGGCAGATGTTTATACAGTTTTAAAAGCATTTTTAGATTTTAAAGGAATTACTGAAGAAGAGTTATTAAAGGTTGTAAATGATAAGAAAGCATTTAAAGGGGATTTTTCTAAGTTTTTATTTATGGAGAAAAGTTAGATACAAAAAGGTTGATATTCTTCGTTTTTAAACGTAGACAATATCAACCTTTTTTAGCATAAAAATATGACCACGGCCAGAATCGAACTGGCGACCTACTGTTTAGGAGACAGTGGCTCTATCCTACTGAGCTACGTGGCCAAGGTACAATATAACTCTATCATACTTTTACTTATTGTACCCAACTTTTTTAATATTCAAATGAAAAAAGATTACGTTTTTCTTGCTCTTTTGCTATCCTTTCACCAGCCAAAACAAATGGTAACCAAATTAAAATCGCTACTATCATATTTAGCGCTACTAAAGCCAATGCCCTCCAATCATAATTGGTTGCTAAAAAAGCATTTAAAAATGGCGGAATAACATTTGGAACGGAAGTTGAAACTGGCTCAACTAAATGCCAAGCTGTTGCCCAATAGGCCAAGGTAACGTTAGCTATTGGTGCTAAAATAAATGGAATTAAATATACTGGATTTAGAACCAATGGCAATCCCCAGACTATTGGATCATTTATATTAAAAAATCCCGGTCCAATAGCTATCTTAGCTAAAGTTCTGAAATCACTTCGTTTTGAAATCAGCAATATTAACAGAATTAAAACTAAGGTATCCCCAGTTCCACCAATCCAGCTATAGATGTCAAAGGAATTTCTAGTCCATAAATAACGAACTGCATGTCCTGACTTTACTGCTGCCAAATTTGCATTCTGAGGAGTAAGCCATATTGAATCAATAACTGGTACTAATACACTCATCCCATTAATGCCGAAGAAATAAAACGCGTGTAATAAAAATGTGATTAATAATACTATTCCAAAGCCCTGCCCCATTTTAGTCAAAGGATTTTGAATAGTAGTTAATAGCCAATTTCCAAAATAAGTTCCAGTTACCATTTGGAAAATATAATTAATTGCCCCAATAACACTCAAACTAATAATCATCGGTATCAAGGCAATAAAAGCAGCTTCCTCAGCATGGGGCATATATGAACTAAATCGCAATGTTAATCTAGCTTTGGTCATTAATATAAAAATTGCTAGTCCAGCTGCTCCAAAAATAAGTGATGTAAACAACCCTAAACTCGAAAGTTGGCTAGTATTAAAAGCATTTTTTATTGAAACTTCATCACCATTGAGATTTAATTTCACAACATTAGCTATGCTCATCAAATAACAGCCTAACGATGTTATCGCTCCAGCAAGCCGATTAACTTCAAAGCTTCTCGCTAATTGATAACCCCAAGCTAAAGCAAAATATATTGAAAACAGTTTAAAAGTACCTTGATAAATTAGATTGGAAATATTAACTACCGGCATTAGAGCATATGTAATAGCTCCTAAGCCTAATTCCGCTTTAGCAGCATTAATTAAACCAGGAATTAATACCGTCAAAGAACCCACAATACTGATTGGCATTACTGAAATAAAAGCATCCCTTAAAGCAACTAACCAACGCCACTTGGCCATAGTAGTTGCTAATGGAAGTACCCAGCGCTCTAAAAAATAGATAAATCTTTTTGTAATTCCCACTACTTTTTCTCTTTTCTGGGATGATATCCCTTATTTTTTTGATTTCTTTTACGCTTTTTGTGATGCTTTTTCGCTTTCTTAACTTCATTAGAAACAGCCTTTTCTAGTTGTTTCTTTTCTGTCTTTTTAGGCTTTTCAGTTGATAAACCAAATCCTTTAAAATAGACTTGCTTTAAATCAATATCCGAAAGTAATTTACGCATATCCCGTAAATCATGATCATCACCCAAGGTCACAACAAAACCATCATGGCCCATTCGTCCAGTTCTACCGGCACGGTGTAAATACGTGTTTTCATCTTCAGGCAATTCATAATTAACCACGTAAGTTAATTTAGGAATATCAAGACCACGTGCTGCCAAATCAGTCGCTAAAAGCAAACGTGTTTTACCAGCAACTAAATCATTAATAGCTTTTTGACGTCTAGTTTTAGGTTGATTATTTGTTAATAAGTCAAATTTAGTCTGTGAATGGCTAAAAATTCTAGCAAATTTTTCTAAAGTTTCATTAGAATCAAAAAATAAGATTCCTTTAAAGCCATCTAACTTTACCAATCGTTGCAAGAATTGAATCTTATACCGATTAGTTACTTTTAAGAAATAGTGTTCAACTGGGCTTTTTTGTTCTGGTCGAACATCAATCAAGAAGAAGTTAGTTGCAAATAACTCTTCAGCTTCTTGAGTTACGCTACTTTCAGTTGCCCCAAATAAAACCACTTGACTAGTAGTTGGTAAATTTTGTCCCAGGCTAGAAAGCAATTCCAACTTAGTAAATTCTAAAATATCATCAGCTTCATCAATAACCAATTTTTGAATTTTACTAAGCTTAATCTTATTATCTGAAAATAAATCAAAAAAACGTCCTGGTGTTACAACTAAAATTTCTGGCTTCCTCTTTTTGAGTTGCTCAATTTGTCTGCTTCGGTTACCACTACCTACTAAAGCCAAAACATTCAAACCAAGTGCTAAAGCATACGGACGAATAGCATTTCTAGTTTGAATTGCTAATTCAGTAGTTGGTTCAAAAATCACTACACTCGCATCATCGCCAGGCTTAGTAGTTTCTAACAAAGGTAAACTGTAAGCCAAAGTTTTTCCTGTTCCTGTTTTGGCTAACCCTATAACATTTGAACCGCTTTTAAGACTTTCATAACTAGCTTTTTGAATCAAAGTAGGATTAATTTTTCCTTCTTTATTCAAAACTGTTTGAATTTTTTCTGAATACATTATTGTGTTAAATCTCCATAAAGTTGTTTATATTGACCCATTGTACCGTTATATGCATACATTTCAACGTCATACTCCATTGCTTCTACATTCTTTACATGACCTTTATTCGTATAGCGCCAAAACGCATATTGTAACTTATTCGGGGCCCGATTATCTGTAGACATAAATTTAGTGGAAATTGGGAAGTATTTTTTGTATTTAATACTTCCTTGAACCATAACACTTTTTCCATCTTTCAAAAATAAAGTGGCTAATTGCCCCATATGTTTCCAAAAAGATAATTTATTACTATTACTCCCCGGAGCAGCTTCTAGCAAAATTGGCAGACTTCCAGTGTTAGAATTGGTCTTTTTATTAAAATATCTATACTGAGCCTTAACAGTTGATTCATCACTAAAATATAGAACACTTCCAAAAGCTAAATTAGTTCCCTGAATTTGACTGCGATAACGATCATACTCATCATCAAAATAAGATTTCCCTTGTGTAGCTCGTAAATAGACGAATGAAATTCCTGCTGCTTGCAACTTGTGTAAGTCAACCGAGTCGCGATATTGATCAAGCTTGACCCCAACCACACTTAAATTTGAACCAGTTGGCAAGGTTGTTCTTTTGGGTAATGAACGATATGCAAAAAACAAGGCACAAATTACACAAATGAGACTAATAATAATTAATGGTAATGTAGAACGATGTCGAAAATGTGGCACAATAAATCCTCCTAGAAACATTTTAACCAATATTTCTAGCTATACCAAGACTTTGTGTGGTTTATCTAGTATAATTTCAATATACTTCATTATTAACTAATTAAAAGAGGAGAAAAAATTGAAAAAAGAAATTACCTTTGCCCAAGGCCTCGCAACACTAGTTGGTAGCGTCATTGGGGCCGGTGTATTTTTTAAAATAGGAACAATCAGTCATCAAACTAACTCTGCTGGATTAACAATATTTGTCTGGCTTTTGGCTGGATTTTTATCACTTGCATCTGGATTAACTATAGCAGAAGTCGCTGCAGAATTACCTGTAAATGGATCAATTCAATATTTAGAATACACTTATGGTAGCATCTGGGGCTTTCTATTCGGTTGGGCGCAAATTATTGTTTACTTCCCAGCTGAAGCTGGGGCCAGCAGCTCAATTTTTGGTACGCAAGCTAGCAACCTCTTTGGAAATAAAATTGCTGCTCTACCAATTTCATTGTGCATGATAACTTTTATTTTCTTGACTAATCTTTTAGGGACCAAATTTTCAAGTAAGTTACAATCAATTGTTACTGTCATTAAAGTTATCCCACTTATTTTAATCATCATCTTTGGCTTAATGGCTCCTGAACAACATTTCAGTTTTACTAGCTTTGCTTCAAAAAATGCTGTTCCTTTAGTAACTGCTATTAGTGGTGGTTTACTATCTGCTCTTTTTGCATTCGATGGCTGGGTCAGCGTGACTAATTTAGCTGGAGATTTAAAAAATCCCCAAAAAGATATGGCTAAAATTCTAATTTGGGGATTGGGAATTGTCACTGCAATTTACGTTTTGGTTAACTTTGTATTTTTAAAAATATTGCCATTCAACAGTATTTTCGGTAACCAAAATACCGCTTTTAATACTAGCATTAAGCTATTTGGCAATATGGGTGGTAAACTAGTCACAATTGGAATTTTAATTTCTTGTTATGGAGCAGCTAATGCTTTCATGCTTACAGGTATGAGAGCTCCGTATATTTTAGCTCAAAATAACTTATTACCATTTTCTAAAAAATTTAAGCAAGCTAATAAAAAAACTGGTGTACCTGTTTGGGGAGCAGTTACAATCTGGATTATTACAATGCTCATGATTAGTTTAGGTAATTTCGATATTTTAACAGATATGCTGGTATTCGTAATGTGGTTTTTTACGATTATGTTAACACTTTGCCAGCCTGTTTTACGTCGTCGTAAGCCTAATCTCAAGCGACCATTTAAAGTGCCATTTTATCCAATTACACCAATAATTGCCTTAGCAGGTGGGATTTTTATCATTATAATGACAATCATTAACCAATTCTGGTTATCATTGATTGGATCTGGGCTTACTGCATTGGGACTGCCAATCTACTTTTATAAGAAAAAACAGAATAAGTAATAAAAGAGGCTGTATTTCACTTCACCGTGAAATATAGCCTCTTTATATTTATTTATTTGCATATGCTTGAATTACTTCAGGCTTTACGACGCCGATGTATGGAATATTTCTAAACATATTGTAAAAGTCTAATCCATATCCAACAACGAATTGGTTTTCAACTTCAGAGCCATAATAATCAACTGATACATTATCTACTCTTCGTGATGGTTTATTTAAAAGTGCTACACACTTCACGCTCTTTGCTCCCAAGCTTATAAAATGTTCTTTCATAAACTTCAAAGTATGACCAGTATCAACAATATCTTCAATAATCAAGATATCCTTGCCCTTTACATCAGTAGTGACGTCTTTAACTAATTTAACTTTTCCAGATGATTCTGTACCATTGCCATAACTAGAAACATCAATAAAGTCCATCTTACAACGCACATCCATTTCACGAGCAAGATCAGTCATGAAGAAAATTGCACCAGTTAATGCTCCTACTAACACTGGTTCTTTTCCAGCATAATCTTCAGTTAATTGCTTACCTAACCGGACACACATTTCGTGAATATCATCACGACTAAATAAAGTACTTTCTAAAATATCTTCGATATTATCTCTCATTACTAACCTATCCTTGAATCCTTATCTATCAATACTATTTAAATTAATAATAACAAAAAAAGCACTAATTTGTCAGTGCTTTTTTATGAATATTATTCCGTAGTTTTAGAATTATCATTCAGTTTTTCAACATTGAACCATCTCATGAAGCCTTGCTCAATTTCAGCAACTTCAAATTTATAGCCTTCAACAGTTACACTATCACCTTTTTTCAAATCTGGATAGTGTTCCATCATATAACCACCAATTGTGATTATATCGCTATCTTGAAAGGCTTTAAGCTTTTTATGATAAAATCTTTCAAAGTCATATAAAGTGGTTTTCCCTGAAACACGGACTTTGCCATCCTTATCTCGGATAATATATTCATCAGAAACGTCATCGATTTCATCTTTAATTGATCCAAAAAGCTCTTCATAAATATCCTTATCAGTAACAATCCCACTAGTTCCACCATATTCGTCAACAACTAAAACGATTGGAGTATGTTTTTGAATCATTAATTGTAGAATATCTTGAATTGGCATTGATTCTGGTACTGTAATGATAGCACGAATCAATCTACTTAATGAAGCATTATTTCCCTCATTGCTCTGCTCTACAATATCGTAAGCATAAACATAACCTACAACATCATCCTTATCATTATCACGAACAACAGGGAATCGACTAAAGCCTTCATCCAAATATAATTTTAAAGCAGTCTTAACAGTATCAGTAGCATCAAGAACAGTTAATCTTGTTCTATCAGTCATAATATCTTTAGCTACTTTATCATTTAACTCAAAAGCCCGCTCCATATATTTCAAGTCTTCTTTATCAAGAGCACCACCTGTTACAGCTAAGCGTGATAACTTAATAATTTCTGACTGTGAATAAATTTCATTTTCTTCAGCTGCTTCCTTAAAGCCCATTAACTTTAAGACACCATTAGAGCTAGTATTAAGAATCCAAACAAATGGATAAACCAAGGTATGGAAACATTTAAGTGGAGTTACAATTACCATTAACATTTTTACTGGCATATCAATAGCTATATTTTTAGGAACAATTTCCGTAAAAACAACTTCTAAATAAGTTAACAGCAATACGCCCAGTACTGCCCCAATAGATTTAGCTAAGGATTCACTAAGTGGACTAATTTTTAATCCTCTAATGATAAGTTCTGATAGAGTATCCGTGGAGAACCAACCTAAAACAACCCCAACTAAAGTAGTACCTACTTGTGTGGTTGATAGATACTCATTAAGGTTTCTAACCATATGCAAAGCTCGTTTGAGCTTTTTCAAATTTCCTTCTTTGTTAGCAATCATGTCTTCAAGCTGGCTAGGTCTCGTCTGAACAAGTGCAAACTCGGAAATAACAAAAAATGTAGCAAATCCAAAAATAATAAGTGTAGCGACTAAATTAGTCACTATCTGACTAGTATCCAATTTTTATATCACCTTTAAAAATAAAAATTATAATAAACTATTTATATTTTACCATTAGCTAGACTTTTATTTAATTAATTTGAAAATTTTATCGAATGGAACTCTACCAGGAATATAAGTTGGAGAATTCACCTCAGCTGCTTTATCAGCATAACCAATCGCAATAGCCATACCAATTGCTTCATCATCTGGAATATTAGTATATTTTCTAATTAAATCAGGATATGCAACTAATGAATGAGCTGGCATCGTATCAAGCCCGCGATTAATTGCTAAAAGCATAATACTCTGAGCAAAAATACCTAAATCAAAAACTGACCATGCTGGTGATTTTTTTGGTATTGTCAAAAAAATAATCGCAGGAGCATAAAACATGTTATTATTGGCATTCTCAAATAATTCTGTCTTATTATGCAAAAAGTAAGTAACAAAAGCCCCCATATTAGACATGTTTTGACTAGGAAAAGTAGACCAATCAATTGACAACATTGTTGAAAAGTCTTCACTAACAGGAACTTTACGTGCAATATAAGCTTTATTTTCACGTTTCAGTTTTAATAAAGCGCCTCCAGTAATTGCATATGCTCTCCATGGTTGGGAATTAAGCAATGAGGGAGATTGTTGAGCTTTTTTGATAATCTCTTTGATTAACTCATCATCAACCTTGCGAGTTGAAAATTTACGAGTTGCACGCTCTTTATTAAACACCTCTTCAAAATCCATAATATATCTCTCCAATCAAGTTACACTTTCAACTTATATTATAAGAAAAATGATTGTAGTTTACTAATATTTTCATCAACAAAAAAGCGCCTGACCAAAAGTCAGACACTTAATATTTTCAGACTTAGTTTAAGCCCTTCCATTCCCATTCAGTAACTTCAGGAATATCTTTACCATTGTCACGAATGTATGTGTGGTGCTTAGATAAAAGCTTGTCCATTTCATCAACAAAGCCTGCAGCTGGCAAGTCAAGGCGTTCTACTGCATCTTTAGCTAAGTGGAAGCGGTCAATTTCATTCAAGACCCGCATATCAAATGGAGTAGTAATGTCACCATTTTCTTCATAACCATGGATTGAAACATTATGGTTGTGACGGTCAAACCAAATTGATTCCATCATTGGCTTAAAGCCATGCCATGCAAAGATAACTGGCTTATTCTTAGTAAATAAGCGATCAAATTCTTCATCTGACAAACCATTGGGGTTCTTACGTTGGCTTTGTAACTTCATTACATCCAAGACATTAATATAACGAATCTTAAGATCTGGGAAGTTCTTATGCAATAAGTCAATTGCAGCTAATGTTTCCAAGGTAGGTTCAGTACCAGTTGAGGCAAAGACCACATCAGGTTCTTCGTGATCATCAGTTGATGCCCAATCAATGTAGCTAAGACCATTTTCAACTAATCTTTGAGCTTCTTCTTTACTGAACCATTGTGGACGAGGTTGCTTTGAAGTTACCAAAACATTGATACATTCACGATCTGCAAAAGCCTTATTACTTACTGCAAGTAATGAGTTAGTATCTGCAGGTAAATATTCATGAATTAAATCTGGACGATTCTTTTCAAAGAGGTGAGTTAACAAACCTGGATCTTGGTGAGTGTAACCATTGTGGTCTTGTTGGAACACAGTTGAAGTATCAACGATATTAAGAGCTGGATAGTCATGTCTCCAGTATTGTTCCTTAGCCTTTCTTAACCACTTCATGTGTTGAGTAAGCATTGAGTCAACTACTCGGCCAAAGGCTTCATAAGTTGCAAAGAAGCCGTGACGACCTGTTAAGACGTAGCCTTCAAGCCAGCCTTCTGCTTGATGTTCTGATAATTGAGAATCAATCATTCTACCTGAACGAGCTAAGTCTTCATCATTTGGTTCTTTGATATCTTCCATCCATTGACGCTTTTGACCATCCAAAATAGTAAATAAACGGTTAGACTTAGATTCATCAGGACCAAAACCACGGAAATTAGTTGGGTTTAAGTTAGCAATTTCATTTAAGTACTTAGACCATTCAGCCATATCTTGCTTTTCAACACTACCTGGCTTGTCAAAATCAATTGCGTAATTTCTCCAGTCTGGTAAATGAAGACGCTTAGGATTAATACCACCATTAGTAACTGGATTCATTGCCATTCTTTGGTCACCTTGAACAGTATTTTCAAGCACAATATCCTTTGGTGAGCCATCTTCATTAAATAATTCTTCTGGCTTGTAACTCTTCATCCAGTCGATAAGCATATCCTTGTGTTCCATATGCTTTTGATCTACAGGAATTGGAATTTGGTGGGCTCTAAATGAATTCTCGATTGGGTTACCATCTAGGTCAAACTTAGGACCAGTCCAACCTTTTGGTGCACGCAAGACCATCATTGGCCATTGTGGCATTGAATCGTCACCAGTTTCACGAGCATGCTTTTGAATAGCTAAAATATCTTCAACAGCCTTATCCATTGTCTTAGCCATCAATTCATGTGCATCCATATGACTTAAGCCATGAACGTTTACAAAGTATGGCTTCCAACCCATGCCTTCAAAGTATTTAGTTAAGTCAGCATCGCTCATTCTTGAAACAATTGTTGGGTTAGAAATCTTGAAACCATTAATTTGAAGAATTGGTAAAACTGCACCATCGTGAATTGGGTTAATGAACTTATCACTAAACCAACTAGCTGCAAGTGGGCCAGTTTCACTTTCACCATCACCAATTTCAACGGCTGCAATTACATCAGGATTATCTAAAATTGCACCTACACCATGTGAAAGTGAGTAACCAAGTTCTCCGCCTTCATGAATTGATCCTGGAGTTTCAGGAGCAGCATGTGAAGCTACACCGCCTGGGAATGAGAAACGTTTAAATAAGCGGGTCATTCCTGCTTCGTCTTGAGTAATTTCTGGATATCTTTCGGTATATGAGCCATCAAGATATGAGTTAGAAACCATTACTTGGCCACCATGACCAGAGCCTTCAATGTAAAACATGTTTAAGTTATATTTCTTAATTACACGGTTTAAGTGAGCGTAAATAAAGTTTTGTGGGACAATAGTTCCCCAGTGACCAATTGGCTTAGGCTTAACATCTTCAGCCTTTAATTCTGTCTTTAATAATGGGTTCTTCATTAAAAACAATTGGCCAACTGATAAATAATTAGCTGCACGCCAATATGCATCAACACTTCTTAAGTAGTCTTGTGAATCAAAATTAACTGTCATTTTAGTTCTCCTTTTAAGGAATTAAATTTCTTTTTTACACTTATATAATACCCAACTTTTTGCAAAAGTTCAACTTATTTAATAATTGGTTGGGTCCAATTTTAAGTATAAAAAATAAGGTCACTATTGGCCTTATTCTTATTGGTTCAAATTAACAAAACTGTTATATCGCATATATTTATAATGAATTCGCATATTAGACACTTCAAATGGAGTTCCATCATCTAAAAAGAAAATTCCCTCCATAACACCTACTGGTTCATTAGTTTGCAAATCCAGTTCTGATTGATCTTCTGAATTAGAAGGTTCAACTGTAATATTCAAAAACGATCTAGTAACTGTTTTGTTTTGAGTATCTTCTAAATAATTAAATAGCGAATCTTTTAAAATTTCTGGAGTAAGTTCAGGGACAATTTTTATTGGTAAATACCCAGTTTCGATTAAAAATGGCTGATTATCAAGTAAACGAAGTCTTTTGAATTGATAGACAAAGTCGGCTTCATTGATAAATAAGTCTTGAGCTAATTCTTTGCTAGCATTAATAACTTTAAACTCTAGCAGCTTAATCTGTTGCTTTTTGCCAGGAACTTTAAAACTATCAGTTAACCCTAAGTTAGAGCCTTCATAGCGAAATAATGCTTGATTTTTTAAATACAGTGGATTAATAAAAGTTCCGCTTCCACGCTTTTTGAAAATAATACCCTGTTGTGCTAATAATTCCAACGCCCGCTTCATTGAAGAGCGTGAAACTTGATAGTGACTAGCCAAGCTTCGCTCATCTGGTAAACGCATGTCCTCATACTTTTGAGCGAGAATATTTTGCTTAATATCACGCATTACAGCACGATAAACGAAATCTGTCATTTCAATCTTCTCTCTTTATTTATCTGCTTCTTTTAAAACTTTAGCAAACCAATCTACAAATTGTTCACGATTAATTGATACACCAATTTCTGCGTTTACTGGCTTACCAAAGAAATTATCAAAATCCATTACACTAGCACCATAAGTATACGAATCATTTGTATCAATTGCTACAAAAGCAGGCTTAAAAGTATACATTTCTGGTGCTAGTAGCATCCCTACTGCCAAAGCATCATAAATCTCAAGGCCATCTGACAAAGTGCCATCATGCAAATTAGAAAGAATGGAATACAGCATTTCTCCAGTTTTTCCATAATTTTTAACTACATCCATTGTATCTTGCTTAACAAAAGCTTGATGACCTAGTTCAAGAGGTGCAACGCGAATCTTTACACCACTTTCAAAAACAATCTTTGCAGCTTCAGGATCCCCACTAACATTATACTCATCATATGGTCCATAATTTCCGCGGCCAATTGCACCACCCATAATAACTAATTCTTCAATTTTTTCTAAATCATCTGGATATTGTCTAAAATACAAGGCAAAATCAGTTGCTGGTCCAATTTGCATCAAAGTAACTTTTTCAGGGCTATTAGCAACAACTTCATGAATTTTGGTAGCTGCTAAACCAGAAACCAATAATCCTTTATCTGGTTCTGGGAAATCAAATCCATCCATCCCACTTTTACCATGTACTTCTGATGCATCAATTGGTTTCTTTACTAAAGGTAGCTTAGCACCAGAAACCACGGGTACTTTAGTACCCAAAAATGTTTCTAATTTTAGAGCATTATTCAAAGTCTTTTCTAAACTTACATTTCCCCATGTTGCCGCGATTAACTTAACATCAAGTTCCTTTGCAAATAAAGCAATTGTTAATGCTACTGCATCATCAATACCAGGATCAGTACTAATAATTAATGGTTTCTTATTCATTGCTTTCTCCTTCAAAAATCTTTTAAATTATCATATCAAAAATAAAAAGACAAAGATAATTATCTTTGTCTTATTCTAAAATTAAGTTAAATTAACGCTTAATTTCTTGAATTGTTCCATTACTTTTAGCGACGATTACTTCATCACAAATACCTAAAAATAAGCCATGCTCAACAACGCCAACAGTATGATCTAAGTAATCTGCCAAACCATTTGGAACAGGAATTGGGCTAATATTTAAATCTAAAATATAATTACCATAATGTGTAGTTAATTTTTTATTGCCATCCATTCTAAATTCTGGATTTAGCCCTTCTTTCTCAAGTCGCTTTTTAACTTGCATGCAAGAAACTGGTAAGACTTCAACTGGTAATTTGAATCCAGATAAATGATCTACTACTTTACTTTCATCAACAATCCAAATATTCTTTTTTGAATTGACAGCAACATTTTTTTCGAGTGTTAAAGCTGCACCGCCACCTTTAATACCGTTTAATTGACTATCAACACGGTCAGCTCCATCAACAGTTAAATCTACTTCATCAACATCTGCCAATTCATCTACTTTAAAGCCATAACTTTCTAATTGCTTTTTTGAACGACTAGAAGTAGTAACTATATGTTTCAGAGTTAGGCCTTCTTTTTCTTTTCGTTCACCTAACCAATCAATAAAAAACTTTACCGTAGAACCAGTTCCAACACCTAAAACCGAACCAGCTTGAACCTTGTCAGCTGCAACTTTAGCAGCTTCTTTTTTCAGTTCATCTTGCATATTTTTATCCATTATTCTCTCCCCATTAATTCATTAACTTCGTTGTAAGTAGGGATAGAAGGCTGGGCCCCTAATCTGCTCACAGCAATTGATGATGCACGAGCTGCAAAGGTAGCAGCTTGTTCAATATTTGAAAAATCAGCCTGTAATTGACTCGTTAAAAAGCCAATAAAAGTATCGCCAGCACCAGTTGTATCTGCTGCTTCCACTTTAAATGCTGGAATTAATTTTTCAACATTAGCAGTTGAAATGTAGCTCCCCTTATCGCCATATGTAATAACTACATTTTTAACTCCTAATTCATGTAATTTATCGCTATTAGCCTTAATTGATTCTAAGTCCTTAACTTCAATTCCTGTAATTAGGCTACTTTCTGTTTCATTAGGTGCTATCAAATCTGTTAATTTTAATAGCTCCTTAGGAAGTTCCTTAATTGCTGGGGCTGGATTTAAAATTGTAATTACATTATTTTTCTTAGCAATTTTGAAAGCTTCAATAGCTACCTCAATTGGTGTTTCAAATTGCGTAATAATTGCATCACTATCTTTGATCAATTCTTCTGCAGCATCAATATCTTCAACACTTAATTCATAATTAGCACCATGGTCAATAATAATATTATTTTGACCAGCCTCATTTAAATTAATGTATGCATGTCCTGTATTAGTACCAGAAGTGGTTTGAACATAAGTAGTATCGACCCCATAGCACTTCAACTGCTTTAAGATAAATCGCCCAGATGAATCTTCTCCAACACGATTAATAAAGTAAGTTTCACTCCCTGCTTTAGCAGCAGCAATAGCTTGATTTGCTCCTTTTCCACCACCGGCTTCAGTAATATCTAACGCGTTAATAGTTTCACCAGGCTTTGGAAAATCTACTACATGGAGGGTGGTATCAACATTACTTGACCCTACAACAACAATCTTTTGCATATCAATTTCCTTTCATGAAAGCGGTTAACCATATTATAACCTAGTTATCCTAAAATTAAACAATAACTTAAGTTAGGCTAATTCCACTAGTGATGAACCCCTTTAATCTAGCTGCTTCCCATTCAAGAGTTTCATCATCATCAACTTGGGATAATTTATAACCAACAAAGTAAGGTGGCGCATAAAATCTTGGAATAACTTTACAGCATGTACCCTTACCATTTTTTATTGGATAGAAGAATAGATTATATGAATCTACCCCGTGTGACAAGACACTTCTTACATATTGAGTGGATTTTTGAATTAAATCTGCCCAAATATCTAAGTCTTGATTATGCCAGGTAACAACATTGACTTCTTGATAACCTTGAACAGGTCTTTTAGACAAATTCATTTCAACGTCCCCACTTTTACCAACTTCAAAGCCAGTAAAATTATTTTCTTGTATATTTTTATAGCCATCCATTTTATCAAGTCCCACAATTTGCATGTGAGGATGTTGCAATGAACCATCAGATTTTGGTCCAAAGTTTTTATACCAAAGAACACTCTGATAATCACCTGAATTATACATCTTTTGGAAGCACTTTAAGCCAAACTTCATCAACTCTCGATTTTCTTCTCTAGTATAAGTTGAAATGTCACCTTGGTGATCACTTGATTCAATTAAAATAGTCTGCATTGTGTCTTTTAAAGTTGGATATTTATTATGAAGCCAAATTTTGTCACCATCTGTTTCGTAAATATCAGTTAATGTTTGAGGATTACAAAAGGGACACGGATTCTGTGTATTACTTTGCCGATTTGCATAATCGTAGTCATATGGCTTCCGTTTCCCAACAGAATACATATATACTAAAGGTTCATCGTTCATAAATTCCACCTCATTTTTCTGAATGATTATTTAATTAGACTATTCCAAGTTCGAACTTTTTGCAAATTCTTTACAATCTAATCTTAAATTAGTAATAGACCCCGGTCAATTAAGAACATTGCTTCTATAAATATCGAATTTAAGGGTAAATTATGATAAAATTACCATGTGTTTGTTAATGTTTTAACACAGTTGATTTTTTGTTTGGGGGAGGATCCCATTTTATGAAGTTTAAAAATAAAGTTGCTCTAGCCGCAATGCTAGGGGTATCATTGTTAGCTACTGCTTGTTCTACTGGAAGCAAGACTCCCACTAGTTCAAGTACAATTCCAACTAAGGTTACCAAAAAGACCACCATTACTTTTTGGTATTCTTTAACTGGAACAAGTAAGGCAACACTTGAAAACTTGACTAAGGAATTTGAAAAGAAAAATCCTAACATCAAAGTCCAATTACAAAGTCAAGGTGGAAATTTAGGTGATTTACAATCAAAGTTAGTATCTAGCTTACAATCACCTAAGAATTTACCAACTATTACCCAAGCATATCCAGGCTGGCTATATAGCGCTGCTCAAAACAAAATGTTAGTTAACCTTACACCTTACGTTAATAATAAAGAAATTGGTTGGGGTTCATATTCTAACAGTAAAATAAAATCTGCTCTTTGGGATGGTGCTAAAATTAACGGTACTCAATATGGAGTTCCATTTAATAAGTCCGTTGAAGTTTTGTTTTACAATAAAACGATTTTAGATAAATACGGTGTCAAAGTACCTAAAACAATGGCTGAATTAAAGAAGGCTAGCCAAGAAATTTATGAAAAGAGCGAACATAAGGTTAAAGGTGTGGGCTTTGACTCACTTAATAACTACTACATGTTGGCAATGAAAGAAAAAGGCATTGATTTTACAAAGAAGTTAAATTTTGCTAGTTCTGAATCAAAGGCTGTTATTAATTACTACGCTGATGGCGTTAAAGACGGCTACTTTATGATGGCTGGTACTGAAAAATACATGTCAACACCATTTAGTTCAGAGAAAGTTGCCATGTTTGTAGGTTCAACCGCCAATGAAGCTTACGTAAAAAGTGGCTTAACTCAAGGAAATGAATATGGCATTGCTGCACGTCCAAGTTCTATAAACGTTCAACAAGGTACAGATATTTACATGTTCAGTAAAGCTACTAAATTACAAAGAACTGCTGCTTTCAAATACCTCAAATTCCTAACTAGCACGGCAAGCCAAGCTACTTGGGCTAATAAAACTGGTTATATGCCGGTCAATACTGATGTTTTAGATTCAGCAAGTTACAAAGCTTCAAAAAACAGTAAAGTTCCTGCAATTTTGGAAGCAACAACTAAAAAGCTCTACTACTTACCTATAACTAAGAACTCAGAAAGCGCCTATGACCAAATCAACGCTAATATGCAAACTATCTTGGCAAATGCGGGCAAGAAGAAATCTTGGAACAGTGACATTACTACAGGTCAAAGCAAGTTAATTGCTGCTTGGAAACAATAATTATTAAAAAGAATAAGAAATAAAATACTAATAAACACAAATAAAAGAAGGTTGGAAATCCAACCTTCTTTTTTACTAACTATAAAAATTAAGCATTCTTCAAAACAATCTTTTCAACACTTGAGGCGACGTCCTCACAAGCATCGTGACATCGCTCTAAACAATTAAAGATATCTCTCCAAACTAATACTTGTAAAGCATCTTTTTCATGCACATGTAAGTTACGCATATTATCAATAAACATCACGTCAGCTTTTCCTTCCATCGTGTTGATATTAACAATATGTTCTTTAAATTCGGCATTCTTTTTGAATTTGGGCAAGTCCTTAATTAATTCCACAACTTCATTTGTATTTTGAATCAATAATTCACAAATTGGCAAAATTTCTGGTCGAATTGTTTGAATGTTATCGCAGTATAAGCGCATAAGTACATCTTCAATTCGGTCAACCATATTATCAATATTATGGGCTAATTCCATAATATCTTCACGTTCTATTGGTGTAACAAATGCTTTGATTAAAACTTCTGTCATTTCATGTTTTTCATGATCGGCATTATGTTCTATTTCATGAATCTTGTCTGTCAAATTTGATACTCGATCAGGTGTATAATCATTAACTACCTCATTGAGCAATTGACTAGCTTCATATGCAAAATTGGCACACTTCAAAAATGTATCAAAATAATATTGATCTGATTTTCTACTCATTTTTTCTATCCTCTTAAAATACTAATAAAAATAACTTCGCCATCAAAAACGCAATAAGTCCACATCCTGGGAAAGTAAATATCCATGTTAAGACCATGTCTTTAACTACATTAAGATTAATAGAGCTCAGCCTTTTAACCGCTCCAACTCCCATAATTGAACTAGTTTTAGCATGCGTAGTTGAAATCGGAATACCATAAAGAGTTGATATCAGGATACTAATTGCTCCAGCTAAGTCAGAAGAAAAGCCTTGAAATGGTTCTAACTTTACCATGTCCATTCCAACAGATTTGATAATCTTCTCTCCGCCAACACTTGTACCAACTCCCATTGTAATTGAACAAAGCATCATTAGCCAAACTGGAATTGCTATACTTGCAGCACTAGCATGTCCATTAACAAATGCCATTCCTAATAACAAAACGCCAATAAACTTTTGGCCATCTTGAGCTCCATGCATAAAGCTCATTGCAGCTGCACCAGCAATCTGTGCACCAGAGAAGAAGCGATTAGTCTTTCTACGATCCATATTTTGGCAAATTAGAATAACGCATTTACAAATGATCCAGCCCAAAGCAAAACCTAATACTAAACTTAAAACCATCCCATACAAGACTTTAATCCATTCATTCCAATTTATCCCCTTGAAACTGCCTTGAATTGCAATTGCAGCTCCAGTTAAACCAGCAATCAATGAATGACTTTCACTTGTTGGTATGCCAAAGATTGAAGCTCCTACACTATAGACTACAATCGAGAAAAGTGCTGCAGCTAAGGCAATCATTGAAGCATGTGCATCCCCACCAAAATCAACCATATTTGAAATTGTTTCAGCTACACTTGCATTCAGCTGGGGCATAATTAAAACGCCTAAAAAATTAAAAACAGCACTCATGATAATCGCCGGTTTAGCTGCCATTCCACGAGTTGTTACAGTTGTTGCAATTGCATTAGGCGCATCTGTCCAGCCATTAACGAAGATAACTCCTAAAGTTAGGACGACTGTAGTCAACATTGCTGGATTTGCTAAACTTTGCAAAAAGCCACTTAAACTTATATCCATTCTTCTCTACCTCAAAAAATACTTCTCTACCTTTTTTACACAAAAGCGCTTACTTAGTCAAGCAGAAAAAAAGGCCATTTAGGCCCCCTTCCCCAATTTCTTTCTAAGCCTTTGAGCAAATAATGATAAGGCAAAGCACACAACAAAATACATTGTTGCAATTATTAAATACATTGGAATCATATAAGTTGTATTTTGACTATAAATAATTTGAGCATGATATAAAAGCTCTGGCAAAATGATAATTGTTGCTAGCGAAGTGTCCTTAACTAAAGAAACAAATTGAGATAGCAAGGCTGGCATCATCATATGCATTGCCTGTGGCATAATGACATGACACATTGCTTGTAAGTAAGTCATTCCATTACTTCTAGCCCCTTCCATTTGCCCTTCAGGGACAGCTTTAATACCACCACGCACAATTTCCGCCAGCATTGCTGACTCAAAAATCACTAATGCACTAATTGCTGCCCAAAATGGTGTTGCATGTATACCTAATTCAGGAAAGCCAAAATATGTAAAGAAAATAATTAATAGCAATGGCAAATTCCTAATAATATCAATAATAAGTCCAACTACTGCTGAGATATATTTAATCTTCATATATCTAATTGTTCCTAAAATTAAGCCTATAATGTAACTTAACACAATAGAAATAATCGATACCTCAACTGTTACCAGCAATCCTTCAAGCAAAAAGCGCAAGTTTGTAGGAGAGTATGCATTAATAAACGTAGACATTCTTTTATCCCTCCTAAGCAATTTTCTTTTCTAAATATCTCATATAATAGCTGAGTGGTAATGTTAAAACTAAATAACAACATCCCACAACTAAATATGTATTGACGGTTTGAAAACTTGAAAAAGCAATTACATCGCCTTGATACATTAGATCAAAACCTGCTACGAATGCTAAGACACTCGAATTTTTTATCAAGTTAATAAATTGATTTCCTAGTGAAGGAATAGCTACTTTAAAAGCTTGTGGCAAAATAACAAAACGCATGGCTTGCACATAAGTCATCCCATTGCTTCTTGCTCCCTCCATCTGACCTTCTCCAACAGAATTTATACCAGCTCGAATACATTCGGCAATAAAGGCAGAGGTGTATAAGGATAAGCCTATACAGCCAGCTGTAAAGCCAGATATCTTAAATAAATATTGGGGAACTATCAAATAAAAGATCATAGTAATAACCAATAATGGAATATTTCTAAAAAGTTCAATATAAGAATGAGCTATTATTTGAACAGTTTTATTTGGTACTACTTCCATAATTGCAAAAACTGTCCCTAAAACTAATGAGGCACATAAACTAATTATGCTAATCATGACTGTTACGCCAAATCCAGAAAGCAGGTTTGACCAATTATTCTGCAAAATTTCAATCATCTACTTGCCTCCTTAATGCTAAAACCTGGTATACCACTGAACCATTTTTTAAGTAGTTTTTGATAAGTTCCATCAGCCTTTAATTCTGCTAAGGCTTGATTGATCTTTTTACGAAGTTTAGTATCACCTTTTCTAACTGCAATACCATAAGGTTCACTAGTAAATGTTCCTCCAACTATCTTAAAGCCCGGATTTTCTGCCGCAATCCCAGCTAAAATACCATTATCAGAAGTTAAAGCTTGACCCTGACCTGCTTTCAAAGCACTAAAAGCCTGTCCATAATCATCATATTCAGAAACACTTGCCTTAGGTGCAAATTTTCTAATATTTGCAACTGCCGTAGTTCCTTTTACTGCAAGAACCGTAATTCCATTTTTATTCAAATCATAAACGTTTCTTATTTTACTATTTTGGGGTACTAAGATTGCTTGCCCTGCATTAAAGTAGGGTGTTGAAAAATCAACAATCTTTTTCCTTTCTTTAGTAATCGTCATCGTGGATAAAAGTGCATCAACACTTCCATTGCGTAATAAGGGAATTTTAGTTTTAGCTGTTGTTTGAACTAAATTTACTTTGATATTTTTGCCCAACATTTTCTTGGATAGTTCTTTAGCCAAGTCAATTTCAAATCCTTCTAACTGACTAGTTTTGATGTTCATGATTCCGAAAAGGCGAGTATCAGCTTTTACGCCCCAGGTAATTGCTTGAGAAGTTTTTATTTTTTCATAAGTATCCGAACTTTTACTTTTGTTTTGGCAAGCTGATAATGTTAAAAGAACTAACAAAGAGAATGAAGCAAAAATCCATCTATAAAAATTCTTCATTTTATTCTCCTAATGGCTAATAACTTTGCTTAAAAATTCTCTTGCTCTTTCAGTTTTAGGATGAGCAAAAAATTCTTTAGGATTGTGAGAATCTTCTAATACTTCTCCTTTATCAAAAAAGAGTAATCGACTTCCCACTTCACGAGCAAAACCCATTTCATGGGTTACTACCACCATCGTAATGCCAGCTTGGGCAATATATTTCATGACATCTAATACATCTTGAATCATTTCAGGATCAAGAGCACTAGTTGGTTCATCAAACAAAATCACTTTAGGTTTCATTGCCAGCGATCTTGCAATTGCCACACGTTGTTTTTGTCCACCAGACAGTTGTTTGGGAAGTAAATCGGCTTTTTCTTCCAAGCCTACTCTTTTCAAAAGCTTCATTGCAATCTCTTTGTTTTCAGCTTCTGGTCGCTTCAAAACAATACGTGGAGCTAACATAATATTTTCTAAAACAGTATGGTTTTCATATAAATTGAAATGTTGAAAAACCATTCCAACATTTTTTCTAATTTTATTAATATCTGTTTTTTTATCAGCTAAATCATACCCCGTTACAATTAACTGACCACTATTAATCTTTTCTAAGCCATTCATTGTTCTAATCAATGTAGACTTTCCAGAGCCTGAAGGTCCAATGATTGAGACAATCTCTCCTTCGTCAATTTCTAAGTTAATATTTTTTAAGGCATGATATTTTCCATAATATTTATCAACATTTCTAAATTCGATAACCGCTCCCATATTATTCTCCTTTCAAATATTGAAATAAATTCATAAACTTATTTTACCTTTTTTTATGGGATATTAAAAAAGTTAGCACTTTTACATGCTAACTTAATTCAATATTTTTTCTATTTTAATCAAAAGCCATTTGATCCATATATAATTTATAATAAAATCCTTTTAGATTGAGTAGTTCCTGATGAGTACCCTGCTCAAGCACTGAGCCATCTTTGAGAACTATGATTTTATCAGCGTTGATAATAGTTTTTAAACGATGGGCAATTACAAAGCTAGTTCTATTCTTTATTACCTCATCCATTGCAACTTGTATTTTTTCCTCAGTCACTGTATCAACATTTGACGTTGCTTCATCTAAAATAAGAAAATCTGGATTTGTCAACAAAGTTCTTGCAATTGAGATTAATTGTCTTTGTCCTGTTGAGAACGTATCACCATTTTCACTAATTTTAGTTTCATAACCATTAGGTAAACTTGAAATATAATCGTGAATTTGGGCTTTCTTGGCAGCATTTTCTACCTCAGCTAATGTAGCATCACGCTTACCAAAAGCAATATTTTCAAAAATAGTTCCTGAAAACACAACAGAATCTTGCAGTACAATTCCCACATTATTTCTAAGTGAAGTTAAAGTAAATTCGCGAATATCAGTACCATCAAGCGCAATTTTCCCGGCGCTAACATCATAAAAACGATTTACTAAGTTCATAATAGTTGTCTTTCCAGAACCTGTTGGTCCTACAACGGCAACTGTCTTTCCTTTGGGAACGGTAACATTAATTCCATGTAATATTTCTCTATCTTTACTGTAACCAAAGCTTACATTTTCTAAAGTTAGGCCATACTTCAAAGGTGCAAGTTGCTGGCCGTCAATTACTCGATTTTCTTCCTTTTCTTGTTCAACTTTTGCTAATCTTTTTGCACCAGTTAGAGCTAACTCTATTAGATTATAAAGTGAAGAAAGTTGAGTAAGGGGCTGAAAATATGAGTATGAATACTCAATGAACATTACAATTAATCCTAAACCCGCTGGCATGGAAACTTGCTTGGCTAAAATTAAATACGTCCCACCTGCAATTACAATTGCAAAATTTAAAGTAGCTAATCCATTCATTAGAGGAAATAAAATGCCTGAATAAAATTGTCCTTTAAACATCGCACTACGAACTGCTTGATTATACTTTTTAAATTCTTCGACAGATTGTTTTTGTAAACCATTAGTTATAATGACAGCTTGTCCATGTAATTGCTCGTTAACAAAACCATTTAAATTGCTAATTTCTCTTTGTTGTAAGCCAATATACTTACGAGCCTTTTTTATCAATACCAAAGCTAAAAACAAGGCTAAAGGTAA
The DNA here is from genome assembly GCF_001436455.1 of Lactobacillus jensenii DSM 20557. Taxonomy (GTDB): domain Bacteria; phylum Bacillota; class Bacilli; order Lactobacillales; family Lactobacillaceae; genus Lactobacillus; species Lactobacillus jensenii. Next base: position 22,526 of record NZ_AYYU01000008.1, read on the forward strand.
AGTTAGCACAGTAAAAAGAGCCATTTTAATGTTAATTCTAAACATTACATAAATAGTTCCTACAAACAAGCTTACTTGGGCAATTAATTCGAAAATAGCCTGATTCATTGCATTAAAAATATTATCCAAATCTGAGGTGAATAATGATAATATTTTTCCATCTTGATGAGTATCAAAATAGCGAATTGTCATTCTTTGAAGCTTGTTAAATAAGCTTTTCCTCATAGAATTATTAGCATGAGCAGTAAAGTTAGACATTATTACCCAGGAAATAAAGATTGCGAGTGTTGATAAAAGATAACTTGCTGCAAGAAGCGTTACTATTTCAAGAAATGAATTAAGACTCCCACCATTAGTAAGATACGATGTCAACTTAGTAACAGCTTGACCCAAGTAAGTTGGAGCAAGTACCTGAAAAAAAGTTGAAATCAAGGAAAAGACGGATACTAAAAATATAGCTTTCCAATGTGGCTTTAAATACTTATAAAAATACTTAAAAGCTAATTTACTATCTCTCATCAATGCTCACCTCTCATTTCTCTAGCCTGCTGTGTTTTTAAGATTTCTTGATAAATATCAGAAGTTTTTAAAAGCTCCTCATGAGTTCCTTGGGCGACTAATTTACCGTCATCTAAGACTAAAATACGATTTGCATTTTTTATAGAAATAATTTTCTCTGCAATTAAAAAAGTCGTAGTTTCTTTCAGTTTATGCTCTAATGCATCTTGCACCTTCTTCTCTGATTCTGCATCAAGAGCACTCGTTGAATCATCTAAAATCAAAATTGGGCTATTTGAAATTATTCCCCGGGCAATTGATAGTCTTTGCTTCTGTCCACCTGAGAAATTAGCTGATCTTTCCTGCACTTCATGGTTAAAGCCATCTTGATAATTTCTTACAAATTCAAAAGATTGTGAAATTATGCTAGCACGTTCTAATTCAGCTTTAGATGCATCTACCTTTCCTTGTCGCAAATTAGAAGCAATTGTCCCAGAAAATAGAATTGCTTTTTGTAAAACGAAAGCAACACTTTTACGTAAGGATTTTTCACTAATTTCTTTTAAATTGCGTCCACCTATTTTTATCGTTCCTGAACTAGGATCATATAGTCTGGCAATTAACTGGGCTAAGGTTGATTTACCTGAACCGGTAGCTCCGACAATTCCTACTATTTCGCCCGCATGCACGTTAAAGCTAATATGTTGCAAAGTAGGCTTTGTACTACCTGGATAAGTAAATGACACATCATTAAATTCCACATCACCCGATAAAACTTCATCAGGTGCTTTATCATTGAAAACTATACTTGGTTTAGTATCTAAAACTTCTTTTATTCTTCCAAGTGAAACTTTGCCCCGAGAAACATTCATAAGTGCAATTCCGATAATCCAAACAGCAAATAATAATGTCAAAATATAGTTTACATATGGGCTTATAACCGCAATATCAGTTGGATGCAGCTTAATTTGTAGGCCTATCATCGTAGTAACTGCACAGATTGCAATATAGGCAATAATTGAAAAAGCTGGAATTACTGCACTCATTAAATATCCAATATTCAAATTCAAACGGTTTAAATCATCACTAGCTGCTGAAAATTTATTTACTTGTTCACCTTCTTGATTAAAGGATTTGACTACTCTCATCCCGAGTAAATTTTCTTGAGCTAGGTTGGCTACCTTATCTAAACGAACTTGATATTGTTCAAATTGTTGGTTTGCCAATTTCATAATAAAAAGTCCAACTACAGTTAAAATAACCAAAACCCAAAGTGTTATCCACCAGAACCTAGGTATAGTCAGGATGGCTAAGATAAAAGAGCCAACCAAAATAATTGGCAAACGTACTAATTGCATAAAAATACTCATTACTAAGTTCATAATCTGATTCATATCACTAATCAACCTAGTAGTAAGACTTCCTGTACTAAAAGTATCTATATTTGCATAAGAAAAGCTCTGGATTTTTTCATATACTTCTTCACGTAAATCACTCGTTACCCCTTGAGCTAATTTTGCAGCAAAATAGACATTCAAAATACCTGCTACAATTGCAATTATTCCTAATCCAATAATCCAGATACTATCAGATACAACTTTACTTGTATTTTCCTTTAACAAATCTTTCTGAATCGCTTCAAGTAACCTTGGCTGATATAAAACAGCTAGAGCAGATAAAGTCATTGTAACCATCGCCCCACAAACATCTTTGAGATACTTTTTCAAGTGGCGAAACAAAATTTGAAACAAACTCATAATTTCTCATCCTCTTTAACCAGCTCCCACAAAGTGTGGCTATACTCTTCAAGTAATTCTGTTAATTTTTCTACTCTTTTTACTCCCATTTTATAAATTATTTCATCTTCCAAATCAAACAAAGGTCCCACTTTTATTTTGGCATAGTCAAGTCCGGCTTTAGTTAAATAACATTCTTTAACTCGGCGATCTCCACCATTATATTCACAAATCAAATAATCTTTCTCTTGAAGTAACTTTATTCCCTTATTAATTGATTGCTTAGGGATACCTGATCGCTCTACTAACTCTTTTTGACTTAAGCGCTTATGATAAAAAAGTTCATACAAAATTACACTTAAGTATGTTGGCAAGCCATTATCCATATCCCACGCTTGATAAGCTCGCCCTGAATTAATAATTGCCATATTTATCTTTTCTGTCATTTTTACGTATTTCAAAATTAGTCCCTCCATATACTTTCAACAATATATTATATAATAGTTCATAAGTCAATCAAATTCTTTTAACTTCTCAAAATAAAATCTAGACCCCTATTAGTGTAAGGGTTATACTAGTTAGAGTTATGACAAGGAGAAGACTATGACTGAATTAAAACGTTCAATTGTAATTGGGATTGCTGGTGGTTCTGGTTCAGGTAAAACCACCATTGCCCACGAAGTAGCCCGTTTAATTAATGATGATGATCATATCATTACATTAACTCAAGATTCATATTATAAAGATAATACTGGTATTCCAATGAGTGAACGTAAAAAGATTAACTACGATCATCCTGATGCTTTTGATATGCCACTTTTAGTTGCACAGATCAATCAACTAATGCACAGAAAAGCAGTAGAAATGCCTGTATATGATTTTACTGAACATACTCGCAGTAGCAAAACAATCCACGTTGAGCCAGCTGATATAATTATTTTAGAAGGTATTCTAGTTTTAGCAGACGAAAATTTGCGTAATTTAATGGATATCAAAGTATATGTTGATACTGATGATGATATTCGCTTCATTCGTCGTTTAGAACGCGATTTGAAAGAACGTGGTCGTTCGCTTGATTCAGTTATCGATCAATACTTGGCAACTGTTAAGCCAATGTACCATCAGTTTATTGAACCAACTAAACGTTATGCAGATATTATTGTTCCTGAAGGCGGAGAAAATAATGTTGCAATTGATATGCTAACCACAAAAATGCGCTCAGTCTTGGCTAATGATTAATTAGATTGAATTCACAAAAAACGGCAATGAGAATCAATTCTCATTGCCGTTTTTACTTGTTTTAGCGAATCTTCTTCATTCTATCGCTATATGTATCATCTTCAATAATAAATCTTGGACGTTTTTTTACATCATTGAAAACTTTACCAACGTAAGTACCTATAATACTTAATGTAATTAATTGTATACCACCTAATAACCAAAGTGAGTTAATTAATGACCGATAATCACTCATATGATGGGTAACACCTAGTAATACTATTGCGCCTCCACCATAAAGCACCATTAATATACCTAAGTATAAAATAAGTTTAATTGGAGCTATGGTAAATGATGTTATACCATCAATTGCCAAACCTAACATTTTCTTAAGAGGATAATGACTTTCACCAGCAAAACGTTCTTTTCGTTTGTAATAAACTTTAGTCGTATTGAAGCCTAACTCTGGAACAATACCTCGCAAGAATAAATTTTCTTCATGATATTCAAGCAAAGCTTCAACAGCTCTTTTACTCATTAAACGGTAGTCTGCATGGTCAGGTATTAAATTTACACCCATTTTGGTCATCAACCAATAATATGCTTCTGCAGTTGTCCGTTTAAATCCAGTATCTGTATCACGATTATTACGGACTCCATAAACAATATCGAAGCCTTGATAAAACTTATCCACCATTTCATAGATTTTCTGAATATCATCTTGCAGATCAGCATCAATTGTAATCATCATATCTGAATACCATACAGCTCGACTTAACCCCGCCATAACAGCGTTTTGATGTCCAAAATTTCTTGATAAGCGAATGCCTGTAAAGACCTTTTCCTGGCTTTGTAACTGCTCAATAATTTCCCAAGTTTTATCTTTACTACCATCATTTACAAATAAGATTTTACTATTTGAACTAATTTTATTTTGTTCAATTAAATCATCAATTATGTTTTTGAGCAATTTAGATGTTTCATGCAATACTTCCTGCTCATCATAGCAGGGAACGACTATAGTCAATACTTTATTAGCCATCTTAAATCACTCCTTATTATTTAACAGATAACTTATATAATGTTCCATTTGAGTTTCCAGGTCCGCCACTCATTGCGTGAGAACTGGTTGAGTTTCCACCGTATTTACTTAAACTAACTTTTGTACCGTATTTCTTAACCCATTTAACAATTGCATTGTTGTTGCCATTATCATTAGTTAAGTAGAAATACTTCACTTTGCCTGCTTTAACTAATTGCTTAAACTTCTTCAAACTAATTGCATTATCTGTACCGTTATAACCACCAATGGTCATTACTGCTTTGCCCGTCTTAATAATATATGGCGCTGCAGTATTTGAATCCATTGTTGCAAACAGGTAGGTTGCATTGCCGTTATGCTTTTCAAGATATGAAATCATCTTGGTATTTGCACTGCCTGAGCCAAATGAGCCGTTAACGTTATTTGAACTTAACAAACTAGGTCCACTTGTAGGGATAGCTGCACTTTCTCCTGAAAGCGTTGGAGTTAATGACCAAAATCCTGGTGCTAAGAGTAAAGTTACTAAAATTGCAGATAAGCTAGCTTTCTTATTAAACTTCTTATTAGCTGATAAAACGATATAAGCTGCAACTGCTAACCCAGCAATGATTAACAAGTAAGTTGCCCATGAATAATATTCATAAACATACCAAGCTTGTAAACCTGCAGTAGCTAAAACCGCAACTGCCATTAAATAAGTGTTAACTTTTGAAGCAAATTTAGCTTCTTTTTCTACTTCAACTACATCATCATTAGCAAGATTTTCTTCTTTTGAATCATGCTCAGCTAACTCTTCCACCTTTTTCTTTTTAGTTTTATTTTCAACAAATGATGCAATTCCGATTGCAGCAAGAGCAGCAATTGGTGGTGCAATCATAATCATGTAGTATGGATGGAAGAATTGGGCCATACTGAAGAATCCATAAACTGGAACTAACCAACCAAACCAGTATAACAAGTGTGTTTGGCGCTTATTAAATTTGAACCATTTTCTCTTCTTGCGCCACTCATTGAAGTAGGCAATTACAAATCCGATTAGTGATAATGGCAAGAGCCATGATACCTGTTGACCAAGAGCTGTTTGGAAGATTCTAAATGGTCCAGCCTTACCAACGTTAAAAATACCTCCGCCGGCTCCTTGACCGCCACCTTTTCCTCCGGGGCCACCCTTACCCATTTTGCCAGGTTTTTGACCACCCATTTTACCACTTGGCTTTTTCATTGAGTTTGATGATTGCTTGGTCTTAGTTGAGTTAGCAATTTTTTGATTCTTTCCTGGCGCTTGATTATTACCTCCAGGGCCACCTTGTCCTATTTGACCACTTGGCTTTTTCATTGAGCCAGATGGCTTAGTGCCACTTGGCTTTTTCATATTGCCGTTTTTACTTTGACTAGGCTTATTACCGCCTGGCATATTACCTGCTTTTCCCTTATTTTTACTGTTCATCCCTGGAAAAGCGCCACCTGTACCAGTACTTTGTCCTAATAATCTTTCTGTTCCGTTATAGCCAAAAGCTAAATTTAAAACTGAGTTATTAGTAGAACTGCCAATATATGGTCGACTACTCTTACTTGTAGAATCAACTGCTAGTGGCCAAGCCAAGGTAAATACTGCTAAGCTGGCTGTAGCTGCAATTGTCCATAAACTCTTTTTCTTCCAATTTTGTTTGCTAGCAATGAAATAAAAGAAGTACATTGTAGGTAAAACCATAAATGCCTGCAGCATTTTAATATTGAATGCAATCCCAATTAAAGCAAATGAAACTAAAACAAGTAATGGTTTATGTTTTTGAATCGACTTGTGTAGTACATATCCTGCTAATAATAAGAAGAAAACTAAAGTTGCATCCATATTATTTGTTCTGGAATTTGCGACCACAATTGGGGTTAATGTCATAAATAAAGCACCCAAGTTAGCTGCTAAACGACCAAAGTATGGTTTAATTAACTTGTACATTAAGAAGACTGATCCAATACCGAAGAGAACAGATGATAAGACTATACTCCAAGAATGGAAGCCAAATATCTTAACACAAATCACCATAAACCAAAGAGCTACAGGAGGCTTATCCACCGTAATAAAACTAGCTGGATCAAAACTACCATACCAAAAAGCCTTCCAACTTTTTGACATTGATACTATTGCCGCTGTATAAAATTGGTTAGCATAACCTGCCTTCCAAATATTCCAACCATAGAGGAAGGCCGCTAATATTAAAATGGCGACCAGCCAATAGTCAATTTTCTTTATTTTTTCTCGCATTTTTTGCTTCATTGGTATGCCTCCTCTATTCTTAAACCAAATATTTATTTAGCTTATGAAAAAAGTTTATTCTAGTATTATGAACAAATTGTGATTGATTTGTAATAAAAATAGATATATTTGTCGAATTTTAATCTATATATTTTAAAATCATCTATAATTAAGAAAGCTAACAAGGAGGAAATTGCATGGCTACAAACACCATTTGGAAAAAGAATTTATATATTTTATCCATTGCAGTTTTTATTGCTGGAATTGCTTTTTCAGAAATTATGCCTTTCTTACCACTATATGTAGCAAGTTTAGGTAATTTTTCTCATCAGGAACTAAACTTCTGGTCTGGTTTTATTTACTCTGGAATGTTTATTATATCTGCAATTACTTCACCATGGTGGGGAAAACTTGCTGATAAAAAAGGACGAAAGTTGATGATTCTAAGAGCTTCTTGCGGAATGGCAATCGCCATTGGGGCTATGGGACTTGTTACAAATGTTTATCAACTTTTTGCATTACGCTGTCTGCAAGGATTATTTGCTGGCTTTGTTTCAAACTCCAATGCTCTAATTGCCACACAAACTCCCAAAGAAAAAGCGGGCCAAGCCATGGGAACGATGGCTTCTTCAGTTACCGCAGGAACTTTATTAGGTCCCTTAATTGGAGGTTTTTTAGCATCCGTTTTTAGTTACCGTATTACCTTTTTTATTACTGGTTTCTTACTCTTTGTTACCTTTTTAATGTCACTATTTTGGGTAAAAGAAGATAATTTTGTTGTAAAAAGCACAAACAACATTGGTAAAACTAAAGATGTAATTAAACAGTTTAAATCTCCTAACTTAATCTTTGGACTACTCATTACTACAATGATAATTCAAGCCGCTAATAATTCAATTAATCCAATTGTTTCTCTGTTTGTTAAACAACTTCTTCACGGAAATGGAAACGTGGTTTTAATTTCTGGAATTATTGCCGCTTTGCCAGGTATCGCCACTTTCACTGTTGCTTCTAGATTCGGTGCCTTAGGTGACAAGATTGGAACCCACAAAATTATTGTTGGTGGCTTTATCGGCGCTAGTATATTATTTTTGGCAACTGCATTCGTCCAAAATACAATTGAATTAGGAGTTTTGCGATTCTTAGTTGGCTTTTCAGATGCTTGTTTATTCCCACAGGTTCAAACTATGCTAAGTAAAAATAGTCCAGCCTCTGTTACTGGCCGTGTATTTTCTTGGAATCAGTCAGCAATGTATATTGGTAATATTGCCGGACCTATAATTGGAACTACTATTTCAGGTTTATCCAATTATAATATGGTATTTATCGTAACTACTTTTCTTGTACTTTTTAATTTTCTTTTATTTAAGTTAAATGTCATCAATAATCTTCCAGTAAGCCAAGACTAATTTAAGTCTCTATTTTTACGTTTACACTCAGATTAGAATCTGCTATACTTTTAAAAAGTTTTTAAAATATCAATTAAAAGGAGAAGCATTTTTTGAAGAACTTATTTGAACGGTTATCTTTAAAAGAAGATCCATCAGTATATGAAGATAAAGATTCTCACTTAAAAAGAACTTTAGGCGTTAAAGAATTTCTAGCTTTAGGTGTTGGAACAATTGTTTCTGCATCTATTTTTACTCTACCAGGAGTTGTTGCCGCTAAATATGCTGGCCCAGCTGTAACTATTTCTTTCCTATTAGCAGCTTTAGTTGCAGGATTAGTTGCATTTGCTTATGCTGAAATGTCAGCTGCAATGCCTTTTGCTGGAAGTGCTTATTCTTGGATTAATGTTATATTTGGAGAATTTTGGGGCTGGATTGCTGGTTGGGCTTTACTAGCAGAGTACTTTATTGCTGTTGCATTTGTTGCTAGTGGTTTATCTTCTAACTTGCAAGGTTTACTTTCACCAATGGGATTTTCTCTCCCTACTCAACTTCAAGCAGGCTTAGGATCTAATGGAGGTTTATTTGACTTCTTTGCATGCAGTGTAATTTTATTAATCGCTATTCTTCTTTCACGTGGGGTCAAAGAAGCTGCTCGTGTCCAAAATATTTTAGTTGTTTTAAAAGTATTGGCAATTATTATTTTTATTGCAGTTGGTATTACTGCACTTCATCCTAAAAACTACACTCCATTTGTTCCTGCTCAAAAAGCAAATAGTGATGGTACCATCTTCGGCGGCTGGATTGGCATTTATGAAGGTGTATCAACTATCTTCCTATCATATATTGGATTTGATTCAATTGCTGCAAACTCTGCTGAAGCTAAAAATCCCCAAAAGACTATGCCTCGTGGAATTATGGGATCATTATTAATTGCTGTTGTTTTATTTGTTGGTGTAGGATTAGTATTAGTTGGTATGTTCCCATACTCCGCTTATGCTAACAATGCTGAACCAGTTGGTTGGGCTTTACGCCAAGCAGGACATCCCATTGTTGCCATAATTGTTCAAGCAATTGCAGTAGTCGGTATGTTTACAGCTTTAATTGGGATGATGTTAGCTGGTTCACGACTTGTTTATTCATTTGGCCGAGACGGTATGCTTCCTAAGTGGTTAGGACATCTTAATAAGAACAAGTTACCAAACCATGCTCTTGTATTTTTAACTGTAGTAAGCGTAATTTTAGGAGCATTACTGCCATTTAGCTTCTTAGCCCAAATGGTTTCTGCTGGTACATTAATTGCTTTCATGTTCGTAACTTTAGGTATTTACAAATTACGGAAACGTGAAGGTAAAGATATAAAAGAACCTAGCTTTAAAATGCCATTTTATCCAGTACTACCTGCAATCGCGTTTCTTGCATCACTAGGCGTTTTCCTAGGTTTAGATACAGCTGCTAAGCTTACAGCTACTGCATGGTTTATTATTGGATTAGTAATTTACTTTAGTTATGGAATTAAACATTCTACCCTAGCAAACAGTAAAGATAATTAACAAGCTTATACAAAAAAGATAGAGTTTTGAAGTTATTTCGAAACTCTATCTTTTTTGTAATCTTTATTTTTGTTTTCTTTCAGCTTTAGCGTAGATAGCATATGCCAAACTTCCAAAGAAAATTGGCCCAATTACTGTCCAAAATCCTGTTACCCAATCTCCCTGAAGGAATGGTTCAACACAAGTAAAGATAATTCCAAATAAGACAATCAAAAAGCTAATAGCCACAATTAAATTGGTAAAACCTTTATTCTTAAATACCTCAAATGGTAAGTTCTTATACTTTTTCTTAAATAATGGAAATGCTGCAATTAGAAATAAATAAGGGAAACTCGTTGCAACATTAGACATATCAGTCAAAATTGTATAAAAAGTTTTAGCTTCTCCACCACCAAATGAAATTAAGAAAATTAAAACACAAACTAAAATAGCTTGCATCCACATTGCATGCGCAGGAACTCCTACTTTATTTAATTTAGTCATTTTTTCTGACCAAAGGTGCTTTGACCCCAAAATAAATGACTTAATTGGAGAATAAATTAAGATAAAGAATGATCCAACATATGCTAAAAACATTCCTAAACCAACAAATCTAATAAAAATACTTTGTAAAAGTAAACTAGTTGAATTGCTTAATCCCAATGTTTGTCCTAAGTAATATCCCAAATGTCCCATCATGACATAAGTAATATTACCTAAATTAACACTCTTAGAATTTAAGACATCATTCCAATTAATACTAATTCCCCAAAGTAAAACAATAATAGAATAGCCTGCTGCAATTAAAACTGAAGAAATCAGCATCCCGCGCGGGAAAGTCTTTTCCGGCTTTTCAACAGAGTCAATAATTCCTCCTAACGCTTCCATTCCCGCATACGCAAAAATAGCATAAACAATAAATGATAATGTAGCAATAGGTGTTTGAAAGTCAGGATTTGGTGATGAAATTAATGCTTTAGCTGTCAAAGCTTGGGAAATGTGTCCATGTCCCGCAATCAAAGCAACAATACTACCAATAATAAAAACAAATATCATCCCTGTTACAAAGTAACCACCTATTGATGATACCTTTGAAATCACTTCAGCTCCGTGGCTAGCTGCAAAAGTAACAAAAATCATCCATAAAATAGCCAAAATTCCAATTACTTGGGTTGCATTGAACGGACCAAATGACCATGTTTGAGTCATGTCTTTTCCAAAGATCAAGGCAGAAAATGGAATAAAGACTTTTGATGAAATAGATATAAGCCAAACAATCCAACTTGAAAGCCAAATAAAAGTACCGATAAAGGCCCATTTTTCACCAATAGATTCCTTAAGCCAAGTATACATTCCACCATGATCATCTTTAAATGCTGCACCATATTCCGCAATCATCATAGCAACTGGTAAGAAAAATAATACAGCTGCAAAAATAAACCAAGGAATACTAGCATATCCCATTTGTAAAAATGCTACTGGCATATTGGCAAAGCCAAAAATACTTGAAAAAATCATCATAATTAGGCTAAATAGCCCAATTTTCTTCTGTTTATCACTCATAAAATAACATATTTCCTTCTATATAGTTTCCTTTTTCATCTTTTAAATTTTATCACGTTTACTTGTAACCGTATACTTAAAAAAGAGAGTTGGTAAATTCCAACTCTCTCATAATATTATTCATTACTTTTTTTTAACCCTTTTTCAACTAATTCAGGATCAGTTTTACCTGGATTTAATTCAACTAACTTGCCACTTGCAATATAGATAACCCATTCAGCAAGATTTACAATGTGGTCTCCTGCACGTTCAAGAGTGCGAATTACACTTACATATTGCTCATATGAAGGGATTGATTCACCATTAGCCATCATCTTTTCTAAAAGTCGCTTTTGTTCACGAACGTAAATAATATCAACTTTCAAATCTTTGTTGGCTACTTCATAGGCAGCTTTTTCATCAGTGTAAACATATGCATCTAGAACTTTTTCTAGCATTTCGCGGACAATTGCACTCATTTCTTCAATTGCTTGTTCAATTTCAGGAGAGTGGTGATTTCCCTTTAGCTGAACCGTGGCACGACCAATATGAACTGCATAATCGCCTAGGCGTTCAACATCATTACTTGCCTTCAAAATCGAAATAATAGTTCTAAAATCATTAGCTAAAGGCTGTTGCAATGCAATTAATTTAAGAGCTCGTTTTTCTAAACTAATTTCTTCATCATTGATTGCTAAATCACCATTAATTACCTTTTTTGCCAAGACTGGGTCATGATCTAAAAAGGCCTTTGTAGCTTGATAAAGCTGTTCATTAGTATCAAGTCCCATTTCAACAAAACGACTTTTTAACTTCTTTAATTCTGAATCAAACATTACACCCATTGCTCAAATATCCTCCTTTAACCAAACTTACCGCTTAAGTAATCACTTGTTTGCTGCTTTTGTGGATTAATAAAGATTTCACTTGTTTTATTAAATTCAACCAATTTTCCTTGATGCATAAATGCTGTCCAGTCAGATGAACGACTAGCTTGTTGCATGTTATGAGTAACGATAATAATTGTATAGTCTTTTCTTAATTCAAGCATGGTTTGCTCAATTTGACTAGTAGAAATTGGATCTAATGCACTAGTTGGTTCATCCATCAAAATAATTTCAGGCTTTGTTGCTAAAGTTCTAGCAATACATAATCTTTGTTGTTGTCCACCAGATAAAGAACTTCCATTACTATGCAAAGAATCCTTTACCTCATCCCATAAAGCAGCCTGTTTTAAACTTTCTTCCACTCTTTGATCTAAAATATCTTTTCGCTTTTCTCCTGCAAGACGCAAACCATAAACTACATTATCATAAATTGACATTGGAAAAGGAGTAGGCTGCTGAAAGACCATTCCAATTTGTCGGCGAAGACGATAAACATTGATTTTGGGATCGTTAATATTAATATCTTCAAATATAATTTCACCAGTTACGGTAGCTAAATCGTCATTCATTCGGTTAATTGAACGCAATAAAGTTGATTTACCAGAACCACTTGCCCCAATTAAAGCAGAAATTTGATTTTGGGGGAATTTCATAGAAACATTTTTTACAACTTGCTTGTCACCATATGCAACGCCTACATTTTTTAATTCTAACGCAATCTTTTCCATTGATTTTTCCTTTACTACTTACCTAACTTTTTACTAATGTATGCACTAAATAATCTTGCGCAAATATTAAAAATCAAAATAGTTAAAATTAGAACTGCTACTGCCCCACTACTAATTGCCTGAGCATTTGGAACTAATCCTTCTGTATTTAATTTCCAGATATTTACAGCCAAAGTTTCTGCTGGTCGCATTAAATTTAAGAAACTTGTTGGGTCAAAGGGATTCCAATTACTATAACTAACTGCAATTGAACTCTGTCCGGAAGTAAAAATTAATGCTGCTGCCTCACCAAAAATTCTCCCTGAAGCTAAAATTACTCCTGTTAAAATACTTGGAAAAGCAGCTGGAATCACAATATCTTTAGTGACTCTCCATTTAGTCATCCCTAATCCTAAACCCGCTTGTCTTTGTAAGTAGGGAATTTGTCTTAAAGCTTGTTCTGCATTTGTAGTCAAAAGTGGAATATTCAATATTGTTAGTGCTAAAGCACCAGCTAAAATTGAAAAGCCCATTTTAAAATTAACTACAAAAATCAAATATCCAAAAAGTCCAATTACCACACTTGGCAAGGATGATAAAACTTCAATAGCTAACCGCAATGCTCTTGTGAAAACATTATCTTTAGCATATTCACTTAAATAAATAGCAGCCCCAAGTGAAAGAGGGATTGAAATAATTAAAGTAATAACTACTAAATAAAATGAATTAAATAATTGATCTCTAATTCCGCCATTGGTACTAAAAGAATCACTTGCAGTTGTTAAAAAATGCCAAGATAGTTGAGGTAATCCTTCTACTATCAAATAAAGCAAGAATAAGATAACAAGTATTCCCGCAAAAATTGCACCACTACTAATTAAAATAGTGGCTAAATGGTCGCGTTTTTCTGCATTCATTGCTTATCCTCTCTTTTTATTAATCAATTTAATTAAAATATTGAATACTAATGACATAACTAATAAAACGAATGCTAAACTCCACAAGGCATCATTAGCACTGGTTCCCATAATCGTATTACCCATTCCAGTTGTTAAAACACTAGTTAAAGTAGCTGCTGGACTCATTAAGTTTTGTGGCATTAAAGCAGCGTTACCAATTACCATTTGAACAGCTAATGCTTCTCCAAAAGCTCTAGTCATTCCGAAAACTATTGCTGTTAAAAGACCACCTTTTGCTGATGGGATTACAACCATATGTAACGTTTGCCATCTAGTTGCCCCTAAACCATAACTTGCAGTTCGGAAAGTTTTAGGAGTAGCACGTAAACTGTCAACCATCATTGAAACCATCGTTGGTAAAATCATCATAAACAAAACTACTACGGCAGCTAAAATTCCAAATCCTGATCCACCAAAAATACTTCTTAAAACAGGAGTAACTAAAATTAATCCAGCAAAACCATAGACAACTGATGGTACTCCAACTAGTAATTCAATTATTGGTTGTAAAATTTTACCAAACCATTTTGGAAAAATTTCGTTAATTGCTAAAGCGATAATTAAAGCAAAAGGAGCTGCAATTAAACCAGCAAGTAATGTTACTACAAACGAAGTTACAATCATTGGTAAAGCACCAAAACTATTGTGACTGGGTTCCCAATTACTACTTGTTAAAAATTGCCAAACATTAGCATGATCTTTAAAAAATAAAGCTAATCCCTTTCCAGTTAAGAAAAAGATAATACTAATAACTACTAGCCCAATTAAGGCAATAGAACCATATGATATTGTCTTTCCCCATTTTTCTTCATAACTTTCTTTTGATGGAGATAATAAAAGATGCTTTTTATTTTGCTTCATCACGTTACTTCTTTCTAACTACGCCATTAATATCGCGAACTACTTTCATATCATAAATACTTATGTAATGTGCTCGCTTAACCAACGTATTTTGCACTTCTTTTGACTGAATATATTCAATAAATTTAACTGCTGCTGCACTTGCATTCTTTTGTGTATACATATGCTCATAAGACCATAATTTATATTTATTAGTTTCAACATTTTTACTACTTGCATCAATGCCATCAATAGTTAAGGTCTTTATAGAATTATCAATATATGAAGTTGAGACATACGAAATTGCACCAGGAGTTGCTTTAACAATCTGCTTAACTGATCCATTTGAGTCTTGCTCTTGAGCCTTTAAAGGTTCTTTACCTTTTAAAATCAATTCTTGAAATGCTGCTCTAGTACCTGAGCCACTTGCTCGATTAATAATCGTAATTTCTAAATCAGGTCCCCCTACTTGCTTCCAGTTAGTAATTGTCCCTAGAAAAATATCACGTAATTGATTAGTGGTTAAGTTCTTAATATTCAATTTCTTGTTTACAATTGGAACTATGGCCGAAATAGCTACAATGTGGTCTGTTAATTTCTTAGCATTAATACCTTTTTTACTTTCAGCATATACATCAGAAGATCCGATTTCGACAGTTCCGTTTTGAACTTGCGATAAGCCCGTACCTGAACCGCCACCTTGAACAATTAAATTAATTACAGGATTCTTTTTCAAAAAGCCTGCCGCAGCACTTTCACTAAGTGGCTGCAAAGCAGTAGAGCCTACATTGGTTACTTTACTCGTTTGTTTAACTCCATGTGATTCATAATCCCACCAGCAAAAGGCTATTAGGGCAATGAACACGAGGCCAAAGATTGATTTTTTATTCATCTTCTCCACCTGTTTTCTTGTTATTTTTCTAACTCTTGTGGTACAAATAATAACAAAGGAATGTAAATGTAAAGTTTTTCTTATGTAAAGGCTTTGTAAATTTTTGAGGAAAAAATGACAAATAGATTCTTAATTTTATCTCAAAACCCGGATTTAACTACTAAAATAGAACAACTAATAAAAAAGAAAAGAGAGAATTATCGACACTTAACTACACCGACATCATTAGTTGTTGCATTAAATGACGAAAACTATTCTGGAATCTTTTGGGATATTACCAAATCCAACTTAGACACAACACTTGCAACATTATTATTAATTCGTAATCAGGTCGCTGGCCCCATTATTATTTTTACAAACAGCCATTCTGATCGAACGCTAGATAAGCTTTATAAGGCAAAAGTCGACTTTGTAGCCGGTTTAGAAATTAACGAGAAATTGTTATTAAGAATTTTTGAGCAGCGATTATGGAGCTATTCTTACAAAATTCACACTCAAGAAAAGAAATTAACTAATAGAGCAGATGAAGAAATAATTGAAACTGGAAGCATAAAAATTAACATTGGAAAATATTCGGTTTTTAAAGATAACGAACCTGTTGTATTAACCCCAAAAGAATTTCAATTACTTGCTTATTTAGCCCAAAATAAAGGTAATGTTATCAGCCGTGAACAATTACTGCAGAAGATTTGGGGCTATGATTTACTAGGTTCTTCAAGAATTGTAGATATTCATATATCTCATTTACGAGATAAATTAGAAAACGATTCAACTCATCCAGAGCATATTTTAACCAAAAGAGGTTTTGGATATTGTTTTATATAAGTCGAACTTTTTAATAGCTTGTTTTTAATTTTGTAAGTCTTTAAGTTGACAAAAAGCTTTTTTCTTTGTATCCTAGTCAAGATGAATTTTTACATCCAGGCCACTCGGGCCTGCAGGTGCTATTTTTAGTCCTTGGGCCCAGGCCTTAGGACTTTTATTTTCTAAAATAGAAAGGTTTGCAAAATGGCACAAGATGTTGTTCTCGATGTAGAAGAAAAGCCTAGTTTTGGTCAATGGATTGGACTAAGCATGCAGCACATGTTTTCCATGTTTGGCTCAACTGTATTAGTTCCTATCCTAGTAGGATTAGATCCAAGTATTGCCCTATTTTCATCTGGTGTAGGTACCTTGCTTCACCTCTTGATTACGCACCATAAAATCCCCGCATATATGGGATCTAGTTTTGCCTTCATTACACCAATGATTGCATTAATGAAGACAGCTGGTTATCCTGCAATTGCACAAGGGGTTATTGCCAGTGGGTTAGTATATTTGATTGTTGCTTTAATTGTCGCTTTTGCCGGAAGTGACTGGATTGATCGAATTTTACCTCCGATTGTTGTCGGACCAATTGTAATGGTTATCGGCTTGTCACTTGCTGGAACAGCTGCAACTGATGCAACAATGAATAATAGCAAGTATGACTTACGCTATTTTGCAGTTGCAATGTTGACTTTGCTAGTTACTATCATCTTCAATATGTACTTCAAGGGTTTTTGGGGATTAATTCCAATTTTACTTGGAATTGTTAGTGGCTATATCATTGCTTGCCTATTTGGAATTGTCGATTTTTCAAAAGTAATGAGTGCAAGTTGGATTTCCATGCCAAAATTTGAAATTCCTTTTGTTTCATATTCACCTAAGATGTATTGGGGAGCCATTTTGAGTATGGCACCGATTGCCTTTGTAACAATGACTGAGCATATGGGTCACATCATGGTATTAAACGAGTTAACTGGCCGAGACTTTTTTAAAGATCCTGGTCTTAAAAAGACATTAGCCGGCGATGGCGCCGCTAGCATCGCAGCTGGTTTATTAGGTGGTCCAAGTGTAACAAGTTATGGTGAAAATATCGGAGTAATGGCCATTACCCGCGTGCATAGTGTCTATGTTTTAATGGGAGCTGCCGTTTTTGCAATTCTCTTTAGTTTTGTTGGTAAGTTAAGTGCTTTAATTGAATCAATTCCTAGTCCAGTTATTGGTGGAATTAGCTTTTTATTATTCGGAGTAATCGCTGCTAGCGGACTAAAAGTGATTGTTGAAAGAAAGATTGACTTCAATAAAAAACGTAATTTAATGATTGCATCAGTTATTTTAGTTATTGGAATTGGTAATGCCTACCTTCAATTAGGTGATTTTCAATTTTCTGGTGTAGCTGTAGCAACTATCTTGGGGATTATTTTGAATTTAGTCTTGCCTCAAGAAGCAGCAAGTGAAAAAGAATAAAGTTCATTTAGATTTTCATAGTTAATTATTTTTCAGATGCCAATATCAAATTATCAAGGTCTGCTTAACCCAAGCAGGCCTTTTTATGATAGAGTTATTACTGTTGAATTATTTTTCTGGAGGAAAAACTATGAAGCATTCACGAGTTCCACGTATTAGCCTTGGAACACAAATTATCATTGGATTGGTTCTAGGAATCATTGTTGGAGCCGCTACTTATCATAATCAGGTAGCAATCTCCACTATGTCTGGTTTAGGAACTATCTTTTTACGCTTAATTCAGATGATTGTTATGCCAATTGTGGTTTCATGTTTAACAGTCGGAATTGCTAATATTGGCGACTTACGTAAGTTGGGACGAATTGGTGGTAAAACGCTACTATACTTTGAAGTTTTAACTACTATTGCAATTATTTTAGGTTTAGTAGTTGCTAACATAACGCGTCCTGGTGATTTTATTAACATCCATTCCCTGCAAGGTGGCGATATTTCTAAATATCTTGCTACTGCCAAAACAGCCTCTAAAACTGGTATCTGGGATACAATTTTTGCAGTTATTCCAACTAATATTTTTAAATCTATGTCTGAAGGCGACATGATGCCTGTCATCTTTTTCAGTGTTTTCTTTGGATTAGGTATTGCAGCAATTGGTGAAAAAGGAAAAATTATCACCCAATTTTTGAATGCCGTTAGTGTCGTTATGTTTAGAGTAACCAACTGGGTTATGAAGTTTGCCCCACTTGGAGTATTCGGTTTAATTGGAATGACCATTGCTCAAATGGGCTTGTCTGCACTACTGCCATTAGGTTACTTTATTTTAGTTGCCTATCTAACTATGATTTTCTTCTGTATTGTTATTTTGGGAATAGTGGCTTATCTCTTTAAACTTGACTACTGGAAAACAATGAAGAAGATTTGGCCAGAGATTTTGCTTGCCTTCTCTACCGCTAGTTCAGAAGCAACTTTACCGCGCTTAATGAAGAAAATGCAAGATATGGGTGTAGAAAAAGGTGTTGCCAGCTTTGTTATTCCAACAGGTTATACTTTTAACCTAGATGGTAGCGCAATCTATCAAAGCTTAGCAGCGATTTTCCTAGCTCAAGCATATGGACTTCACTTAACTTGGGAACATCAATTTACTTTATTAGTTGTGTTAATGATTACTTCTAAAGGAATGGCTGGTGTTCCAGGTGCATCATTTGTTGTTTTATTAGCCAGTGTAGCGACAATCGGAGTTCCAATTGCTGGATTGACCTTTATTGCTGGAATTGACCGCTTCGTTGATATGGGAAGAACCAGTGTAAATGTAGTTGGTAATACCTTTGCCAGCTTGGTTATTGGTGAAAGTGAAAAAGCACTTAATCGAGAAAAATACGAAAAATATCTAAATCAATAAAAAAAGCCTCGAATCCACAAATGGACTTCGAGGCTTTTGTATGAAAATTAATTTTCTTCAAAATAGCGATCAAGTTCTTCTAAGTAAAATTGCTTTTGCTCTTCACTAATCCAGCTCATCTTAAATGAGTTAGCAGCTAAAGCCTTTACTTCGTCAGCACTCAAATTATACTTTTCAACCTCAGCTTCATAATTATCTGTAATGTATCCACCGAAATATGCTGGGTCATCACTGTTTAAGCAGACACGCACGCCCTGTTCAAGCAGGTACTTAACTTCATTTCCTTTCAAGTCAGGACTTAAAAAGCCATTAGAAAGTGGACAACTAGTAAAGCCAACTTTTTGCTTAGCAGCAAAAGCAACTAAATTTTCATTTTCGACAATATTAGTTCCATGATCGATTCGTTCAGCATTAATTACTTCAAGCAAGTCTTTAATATGCACAATTGAATCTACTTGATCAACATCAGCGTGAGCAGTTATATGAAAGCCTGCTTCACCTGCCTTAGCAAATTGATAATAAAATTTCATTGGTGGATTATTGTGTTCATCAGAGTCAAGTCCAATCCCTAATATCTTATCTTGATGTTGCAGGGCTTTTTCGAGAGTTTTTTGGGCGTTATTTCTTGAATAATCACGTAAAAAGCACATTACCAAATGTGCATCAACATTTAACGCCCTGGCATCAACTGTTGCTTGGTAAAGCCCATTTAAAACAGTTTCAAATCTAATACCACGACTTTCGTGAGCTTGCGGATCAAAGAACATCTCAACATGACGAACATTATTTTTAGCGGCTTTTTTAAGATAAGCCATTGCCAAATCATAAAAGTCTTGCTTAGTCTGTAAGACTTGCATGGCTTCATAATATACTGCTAAGAAATCGGCTAAATTGTCATATTGCAAAGTTGCCTTTACTTCTTCAATTGTTTTCTGAGCCAATTCAACATGATTTCTCTCAGCCAATTCTAGTTTCAACTTTGGCTCCAATGTTCCTTCAATATGAACATGTAACTCAGCTTTAGGCATTTTCTCTAAAAAATCTCTTGTTAAATCGACCATTATATCCTCCAGTTGTAAAAATAATTCGGAAAGTTTTGATTAATTGAAAAAGATATTAGCACTATCTAATTTTTTATTCAAGTTAAAAGCGAATTATTTTTCTGCTTGATTTTTATATTGTTTGTGTTATCGTATAAACAATATATTTTTTAATCCAAACAGCTATAGGAGGAAAAACATGTCAAATTGGAATAACAAATTTGTTAAAGAAGGCCTTACTTTTGATGATGTTTTATTAATTCCAGCTGAAAGTCATGTATTACCTAACGATGTTGACTTAAAGGTTCAATTAACCAGCAGTTTAAAACTTAATCTTCCATTTATTAGTGCTGGAATGGATACTATTACTGAACATGAAATGGCAATTGCAATGGCTCAAGCTGGTGGTTTAGGCGTAATCCACAAGAATATGACAATTGCTAATCAAGCCAATGAAGTAAAGCTTGTAAAGAATACTGAAGTAACTTCAGAAAAAGCTGCCGTAGACAATGACCACCGCTTATTAGTTGCTGCAGCTGTTGGCGTAACTACTGATACATTTGAACGTGCCAGCGCCTTAATTGATGCTGGTGCAAATGCAATTGTGATTGATACAGCCCATGGTCATTCTGCCGGCGTTTTACGTAAAATCAGTGAAATCCGTGCTAAATTCCCTAACATTAACTTGATTGCGGGAAATGTTGCCACTGCTGCTGGTACACGCGCTCTTTATGATGCTGGAGTAGATGTAGTAAAAGTAGGTATTGGCCCTGGTTCAATCTGTACTACTCGTGTAGTAGCTGGGGTTGGTGTACCTCAAATCACTGCAATTTATGATGCTGCTAATGTAGCACGCGAATATGGAAAAACAATTATTGCCGATGGTGGTATTAAATACTCAGGTGATATTGTTAAGGCATTAGCGGCTGGTGGCAATGCTGTAATGCTAGGTTCAATGTTTTCCGGTACACATGAAACACCAGGTCAAATCTTTGAAAAACAAGGTCAAAAGTTTAAGGCATATCGTGGTATGGGCTCCGTAGGAGCAATGAGCCAAGCCCATGGATCAAGCGATCGCTACTTCCAAGGTGGCGTAAATGAAGCAAACAAGTTAGTTCCAGAAGGAGTTGAAGCTTGTGTTACATATAAAGGATATGTTAAAGAGGTTATTTTCCAATTAATTGGCGGATTACGTGCCGGAATGGGTTATGTAGGGGCACCTGATTTAGCTGCTTTAATTGAAAATGCTCAATTTGTACGCATTACTAATGCTGGATTAGTTGAATCACATCCACATGACGTTCAAATTACAAAACAAGCCCCTAATTATCAAGGATAATAAAAAAAGAGGTCGCTATAGAACTTTTTATCTATAGCGGCTTTTTATGGGAAAAGGAGCTTTTATGAATCACGAATCATTTCAAGTAAAAGAATCAGAGCGAACTACTAATAGTTGGGATATGTTTGCGACCTGGATTGGAGCAAATGCCAACAACGGAACTTGGTTTGTTGGTGGAGTTTTGGCAGCCTGTGGTTTTGCACTAGCTACTAAAATTCTTGTTTTATCTTCTGCACTTTCGTATATCTTTTTAAGTTTAGTGGGTTATATCGGATACAAAACTGGCTTATCAACTATGACAATAGCAAGAGCTAGTTTTGGTGAACGTGGTAGTTATCTTCCTTCATTAGTAAATATTACACAATTTATCGGTTGGACAGCAGTTAACACCTTTATTGCCGCACAATCTGTCAGCTTACTATTAAAAGATCTTTTGAATATACATAATGAAACCATCGGTTTAACAATCGGAATTATCGTTATGAGTATTTTGCATATTTTAAGTGTGGCAAGTGGATCAAAATCAATTCAACTAATTGAGCGTATCGGAGTTGCCTTAGTATTTATCTTTGTAATTTGGGAATCAATTGCAGTATTCAAGGCGGTATCGCTCAATCAAATTATCTCTTGGAAAGTCCCTAATTCAAGCAAAATGGCCTTAGGAAACGCAATTGATTATGTAGCAGCCTTTAATTTAGCTTGGGTTACAGCTGGAGCTGATTTCACTCGCTTTACTAAGAAAAAGCATAATTCAACTATTGCACCATTTTTAGGAGCATTAACTGGGGTGATTTGGTTTGCAATAATTGGTTTAATTTCAACTATTAGCATTGCAATTACTTCTGGTGTATACAATGCCAATAATTCAGATCCTTCAACAATCGCAAGTAAGTTAGGACTAGGAATTGTTGCATTATTAGTCATAATCTTAACTTCAATGACAGCTAACGCCGTTAATTTATTAGCTGCTGGCTCTGCTCTTTCAAATATCTTTCCTAAAATAAAACTAAAGCACTCACTTTGGATAGTAGTAATTGCAGCCACAATTGTGACTTTTATTCCAATGTTTGTCGGCTCTTTCTTAGAAACTTTTGAAAGCTTCCTAGATTACGTTGGAATGGTCCTAGGCCCAATCGTCGCTATCATTTGTACTGATTATTATTTCGTTAAAAAGAAAAATTATGATATTACCCAATTTGGAGAAAAGCTTGGAAAATATTGGTATAAATCTGGTATTAATTGGAAGGCAGTTATTGTTTTTATAGCTGGTATCATAGTTTTTGTTCTAGGCAAAAATTTCATCGTATTATCAAATACCGTTGGTATAACTTTTATCGACATGCTAATTTGTAGTTTATTATACTTGAGTTTAATGAAAAATTAAATTAACTAAAAAAGGCACATTTTCTATTGAAAATGTGCCTTTTTGCTAAGTATTTTAAGATACTTAATTCAAATCTTTTATTTTCTTCTCTGCTCTTGAATAGAAAATCCAAGCAACAATACCAAAGAAAACAGGTCCAAATGCAGTCCAAAAGGCCGTTGCAGGATCACCTTCTACAATTGGTTCAATGATTGTAAAGATAATTCCTGCCGCAATAACAATCCAAACAATTGTAGTTACAATCCAAACCCACTTTTGACTTCGATAAAAGACAAATGGTCGATCTAAATCTTTCTTCATCTTAAAGAATGGAAATGCTCCAATTAAGAATAGGTATGGTGCTGCAGATGAAACATTCATCATGTCTGTGAGAACTGTATAGAAAGCACTTGCGGAATTGCCACCAAATGAAACAAACAAGATGATAAGTGAGACAAATGCTACTTCACACCACATAGAAAATTCTGGCATATCATACTTGTTTAAAGTAGTTAGTCTCTTTGGAAGAAGACGCTGATCACAACCTTCAATAAATGACTTAATAGGTGAATACAGCATAACAAACGCTGCCCCTAATCCACCTAATACATCACTTATCGCAGTGATTTGCGAAAATACTTTACCTAGTACTAATGCTTGTGCATGACCCAAACCAAAGGCTTTACCAAAAACAAGCCCCATGTTATTGATTAATACATATTCAACGTTAGCCAAGTTTACGTTCTTTTGACCTAAAATTTCTGACCAATTCGCTGTAACGCCACATAAAAAAATAGTCAGAATATAAAGAACTGTCATCATAATCATGGCCCAAATTAAGCCTCGAGGGAATGTTTTTTCAGGTTTATCAACATTATCAATTACTCCAGCCATAGTTTCCAAACCACCATAAGCAAACAATGCATACACAATGAATGAAACTACTGCAAATGGGCTAGTAAACGATGAGTTAGGTGACTTAACTAAACTAGCTGCAGTCAATGGTTCAGCTAATTGACCATGTTGCATCAGTAAGATTATCAAGCTAACAACAATAAAAACTACTGAAATTCCTAAAGTCGCTACTCCACAAACACTAGAAATCTTAACGATTCCATTAATTCCTTTTGAAGCAATTGCACAAACAATTACCAAAAAGATTATTTCTAAAATACCCAAAGTTTGGTCACTTGATAATCCAAATAAATGCCAACTAGTTGTAGTATCTCTACCAAAAATAGCTGTTGCTACTGATACTAGGAAAAATTGAGTTGATGATACAAGCCAAATTACCCAAGCAGCTAACCAAATAAAGGTCCCAACAAAAGCTGGCTTTTCACCAATTGAGCCACGTAGCCAAGAAAAAATCCCACCCTTAGCTGCTTTAAATGAAGCACCATATTCTGCAAACATCAAAGCAGATGGCAGGAAGAATAGTACAGCTGTCAATACATACCAAATAATACTTGAGTAGCCCATCTGATAAAATGCTGTTAATGAGTTACTATAACCATAAATTGAAGAGAAAATCATCAAGATTAACCCAATTAAGGTTATCTTTTTCTTCTTTTCACTCATAAAATCCCTCGGTTCAAATTATTTCTAAAAATTTATATATGATACTATACATTTTAGCACTCGGTAAAGTATTAAAAAAGATATAATTTGAAGCTCCGAAACTTATTAGTAGCTTTTGTTTATTTTTTAAAAAAAGCTTTTTCAAAACGATTGCAAATTAGTTTAACCAATATACCATCAAAAAATAAACTACTTACCCAACCGGTAAAAAACATCAAAATTTGTAAATTCAGGTTATATTTGTACCAGCCATATAAGGTATATGTTAAGAAAAAGCCAGTAAAATGAGCACCAGTAGCTCCTAACAAAACAGCTACCCAAGAGAAATTCTTTCTACTTTTAGCTGTTAAAAAGCCTATTTCATTTCCAAAACCTTGGACAAAACCAGCTAAAATTGTAATTACTCCCCATTGTCCTCCTACAAGCATCTCACCAAGAGCAGCTAAAGTTTCGCCTAACGTAGCGCTCCCTTTTGCTGGGACAAAGTAAATAACTAATGGTGCAGCCATGTACCATAACCCACTCATCAAAGTATCAGTTAATTGTGCATAACCAGTAGGAAGTAATACTGCTTTGGCCAGATTGTAAATTAAATTAAATCCATAAGTATAAATTACTCCCATTATTAGCCCGATTAAACTTACCAGAATAATTGCTTGAATATCCCAATTTGACTTCTTTTTAAACATAAAAATCCTCCTTTTAACTTAGTCAAAAGGAGGGTTAATTTTGATTTAATCCACTTTCCTCGCGCTGGCATTACCCAGTTCAGGTTCAAAGGGTCGACCTAAGTCTCTCAGCTACTAGCTCCCCTAGTGACATAAATTAATACTAATATTTAACTATAGCCTTAGTATAGCATATTATTTAAGATAACTTATCTTTTATGCTATCATAATAATATTGGTTTCAATAAAAAACAAATTCTAGAAAGGATG
The DNA here is from genome assembly GCF_001436455.1 of Lactobacillus jensenii DSM 20557. GTDB lineage: Bacteria > Bacillota > Bacilli > Lactobacillales > Lactobacillaceae > Lactobacillus > Lactobacillus jensenii. Next base: position 47,946 of record NZ_AYYU01000008.1, read on the forward strand.
TTGCATCCACACATGGGTGAACCAAATAAACAAGATAAAAAGGAAATTCGACGAAAACAAAAGAAAAATATTTTTTATAAGCGTAAGAATTATAAAAAAGCTCCTTTTTCTGATGTCCATGCACAACTATATTGGGCATTAGTCTTAGGCCAAATCGCTTGTGCTTATGCTTTAGGTATTGCAGGTAGTGCCTTTAACCATGCTAAGCTCGCTTTGAATATTAATGATACTTGGTTAGGTTTATTAGGTGCTGGATCATTGATTGGTTTAGCAGGAAGCTTTATCATGGGACGAATTTCTGACCGCTTTGGCCGGAAACATCTTTTGATGGCTAATATGTATATCTACACAATCTTATCTATTTTGCAATTCTTTACTAGCAACTTACTCTTACTATTCATTCTCAGAGTCGGAATCGGATTAATGATTGCCATCGATTATACAGTTGGTAATTCAATCTTAGTTGAATGGCTACCTACTAAAGATGGTGCAAAAAGACAAAGTAACTTGCTACTATATTGGGCATATGGATTTGGACTTTCATTTTTAGCCAGTCAATTTATTAGTAATTGGCGACTTATGCTCTGTTCTTCTGCAGTTTTAGGATTGATTGCTGCAATCTACCGAAGCGTTGTACAAATTCCCCACTCTCCTTCATGGCTTGCTAGTCATGGTGAACATCGCCAAGCTCAGAAAGTTATCCAAAAGAATCTTGGTAAAAAATGGGGCTTACCTAAGAACTTACTACGTATTAGAAAGAAATCTGATGCTTCAACAGCTGAATTATTTGGAAAGAAGTATTGGAAGTCAACTTTAACTGGGACTGCCTTTTATGCAACTCAGGCTTTTGCATTTTTCGGAATTAGTATTTTCTTGCCAATTCTATTGAAGAATATGCATATGAATAATGCTTTCTTGTCTGGCTTACTTTACAATTCAGCAATTATTGTCGGAACAGCAATTGGGATTTGGTTGTTTAATAAAATGAGCAGACGAAGCTTTTTAATCTTAACTTTTACAATTCCAATCATTTGTCTCTTCATTTTAGCTTTATTACCAAAATTACCATCAGTATTAACTTTATTGGTATTTACTGTTTTCTCAATTGTACTTTCAGCTTCATTATTACTTGACTTTACATATACTACAGAACTATTTGACCTTCGCATTAGAGCAACAGGTGTTGGTTTTGTTATTATGATGAGTCGTGTTGGGGCAGCTGCTGGTACATTCTTGTTACCAATCATTGTTAATCTTGCTGGCGCTTACGTTACTTTATGTGTCTGCGGAGTTATTTTACTAATTGGGACAATTATCTGTCTTTTCACCGCTCCTGAAACTAATCCTAAGTTCGTTAAGCAAGGAAATAAAAACAATTAAACCAATCACATAATAACGAAAAATAGTCACCGATAGATGGCTATTTTTTTATTAGACCAATCATGGTATTATTTTTATTGTGCGAATTTAATTTGAAAGGATAATCCTTAATGACTCAAACTAAGAATTACAAAGATGCACCTTTCTCTAAGGTGCATTCACAAATTTATTGGGCAATGAACATTGGACAGATTGCCTGTGCTTACGCTCTTAATGTGGCCGGAATTGCTTTTGGAAACGGGCAACATCAGCTAGGCATCAATAACTTTCTCTTAGGTTTACTTGGAGCTGCAAGTTTAATCGGATTAATCGGCAGCTTCTTCATGGGGCAATTAGCTGATAGATTTGGTAGAAAACATATACTAATGAGTAATATGTATATTTTTACCATTTTATCTTTATTGCAATACTTTACAACTAACGTATGGCTTTTATTAGTTCTTAGATTGTTAATTGGATTAATGATTGCAGTTGATTACACAGTCGGAAATGCCTTAATGGTTGAATGGCTACCTACTAAAGATGCAGCTGCAAAGCAGAGTCACTTATTATTTTACTGGACATTGGGGCTTTTAATTGCTTATGTGACAGGACATTATGTTAGTGACTGGCGCTTACTCCTAGCTTCAAGTGCAGTCTTTGGTTTAATTGCTGCACTTAACCGTAGCTTCATTCGCCTCCCAGCATCCCCTTCATGGCTAGCAAGTCATAATCAAAATGAATCAGCAACTGAATTAATTCAGGAAAGATTAGGAAAAGAATGGGGTTTACCCAAGCATTTAGTTGAGCTTGAAGAAGATCCAAGTATTAACTGGATGACTCTTTTTTCCAAAGATTACTGGCGTCAAACTTTAGCTGGAACTGCCTTTTATGCTACTCAATCTTTTGCATTCTTCGGAATTAATATTTTCTTACCAATTCTATTAAAGAGTATGGATGTAACAGATACATACCTAGCTGGTTTATTTTACAATATTGCTACTGTTGCGGGACCTGCAATTGGTATTTATTTCTTTAATATATATCGTAGAAGAAGCTTTTTAATTGTTACTTTTTCAATTTCCAGCCTTTGCTTATTCATTTTAGCTTTTGGAAAATCAATTAATTCAATTATCGAAATAACAATCTTTACACTTTTAGCAGTTATTTTAACGGCATCTGTATTGTTAGATTTCCCTTATACATCTGAATTATTTGATATTAAACTTCGTGGTACTGGTGTTGGTTTTGTCATCGCTATGAGTAGAATTGGCGCAGCATTAGGAACATTCTTACTTCCTGTTGTTGTTAGTGCATATGGTTCATATGTAACAATGGCTATTTGTGGCGTGGTCTTGCTACTAGGTACAGTAATTTGTTATTTTGTTGCTCCTGAAACTAATCCAAGATATGTTAATAAAGATTAAAAAAACTCACCAATGGTGAGTTTTTTTATTTATCCTATTCTCCTGCTAAAGCATCAATTGGATTTAAACTTGCTGCATGACGTGCAGGTAAAATTGCAGCTAATAAAGAAATAATAATTGAAATTACAAAGGCAGAAATGATATTGCCAGCACTAATTTGAATAAATGAATAATGTGCAATTTTAGATAAGGCAGAATTTGCTAAAGTTTGAACGATTAAAGCAATAATTGTTGCAAATGTCGCACTAAATATTCCTAATAAAATAGATTCACTAGTAAAAAGACGGCGAATATCTCCTTTACTTTCACCTAATGCCCGCAAGATTCCAATCTCTTTAGTTCGATCAGAAACTGACATATACATTGTCACAATAATCATTAAAGCAGATACTAATAATGAAATTCCCGCAATCCCTGCTAAAACATTAGTAATCAAACTAATATATGTTTCAATTCTATCAAGAATTGATGATACTGCAGTAGCAGTAAATCTCAATTTCCTATTAACTTTAGCCTCATTAATTCTTTTAGCTACGCTTTTAGCAGCATTCATACTCTTTGCACTGACACCTAATGCGGCAACATTAGTTGACATATTAACAGCTTTCAAAGCATCTACAATAGTACTACCTCCAACGGCATTGATCTGACTTGTACCGCTACTTTCAGTTAAGCCGACTACTTTTACTTTAACTGTCGCTACAGCCTTTTGACCTAATTTATTTAATCCCGTATATGTCAAAGTAATTTTCTTTCCAATTAAAGAATTCGGCTGATTTGTCAGACTCTTAGCAACATCTTTTTTATCGATAACTATTTCTCCGGTTTTAGGCATCCTTCCCTTTTTAATGCTTGAAGTATTTAAAATACTAGTCCAATTAGTCACAGTAGAGATATTAGTATCTTTTTTGTTAAAACTAATCGCAACATTTGAAAGAGTATAAATTTTTTCAACTTTTGTTACATCTTTTACTCTCTTTAAAGTATTGATATCTTTCTTTGAAAAAGCACTAATTTTTTTATCTCTTGTAGCTAAATTAACATATGTATCTTGCTGCTTATTATTAGATTTGACATATGGAGTAACCAACACTTGCTTCGGATTAACTAAACTATTAACCTGCTGATTTACGTAGCCTTTAACACCTGTACCTAGTCCATTAAAAGTAATAACGCTAAAAAGTCCTACGGCTGTACCAATAATTATTAATAAGTTTCTCTTAAAGTGATATTTAAAATGTTTAAAGGCATTTCTTACACTAGTTAACAAAGGTAACTTTTTCGAATGTAACTTTCTCTGAACTTTAGCTTTATATGCTGGTTTTAAACGCTCATCTGAAATAATTTTTCCATCAGCCAAGCGAACTATTCTGGTTCCAGAGTCAGCTACATGTTGCGAGTGAGTGACTGCAATAACTAATCTACCCTCAGCAGCTATTTGATTCAAAAGTGTTAATACTTCTTCAGTATTTTGAGAGTCAAGTGCACCTGTTGGCTCATCCGCAATAATTACTTGTGGATCATTTGCTAATGCTCTAGCAATTGCAACACGCTGTTTTTGTCCCCCGGATAATTGTTTAGGATATTTTTTAACATGGTCCTCTAGTCCAACTTGCTTTAGTAAATCAAAAGCCCGTTGTTTTCTTTCATTGACACTTAGAGTTGTCATATCTAGAGCTAATGAAACATTGTCCAAAACATTTAAATGCGGAATTAAGTTATAACTCTGGTAAATATAACCAACTGTTTCTCGACGATATTTATTTAAACTGGTTTCTTTACTATGATTTAACCTTTGCCCAGCTAATACAACCTCACCTTTAAAAGCCCAATCTAGTCCACCGATAATATTCATTAATGTGGACTTACCACCACCAGATTCACCAAGAATTGAGACAAAATCTCCCAATTCAAAATCTAAATTTATTCCCTTGAGAACTGGAAATTCTTCTTTTCCGAGGAAATAAGATTTATAAATATTCTTTAGCTCCAAAAATGCCATTATAACCTCCCCGATAAGTTAAACTCGAATGCTTAATTTTTACCAATATTAATATAGATATAGCTTTCCTGTCAATAAAGTTAAATAATTTGTCGTTATATTTAACTTTTATGATATTATTTGATGTAAGAAAGGTCGTGTTCAAAATACGCCGAGAAAGAAAAAAAGAACTAAATCGTCAAAAAATTATTGCAGCAGCTAAAAAATTATTTTTAAGAAAAGGTATCAGTGCTACAAACGTACGTGATATTAGTACTGTATCAGGAATTTCTTATGTAACAATGTATAAATACTTTTACGATAAAAATGATCTTATTCAAATCGTTTGTAGGGAAGTTATTGATGAAGTCATCAACTATGCATATTCACAACTAAATAATGAAAATCTAACTTTTTTCGAAAAATTACATCGTTTAAGTTTTAAGGAAACCTTTGAGAAAATCTACGGAACTACCGCTTTCATAGACTTTTCTAATTATATAAATTCTGACAAAAAATTAGCAGTATATATAAACCAAAGAATAAACAATAGTTGGATAAAAATAGTTGAAGCTGGTCGGCAAGATGGCTTTATACACGCATCTGCTTCAGATGAGCAAATTTGCAAATTTTTATCTTTAATTTTTAAGCTTGACCACAACGAAGTTAAGAAAAACATCAATGAATATGGTGAATTATTTCTATATGGTTTGGCAGGTCATAATAAAAACAAGTAAATGCATTGACTTACTTTTTGTAAGATGGTAAATTATTAATCAATAAGCACTAACAAAAAGTTAGTAATTTTATGAGGAGGATTTGCCATGAGTTGGTTTAAAAAAATAAGTTTATTTGCTGGGTTGATTGCTATTAGTGTGGGGCTAGTAGCATGCAGCAACCAAAAATCATCAAGTAGCGAAGTCTTACATAAGGGTACTTTAACTGTTGGACTTGAAGGAACATATGCGCCATATGCTTACCGCGAAAATGGAAAGTTAACTGGGTTTGAAGTAGATTTAGCAAAAGCGGTAGCTAAGAAAGCTGGCTATAAAATTAAATTTGTTCCTACTAAGTGGGATTCACTTATTGCAGGGTTAGGTGCCAAGAAGTTTGATATTGTTATCAACGATATTGCAATGACGCCTGAACGTAAAAAAGCATACGCTTTTTCAACTCCATACATTTATTCAAAATCAGCTTTAATCATGAAGAAGACTAATAATACTATTAAGAGTGCTAAAGATATTAAAGGTTTGAAAATTGCTGCGGCTACAGGTACAGCCAATGCCGATAATGTAAAGAAATTTGGAGGACAAAATGTATCTTCTACTGATTTCTCAACAGCTATGGAATTAATTCGCCAAAATCGTGTAGTTGCAGCGATGAATTCTAAAGAAGCATTCCTGTACTATCAAAAGAGTCAACACGTAACTGATTTAAAATATATGGAAGTGCCATCAAGTCAAATCGCTGCACAAGAGATTGGCATTATGATGGCTAAAGGAAATAGTTCATTACAAAAGAAAATTAATAAAGCACTTAATACTTTGAAAGAAGATGGCACTTTATCTCAACTTTCTAAGAAATACTTTGATGGTGACATCACTAAAAAATAATAACTAGCAAAAAACTCTGGAATACTTTAGTATTTCAGAGTTTTTTTGTTAAGTAATCTATTTGACTTACTTTTTGTAAGATGATAAATTATTAAAAGAGCTTCTAACAAAAAGTTAGTAATTTTAAGGGAGACAATTTATGAAAAAAATTAAGAATATTTTTATGACTGTACTTCTAATGTTATTATCTGTTGGCGTAGTAGCATGCAGTAATCAGAAAAATGCTAAAAGTGATACATTAACTAAAAATACTCTAATAGTTGGACTTAATCCTTCTGGATATGGGCCATTTTCCCACCTGGAAAATGGTAAGTTAACTGGCTTTGAAGTTGAAATGGCTAAAGCCTTAACAAAAAAGATGGGTTATAAAATTAAATTCGTGCCTACTAAATGGGATTCTCTAATTGCTGGATTAGGTGCTAAAAAATTTGACGTAGTAATTAACGATATTGCAGTAACTCCAGAAAGAAAAAAGGCTTACGCTTTTTCAACTCCTTATTTATATTCTAGATCAGTATTAATTATGCGTAGCGACAACAGTAAAATTAAAAAAATAACTGATATTAGAGGAGAAAAAGTAGCTGCTGCAACAGGAACTGCCAACGCTGATTTAGTTAGAAAATTTGGTGGAGAAAATATTTCTTCTCCCGATTTCTCTACTGCTATGGAGTTGGTTCGCCAAAAAAGAGTAACTAGCGCTATGAATTCAAAAGAATCGTTCCTATATTTTAAAAAGACACAAAAAGTATCAGACTTAAAATATCTACAAGCATCTGATACAGATATCCCAACTCAACCTGTCGCTATCATGCTTAACAAAGATAATTCAAACTTACAAACCAAGATTAATAATGCACTTAAATCTTTAAGAAAAGATGGTACTCTTACTAAATTATCTAAGAAATATTTTGCTGCTGATATAACAAAAAAATAGAAAGGATTAATTATGTGGGAAATTATTAAAACAAGTGTCCCAGAAATATTAATTGCTGGATTAAAATATACAATTCCAATTGCAATCATTTCTTTTATATTAGGAATTATAATTGCATCTATTACTGCCCTAATTAGAATGTCTACACCAAAAGGTAATCCTCTAAAGAAAGGCTTTTGGCATTTTTTAAAAGCTTTTTTTACCTTTTATGTTTGGCTCTTCCGCTCTACTCCTTTATTGGTTCAACTATTTATAGTCTTTTATGGCTTACCTAGTATTGGTATTCAACTAGGTGCTTGGACTGCTGGTATATTGACCTTTTCTTTAAATACTGGTGCGTATGCTTCTGAAACAATCCGAGCATCTATCTTGGCAGTTCCTCAAGATCAGTGGGAAGCAGCTTATTCAATTGGCTTACCTTATCACAAAGTTCTAAGTAGAGTAATCTTCCCTCAAGCCATAAGAATTGCCATCCCACCTTTATCCAATTCATTTATCGGCTTAGTAAAAGACACATCTTTAGCTAGCTCGATTACCTTAGTAGAAATGTTTATGGTCAGCCAAGAAATCGCCTCTCATAACTATCAACCAATGCTTATGTACTCAATTGTAGCTATAATCTACGCAATCTTTTGTTCTCTACTTTCCTTACTACAGTTATATCTTGAAAAAAGATTTGAGGTGAAATAATGCTTAAACTCACACACTTAAATAAGAGTTATGAAAATCATAAAGTTCTAGATGATATTAATGTGGTTTTTCCAAAAAATAAGACTACTGTTATTTTAGGCCCAAGTGGTGCTGGTAAATCTACCTTACTTCGTTCAATAAACTTATTAGACCAACCTGAAAGTGGCTCAATAGAATTAGATAATCTAAAACTTAACTACGAAAGTAATTTATCAAATTCTGAAATTTTACAATTACGACGAAAAAGTGCCATGGTTTTCCAAAGTTGGAGTCTATTTCCACACATGACCATTATGGAAAATATAATTGAAGGACCTACTCAAGCAAAAAATGAGAATAAGGAACAAGCCATTGAAGAAGGCAAAAAGCTACTAGCTGAAGTTGGCTTGGCTGGTTTTGAAAATCGCTATCCATCTGAGTTATCTGGCGGACAACAACAACGTGTATCAATTGCTCGAGCTCTTGCTTTAAAGCCTAGCTATATTTTATTTGATGAGCCAACAAGCGCACTAGATCCAGAACTTGAAGCCCAAATTTTACACCTAATCCAAAAATTAGCTATGGAAGATAAATCTATGATTGTAGTAACACATAACATGGATTTTGCTCGTAAAGTAGCTGATAAAGTTATCTTTTTAGAAAACGGACAAGTCATTTTTGACGGAGAGTCTAAAGAATTTTTTGAAAATAAGAATCGGAGAATACAAGACTTTTTAAACGCAATGAAATTTTAATATTGAAAAAGGCAAGCCTTAGAATGATATGAACCCCGAAATTCGGACATGAATTTCGGGGTTTTATTATGACTAAATTATCTAAACAAGACAAAATTGATATCTACAATAAATGGAAATATTATGGTATTTCATGTAATCAACTAGCTAAAGAATACAATATTAAAAATAATTCAAACATAAGTTATCTAGTTCGACTTATAGATAAATATAGCTTAAGAGTACTTGAGGTTCCTTATACTAAGTATTCAGTTGAATTTAAGGAAGCTGCTATTAAGCGAGCGTTATCAGGTAAAGAACTTGTAGATTTAATCTCTTTAGATCTTGCTCTTCCCAATAGTGGAATGCTTCATAATTGGATTCGCAAATATAAAGAAGATGGGTATAATGTGATTAATCATAAGAAAGGTAAACCATCTTCTAATGGACAAGAAAGATCAAACAATTCGCAAGCTTCAAGAACAACTTCGCAAGCAAAAAAAAGAGAACTTGAAACTTACTATACAAATAGAATATATAAAAAAATTAGATGCCTTAGTGGCCGAAAAGCTCAAAAACCAGAAGCCCAAGAATTAGCTTCAGCGGTTACTGAACTAAGGCGAGAATTACATGTAACCGTAGATTTTATCCTTGAAACTATCAATTCTAATCCTGACCTCCCTCATCTATCTCGTAGTAATTATTACTACACCATCAACAAAATAGATAAAGATGAGAAGAATAGAGACATTATGCAGAGAATTAAAGATATTTTTGAAGAACACAAACATCGTTACGGTTATAGAAGAATTACAGCACAATTAAGACGAGAAGGCTTAAAAATCAATCATAAGAAAGTAAAAACGCTTAATGACTAAAATGCATTTATTCGGTCTTACTCTTAAACGTAGAGCTAAGTATTCCAGCTATAGAGGAACTAAAGGACCAATTAAGCCTAATTTAATTAATCGAAATTTTTATTCTATTCTTCCAGATAGAAAGTGGTATTCAGATATAACTGAATTTCACTTGGATGGAGAAAAACTATATCTTTCTCCAATTATTGATGGTTGTACTCAAGAAATAATTTCATATACTATCAGTCGTCATCCGGTGTTGAAACAAGTAATGGATATGTTAGAAGATTCTTATCAAAAGCATCCAGCACTTAATGGATTAATTTTTCATACTGATCAAGGCTGGCAATATCAGCACAAAACATTTCAATCATGGCTTGAGAACCATGGTGTTATTCAAAGTATGTCACGTAAAGGGAATTCTTTAGATGATGGATTAATGGAAGGTTTCTTTGGTATTCTTAAAAGAGAAATGTTCTATGGTTTTGAGAAAAATTTCAAGAATCTAGATGAACTAGAACAGGCTATTAGAGATTATATTGAATATTACAATCACAAAAGAATAAAAACGGTACTAAAAAACCATACTCCGAAAGAATATCGAAGTATGGTCTTAAAGAAAGCTATTTAATATGTCCTAATTTTAGGGTTCATATCAGAAAGGCTTGCCTTTTTACTTAGGATAATTAACTATGCGTAAACGTCCTCGAATATATTCAGCTAAATAAACGTCCATTGCATTATTAATTCCCTTTTGATGAAGTTGTTCGTTTAGCCAATCCTCGTCTTTATGAATCAAATCTAAAACATCATGATTTATTTGGCCATCGTTAATTACAGGAAACTTTACATTGCTTTCATTATTTTCAATTACCACGAATTGTCCATTAGCATCAACAAATGCACTCTTCACCTGACTAGTATCATTTATTCCATTAGCACGTAAACGCATCATAATTTCATTAGCAGTTATTCCATTTTTAACGCATGTTTTAACTTGAATTTGACCATTCTTAATAATATTAAATGGCTGGCCATCTATTAAAATTCTAGCCCAACGTAAACGAGATTTTAAAACATAAATGATGAAAACAATCAAAGTCCAAATCAATAAAATAATCAAAAATTGTATGATAGTTATTGATTCATTATAGATTATCCCACCTATAATTCCCCCAAGTACAAAATTTTGAATTTGGTCAATCGGAGATGAAGGAGCTAAATTTTTCTTACCAAATAAATTAATTTGTAAAATTAAGCATAAAATTCCAATTACAAACTTTACACCAACTGCAGTATAATCCATCGTTTCCTCCTATTTATGATATTTTACTTGTTCGGAAATTAAATGCGTTCTATTCAAAGTATAATTTGAAGCATCTGAAGATAAGGTCACGCGATAAAACTTTCCTTTAATCTTAACAATAATTCCATCAGCAAATTGAGAAGAATTAACATATACATCCTTAGTTTTAACATTTTTTTCTCGAGCAACGGATTTTATAAATGGTGCCATTTGTGAAGTCTTATTTCCTTGTTGTTTAGATTGATTATAATTTTCTACTTGACGAAAAACTTGAATAGAAATAAATAAGCCAAAAATAAGCGCAATATCGCGATATTTTATATCATAATTGTGTCTAAAATAAAAAATAACTGCCCAGATAAGTAGGATAACTGAAATAATGATTGAGCCCATAATCAAGCTAGAATTAAAACTTTCTTGGTTTTGAATATAATCAAGTGAATAAAAATCCATTTTCTTTTCTCCTTTACATAGCATTATTATAACAAATAAAAAAATCGCTCAAATGAGCGACTATAGATCCTTTTTTAATACTTTAACAGTTTGAGCGGCATATTGTCCCAAAGGAAAGGCATTATCGCCAACAGCTTCAAAACCATTTTCTTCAAAAAATTTCAGGGCGACTTTATTCTCTTCCCAAACTTCTAGCCATACTTTTTGTTTTTTTAATTCTTGGGCTAGATTTAAAACAACATCCATTGCTTTCTGGCCTAAGCCCTGCTTTTGATATTTGGGTAATAAATATAATCTTTGAAGTTCAAAGTCACCAATATAGTTTTTATTAGTTACTGATTCATCCCAATTTACCTTGAAATAGCCTGCCTTTTCGCCATCAACTTCGATAAAATAAAATCTTGAACTGTCAGATGAAAGTTCATCTCTCAAAATTGCAGGATTATATGCCAAATCAAGATAAGCATCTATCTCCCCTTTATCATAGTACGGGGAAAAAGTAGCCTCAAAGGCTTCACATGACAAATTTACCAAATAATGTAACGCTCGTTCACTTTTTTTAACTGGGATAATTTTTAAACTCATTTAAATACCTTCAATACTACCGTCATTAATCAAATTCATCAATATATAATATAAAATTACGCAAAAAATCTCAACGTGAGTGTAATTAATTCAAAATATCTTAACTTAAATCACGATGATTTTCTTCAAAAATTGCCCCTGGTAACATTCCCAAATGAATAATAATATCTGCCATTTTCTCAGGCTTTTCTTTTTTTCCATTCATCAGCCAATATTGAGTTACTCCAAATAAACCATTAGCAAAAATCAAAGCAGCATAATTTAGTTTAGTCTTGTCTCTAATTTTTAAAGCCAATAACTTCTGGGCTTCTTGATACATTCCTTCTTTAAAAAGATTTTGCATTTCAAGAGAACCGTTATATGAGAGCAAGCCCTTTAATAACAAATCCTGATTACCAATATGTCTAAAGTAAGTTGTAATATATGCTTTATCCATAAATTTGTAGCCTGCTTGTAATTCAGAAAGCTTAATAAAGATTTGATTCTCATATTCTTCAATTAATTCAATCTTGTCTTGATAATGACTATAAAAGGTTTTTCTTGTCGTATGTGCTTGTTGAGCTAAGTCAATTACGGTAATTTCATCAAAGCTTTTCTTTTCAAGCAATTCACCCATCGCCCGATAAAGCTTTTGCTTTGTTTTCACTACTCTCGCATCCGTCATAAAACTCCTCCTATATCAACTTTAACCAAGCAAAAGTTCTTCTGATATCTATAAATATTTTACTATTAGTAAACTTGAAATTTTATTAATTGCTAATACTTACTACTCAAATAAGCGAGACCGTAAAATAGTTTGTGTAAGGATGA
>NZ_AYYU01000080.1 GCF_001436455.1 Lactobacillus jensenii DSM 20557
CGTCGTACAAGTGAAAACTATACCGTAGCTTTCCCCTGCCAAACGGATCAAAAGCACATAAGAATATCAGATAAGTACGCAAGAGTGAAGTGTACGGTTCGCCTCTATCTAAAGTATCCCTATCCATCGACGACTGATAATATCGCATCCGTGGCCCAATATCGTGATTGTTGTTTACCTGCACTTCGACATCGTAGAAGCTTCCTGCTTGGTCTTTGACTGCGATATCAAGTCTGACAGATTTACTCGACTTATCACTCTTAGTACCCAATTCTTTTTGGGCATCGATACTTTCAACTGAAACAACATTGACATCTGGCAAAGCTGCCTGAATAATCGCCTTACAAAAACGTTTATTTT
>NZ_AYYU01000081.1 GCF_001436455.1 Lactobacillus jensenii DSM 20557
TATTTGAAGTTTTGGTGGCCAAAGACCCCGGCTTTACTCGTTGGAATCATTATTATTGGCTTCTTACTTTTAGCAAACTTGGCTAGTGCCAAGGCTTATGCTAGCCTTGAATTTTGGTTCTCAATGATTAAAGTAGTTACAATTGTCTTAATGATTATTGTTGGACTTTTAGTAATTTTACTTGGACTAGGTAACAATTGGAAACCTGTTGGCTTTAGTAATTTATGGAGTCATGGTGGGTTCTTCACTGGGGGCCTAAAGGGATTCATTTTTTCAATGTCAATTATTGTTGGTTCTTACCAAGGGATTGAATTAATTGGGATTAGTGCTGGTGAAGTAGCAAATCC
>NZ_AYYU01000082.1 GCF_001436455.1 Lactobacillus jensenii DSM 20557
AAGACAATCTACTTTGAGTAGGTTGTCTTTTTTTATTTATTGGTAATTATAATTTTGTTGTACAAATGTTGCACATGTTAAAAAGGGTCGATTCACTCGTTCTTTGATTAACCCATCAGTTTTGAGTTTTTCTTTGTTAATTAGATAAGCATAAGCCTTGAGTGTCTGTATTCAAAAATAATCACTATTTTCCTAGTGATACTTTGATTTTTAATAGGACCATTTTTTTGCTTTTTAGCAATTTATAATTGAAATTATTATACTAACGTGATAAATTACGTTATTATGATTTTAGAACAAATTGAAAGGGGGAAACTGTCAAATTTTTTGTGTAAATAGAT
>NZ_AYYU01000083.1 GCF_001436455.1 Lactobacillus jensenii DSM 20557
AAGGTTTTTCTATGTCCTCTTACAATGATTGTATTAAATTTTCGCTCGATATCCAAGACCCTAATATCACTTTTAATGCTCATTTCTTTAAATTAATTAACGGTATTAAGTATAAGGTCTTTCAAGCTACTCTTATTCAGCCTGCTTGTCCTTTTTGCGGTTCTGTTAATCTGATTCATAATGGTCATCTTCAGACTAATATTAGATTTATTACTTCTAATGCTAGTAGTCCTGTGATCATCAGGTTAAATAAGCAAAGAGTTCTCTGCCGAGATTGTAATACTCGTTCAATGGCCAAATCTAAGTTAGTTAATAAATATTGTTCTATCTCTAATCCTGCC
>NZ_AYYU01000084.1 GCF_001436455.1 Lactobacillus jensenii DSM 20557
TATTTGAAGTTTTGGTGGCCACAAGTAAATGTTTTTTGGTCCGGTGTAATTATTATCGCCTTTTTATTACTGGCAAATTTGGCAAGTGCTAAAGCATATGCAAACTTGGAATTTTGGTTTGCGATGATTAAGGTCATTACAATTGTTTTAATGATTATTTTGGGATTTTTAGTAATTTTCTTTGGTTTTGGTAATGGTGGTCATCCAACTGGTTTTAGTAACTTGTGGAGTCATGGTGGCTTCTTTACTGGTGGAATTAAAGGGTTCTTTTTCTCAATGTCAATAATTGTTGGTTCTTATGAAGGAATTGAGTTACTTGGGATTAGTGCTGGTGAAGTAG
>NZ_AYYU01000085.1 GCF_001436455.1 Lactobacillus jensenii DSM 20557
AGAAAAAATAAAAAAAGTTTTTAGTCGATTCGCAGCAGAAAAGTCATAAAAAAGGAACTATTATTAAGTAATAAAAGATAAAGTTCACAAAAGAAGAGAAATAAAAAAGAAGAGAAGTTGACAACGTAACCAGGTGTTCAGAAAAGAAGGGAAATAAATCGAACGAAAAGGAAAGTTTGACGAAAAGGAGGAAAGCCTGTATAGTAGTATCTGTTCTCGCGAGAGGTTAAAGAAAACACTCAAAAGAGCAAAAATAAAAACAAAAAAGTTCTTGACCGAAAGGTTAAGAGA
>NZ_AYYU01000086.1 GCF_001436455.1 Lactobacillus jensenii DSM 20557
GTTGGAATATCAATCTTATCTGGAACAGTGTAACCATGTTCAGTCAAGTATGTCTTGATCTTGTTGATGCCATCAGTGATATCAACAGTTCCACCAGTTGTTCCATCAAAGCTTGTTGGAATAGTGGTTGGAATAGTTACATCTGTGTTTGTTTCTGAATCATGGACAGTAACCGTGATAGTTTGCTTATCTGGGGTGTAAACCACCTTAGCATTAACAGTTTGACCATCTATCAAAGTGCTAAATTGACTAGCTAAATCATATGAAGTGGTCTTGTTGTA
>NZ_AYYU01000087.1 GCF_001436455.1 Lactobacillus jensenii DSM 20557
CAAACTGTTCACTTCACTAATGAAGATAAAGATGGTAATAGTGGCTACAAGGATCCAGTAACAGGCGAGATTAAATACAATACTGACTGGCATGTAGCAAGTGATTTGAATGCTAAGACTGGTAGCTGGGAAGAATATACAGCACCATCAGTAACAGGTTACACTCCATCACAAGCTAAGGTAGAAGCAAAAACAGTAACTGCAGAAACTGAAGCTGCTAGCGTAACAATTAGCTACACTAAGAATGCAGATATTCCAGTACC
>NZ_AYYU01000088.1 GCF_001436455.1 Lactobacillus jensenii DSM 20557
TACAGTACCAGATCCAGCAGATGGTATTAAGAATAAGGATGACTTACCAGATGGTACTAAGTACACATGGAAAGAAGTTCCTGATACAACAACTCCTGGTGAAAAATCAACTACGGTAGTAGTAACTTACCCAGATGGAAAGAAAGTTGAAGTTCCAGTAACAGTAACTGTAACCGATACTACTCCAGACGCAGATAAGTACACTCCAGAAGGTCAAGACGTACATACTAAGCCAGGTACAGTACCAGATCCAGCAGATGG
>NZ_AYYU01000089.1 GCF_001436455.1 Lactobacillus jensenii DSM 20557
ACTAGAACTGCAACAGTTGACGAAGTAACTGGCAAAGTAACTTACACTGATTGGACTACAACAGACAAGTGGGCTTCATACACTGCAACTACCAAGCCTGGTTACACACCAAGCCAAAAGAGCGTTGATGAATCAACACCAGCAGTTGATGATAAAGACCAAACAGTAACTATTACCTACACGGCCAACCCAACTAATACTAATGTTGTCTTCGTTGATGATAACGAGAACGGCAAGACTGTTAAGTCAGTA
>NZ_AYYU01000009.1 GCF_001436455.1 Lactobacillus jensenii DSM 20557
AAACTATCAACAGGAAAAATTATAGAACCATAATATTTTTAGCAAATGCAATTCTTAGATTGTATTTGCTTTTTTATCGCTCAATAATAAAACCGCTTTCAAAAATTGGGGGGTGCTGTATAATTAAATTAAAAAAGAATATCTCAAAAGAAGATGGCTTAATAACTAGAAAGTGTGACGAGAATGAAAAACAGTTTTTTCACAAAATATCACATCAACAAAAATAGAAAAATTGATTTTTTTGTAGATTTCGTGTCAATCATTCTAGCACTTCTTTATAGGCTTTTACTTGGTAATTTTGTTCTTTCCGCATTAATTACTAGTGTAGGAATACTTGGAATTTTAGATACGCTTGATTATCCTATATCTAGTCACAGATTGATTAAAAATTTGCAATTCTTTGGGTAATTCTTCTATTATTAAGTGCTATATTTAAGCAACAACTTGTCTTAGCATTGGAACTATTTTATTTATGTTAGCAGCTTTTGACATTGGTAAAGACAAACAATAAAAGTTATAGGAGGTAGACAAAATGTTACTTCAATTTCTTTACATCATCCCCTGCATTATTATTGTATCCACAGTGCTTACACGAACCTACCTTGCTACAAATACCAATTTAAAGGTTAAGGATTTACTGCCAGGTATTAAAGGAAGTATATTATTTGGGCTCTTTAACTTAATCTTGGTTATCTCTGTTAAGGTTTTAACTAGCTTAACTTATACTTCTTTACTAATAATTGACGGAGTAGTTTCATTAATAGTTATGACTCTTATTCTAATTTTTGTAATTAAGCAGCATCGCAATTACTCAGGCATCATGTTTTTCTCAATTGGCTTGCAGCTGATTATTTGGGGCAATCTAGCTAATGAAGATGCTTTATTAGTTTTAATTCCTTATCTAGCAATTTTGGGATTTGATTTAATCTACGCAATATTTTATGGATTTCATAAAGAAGGTACTTGGTTTTGGAAATGCAGTTTAGAAACTAAAAATGCCTTCTTCAAACAAATTTCCCCTGTTATTCCATTCTTATATTAGTAACAAAAAAGTCATCAGGATTTTCCGATGACTTTCTTATTTTCACTTTAATGTTGATCAATCGCTCCATTTAACTGTTTGCGATAAACGAAGTAAACTATTAAAACTAACGGTACCAAAACAAGTTGTACCAAGTAGAAATATTGAATTGGCAAATAAGTATCAATGAACCCAGCAATAATTGGTCCAAAGCTCATCCCCAAGTCAATTCCCATATAAAAAGTAGAACTAGCTAACCCTTGTTCTTCAAGTGGTGCTAATAATAACGCCGTTGATTGCAAGACTGAATATATAATTCCATACCCCACAGTCATTCCAATTGCGGCAAGCCCCATCATTAAATCATTAGTCATAATCGCTAATAATAGTAAGTACAAGAACATGCTGGCTGCTGCTGCATAAAGCCAAATACCAAAGCGAACAGTGTCAAAGAAATTCTTCAACACAATCCGCAATCCTAATAAAACAATTGCATAAATCACAAAATAAAAGCCTACATGAATATCAAGATGCTTCTGTTCTGCATAAGTTACAATATCAGCCTGGGTAATGAAATATGGAATCGCAAATAAAGCTGTTAAAATCGCAACTGGAAAGGCATTCTTTTGAATAAGCTTAAACTTCTTCTTGGATTTATTTTCTTTTACCTTTGGCAAGGCATGATTTTCAACGAATTGAATGACAATAATCATCAAAATGCTGGCTACTGCTGCCAAAACAAATGAATTACGATAGCCGATTGTATGATAAACATCAATTGCAATTGCTGGTGCGATTGCCATATCTAACGCATTCATTAAGCCATAAAAGCCCATTGCTTGTCCGACATGACTTCGCGGAACAAGCGCACCAAGCCAAGTAGTCATACATACTGTGCATAGCACAAAGCCAGTTCCATTTATCAATCTGAATAATAAGAGCAGCTCACTATTAGGTGTGATTACATATCCAATAATTCCGATTGCAATCAATATTCCACCAATTAAAGACAACCGATATTTTGAAAAAATATCAGTAATATTACCTGCAATAGGACGCAAAAATAGCGAAGCAACACTCATTATTCCGACTACAAATCCGGCAAAGCTACTACTAGCACCTAAGCTAATCGCATATCCATTGATTAAAGGCGTAACAAACATCACGCTAAACATGAAGAAAAATGAAGCCACCATAACTAAAATTACATCTTTAGTATAAACAGTCTTTCCTTGATTTTTTCCCATAATTTCCTCCTAGAATTTGTTGTTAGTCCTATTTATATCATACCAAGATTATAGTCCTTGCTCTAACTTGATTTAATATTTTTGCTTAATAAAAGGTAGTTGAGTATTTTGCTAAATTTTCAGTACACTGAAAATTATGCTAAAATATTGGTAGAATTTTCAGTACAGAGAAAATTTAGCTAAAAAAGCTAAAAGTTTTCAGTTAGGAGAAAATTATGGAACCAATTCTTCGCCCTTTATACTTAAAAAGAATCGAACCAATGATTGATACTGAGTTTATCAAGGTAATTACTGGAGTGCGTCGTTCAGGAAAAAGCTACTTATTATTAATGATTAGAGATCAGCTTCTCAAAAGAGGTATTTCAGAAAAGCAAATCATTTATTTAAACTTTGAAAATCCAGAATATTTTGATTTGCTTGACTACAGAAAATTATATGAGTACCTAAAGAAAAAAGTAGATAAAAGTAAAAAGACTTACTTTTTCTTTGATGAAATTCAAGAAGTCCATGAATGGCAGAAATTAATTAATGGCCTACGTGTAGCATTTGATTCTGACATTTATATTACAGGTTCTAATGCATCACTTCTTTCTGGAGAACTTGCCAGCTATCTAACAGGTCGTTATGTTCAAATTCCGGTATTACCGTTGACCTTTAGAGAATACTTGAAATTTAAAAACTATGAACAAGATGATCCTGCTCGCCACTTCAACGACTATTTAGAATATGGTGGTTTTCCTTCAGTTGTTTTACAAGATAATAATCAATTAAAGCGTGATGTTTTAAGTGGAATTTATAACTCAATTTTGCTTCGAGATGTTGCTGGGCGAGCAACCATTAAAAATACTGAAGTTTTAGAACGGGTCGGACTTTTTTTACTTGGTAATGCTGGTCAGCTTATCAGTATTAATAAAATCGCTAATACTTTAAGATCTAGTGGCTTCAAGATTAGTAACAATACCATTGAAGCTTATCTTAATTTATTACAAGATGCTTTTCTATTTTATAAAGTCCCACGCTATGATATTCGTGGAAAAGAGCTACTTAAAGGCCAAGGAAAATTTTATGCAGTAGATTTGGGATTTGTCCGTTCTCAATTACGTAGAGAAAGAATTAATCGTGGCTCAAAAATTGAAAATCTCGTTTATCTAGAATTATTAAGTCGTGACTATGAAGTCTTTGTGGGAAAATACGATACTAAAGAAATTGATTTTGTAGCAAAAAATGACAGTGATACCCTTTATATTCAAGTTACTAATCAAATTCCTCAAAATAATACTAGAGAAACTGATAACTTTTTGCATTTACCAACTGGTTATCGAAAAATTATTATTACTAATAATTGGGATGATGTTGGCGTAATCGATGGAATTGAAGTTGTACACATTACTGATTTTTTAACCAAATAATTTATTAATAGTTGATACTACACGATTTCTGTATGTTACAGAGGTCGTGTATTTTTTTCTACCATAAAAAAGCACCTCATAATCATCAGATTTCATATCTAACAACTATGAGGCACTTAATTATCTATCTTTTCTTATTTTGGTGAAGTTCTAACGGTAATTTTTCCATTAATGATTTGGCTTCTTGCTTCTTGACTTTCCTGCCAAGCTTTAGCAGATAAATTCCCCTTAGTAATTGAAACACCATTATGTTCTAAGCCGTAAACAAGGTGCTTGCCACCTGGGAATTTACCGAGATATGCTTTATCTGCAATATCCTTAACTGCAAAGCCCAGTCCCTTTAACACTGAAGTTAAAGTACAATTATCTTTTTTACCCCTACTATTAGTATATTCACCTTGAGCGGATTGATCTGAATCAACACCAATTACCCAAACTTTCTTCTTTTCGCTTCTTGTTTTGTTGAGATTTTTTGCTTCTTGGAAGACGCCATTGCCGGCTGTTGCGGCGGCTTGATAAAGGATATCAGCTTTTTTAGCATACATTGATTGAGCAATTGCTTTAGCCTTATCTGTTGAAGTAAAGTCACCAACATATTGATCTAAAATGGTAATCTTCTTACCCAATTTTTTAGCTGTATCTGTTACTCCTTGCTTAAAACCAGCTTCAAATAAGTCTAAGACAGTTGATCTAGCACCACCAATAAAGCCAACGGTATTAGTTTTAGTTGTATACGCGGCTACAACACCTGCTAGGTATGATGATTCGTTCGATTTAAAAGTTGCACTGACCACATTCTTTTGACCAGTGATGACATCGTCCATAATGACAAAGTTCTTTTTAGGATATTTTTGAGCTGCCGATGAAACGGCTTCTTTCAAGGCATAACCAACACCGTATAAGGTTTCAAAACCAGCATTAGCAGCCTGATTAAAATTAGGAACAAAATCTCCTTCACTATTAGATTGAAAATATTGATAACCACCCATTCCTCGGCTAAGCTCATGTTCTTGGCCAAAAGCTTCAAAGCCTTTCCAAGCAGCTTCAGTAAATGAATGATCATCAACACCACTAATATCGGTAATCAAAGCAATTGAATATTTGTTTTTATAGTTATTTTTGCTAAGTGAATGCTTGGCTCGACATCCAGTTAAAGTTAATAACATAACACCAATTAGGCCACTAACTACAATTGCTTTGATTTGCATCTTCTTCATCAAAAATCTCCTTACTATATAAAAGCGAACAAATTCTATAGTACGATATCAGTTTGAACGATTTTTGTCAAATCAAAATGGAAAAATATAATAACAAATATTTTCACACTTTTTTATTTAAAAAATAAAGAAATTGCTCCAATCATGTTATAATGATATTATTAAATAAATTTTATTAAAAGGTGAAAAATATGGAAGAATTATCATTAATGAACTTTGATTCAAATCCTAATGCGGTTCTTAATCCTAATCATGAAAATTTAGGATGCGATTTTGCTGACAAGCTTGTCTATCCTTTTGTCACTGATGAAAATTTCCAAGCTTTTTTAGCTGATAAAGATTATAAAATTGTGGCAACTTTTGAGACTTTTGCTTGCAACTTTTCTGTTTATCAAGTTCAGTATCATAATCAAACTCTTTCACTTGTTCACCCTCCTCTAGGCGCTAGTGCTGCTGTGCAGCTTCTTGACTGGTTAATTGCTTATGGTGTAAAAGAAGTGCTAGCAATCGGCTCTTGTGGTGCTTTAACTTCTGGGAATGAAGGTGACTTCTTTTTACCAACTAAGGCCCTGCGTGACGAAGGCACCAGTTTTCACTATGTAGCGCCAAGCCGTTACATCATCTTATCTAGTCCATTAGTAACACAAGTTAAAGAGCAACTTGAAAAAAGAAGCCTGCCCTACACCGAAGTAACTACTTGGACAACTGATGGTTTTTTCAGAGAAACTAAAACTAAAGTTGAACAGCACCTAGCTGAGGGAATTTCGGTTGTTGAAATGGAATGTGCTGCAATGGCTGCTTGCTGTCAGTTACGCAATGTTCAATTTGCTCAAATTCTATACTCAGCTGACAGCTTAGCTAATTTTGAACATGATGAACGAAATTGGGGGCAAAAGCGTCAAAAGGATGTCATGGCTCTAGCTTGTGATATTTTAACAGCAATATAAAAAGGAGAGGTATAAACCTCTCCTTTTATAGTATTTAGATAATTATTACTACATATTAGTAGTTCATGTAACGATTTCTTTCCCAATCTGAAACACTTTGAGTATATTGAGCCCATTCAAGTTCTTTAGATTCAATAAAGCTTTGAGTTAAGTGTTCACCTAAAGCATCTTGAATTAACTTATCTTCCTTGAAGTACTTAGTAGCGTTATGCAAAGTTGAAGGTAAAGCAATAATACCTCTTTCCTTCTTTTCTTCAGCAGACATTTCAAAGACATTTGAAGTAATTGGTTTCATTGGCATCTTAGCTTCTTTGATACCTTCAAGACCAGCCTTTAAGCAAGCTGCTAATAATAAGTATGGGTTAGCTGTTGGGTCAGCTGAACGCATTTCAAGACGAGTACCAATTTCTTCAGCATCTGGAATACGAACAAGTGGTGAACGGTTCTTATTAGCCCATGAAATGTATACAGGAGCTTCAAAACCAGGAATCAGACGCTTGTATGAGTTAACAGTTGGATTACCAACACAAGTTAATGCTCTAGCATGGCTTAAGATACCATTTAAGAAGTAAAGAGCAGTCTTAGATAACTTGTATTCGCCATCTTTATCGTAAAAGACATTCTTACCATCTTTGAATAGTGACATGTTAGTGTGCATTCCTGAACCAGGTAAACCTTCAACAGGCTTTGGCATAAAGGTTGCATGTAAACCATGCTTCTTAGCGATTTGCTTAACGACCATCTTGAAAGTCAAGACCTTGTCAGCAGTTGCAACTGCGTCGTCAAAGCGGAAGTCGATTTCTTGTTGACCTGCACCAACTTCGTGGTGAGCTGCTTCAACTTCAAATCCAATCTTTTCCAAAGTTTCAACAATATCACGACGACACTTAGCACCTTCATCTTCACTAGCCATATCAAAGTATGAACTTTGGTCAGTTGGCTTAGTAGTCCAGTTGCCTTCGCTGTCTTCTTTAAATAAGAAGAATTCAGCTTCAAAACCAATTTCAAAGTTGCTATAACCCATTTCCTTCATTTCGTTAACAACACGCTTCAAGTTGTTTCTTGGATCACCAGCAAATGGAGTACCATCAGTATTGTGAACTGAACAAATCAAACGACCAATTTTGCCGCCTTCATTGTCACCCCAAGGCAAAACTGCCCAAGTTGAAAAGTCAGGGTATAAAACCATGTCACTTTCTTCAATTCGAACATAGCCATCAATACTTGAACCGTCGAAACGAATTTCGTTAGCCAAAACTTTATCTAATTGACTAAGAGGAACTTCAACATTTTTTAATGTTCCGTTGATATCTGTAAAGCATAAACGTAAGAAACGTACATTTTGGTCTCTAATAATTTTACGAATTTCTTCTTCTGTGTATACTTTTTTCATATTTCCACCTGTTAACAAAATCTTTCTATCGTAACAAAATTGGTATAGTCCTAGAATTACTTATATCTCCTAAGAACATAGCAATATCATAGCCTTTGTTTTTTGTTTTGTCAAACTGGTATAGTTATTTTTTGCGATTAATTTTTTATTACTTATTTTTATAAAGTGTAAAAAAATCATATGCAAGTAAGCCTAAACTAAAAATTGGTCTAAAAAAAGAGCTAAAAATTTAGCTCTAATTTTTTACTTATATTTAAACTTTCTTAAAGAATAGCTCATTAACTGCATTCATCACAGCAATTTTTACATGGGCATAAGTTAAGCCACCCTGCATGTATAAGGCATAAGGTTCTCTTATTGGACCATCAGCTGAAAATTCGATTGTTGAACCAGAAACAAAAGTTCCTGCAGCCATGACAACTTTATCTTCATAGCCGGGCATATTGTATGGAACGGGTTCGACAAAAGAATCAACCGGTGAATTTTTTTGTAATTCTTTAGCAAATTTAACCATTTTTTCTGGATCATGGAAAATAATATTTTGAATTAAATCCGTTCTAACCGCATCCCATTTTGGAGCAACTTCAAGCCCCATTTTTTCTAACAAGGCACTGCTAAAGACCATCCCTTTAATTGCATTGACAACCGTATTAGGAGCGATAAAAAAGCCTTGTAAAAAGTCCTGCATATTGGTCAACGTGGCACCTTCATCTTCACAACCCGGAGCTAATAACTCATATGTTGCATTTTCAACTAACTCTTTTTTACCAACAATATAGCCACCTGTTTTGGCAATACCGCCACCGCCATTTTTAATTAAAGAGCCCGCCATTAAATCCGCGCCATATTCAGTGGGTTCATGCTTTTCAGAAAATTCACCATAGCAGTTATCAATAAAAACAATTGTCTCTGGTAAAATATCTTTGACAAAAGCAATCATCTCTTTAATTTGCTCTACATTATAACTAGGACGTGTGCTATAGCCTTTAGATCTTTGAATGGCAACCATTTTAGGCTTATCTCGAAGCAAAACTTCTTTAGCCGCCTTGTAATCAACTTGATTATCTTTTAATGGGACATATGAGAAGCTAATGCCTCTTTGCATCAGAGTTCCTTGCTTGTGTGGAGTAAGTCCAATCACTGTTTGTAAAGTATCATATGGCATACCTGTTAAGTAAGTTAAAATATCCCCTGCTTGTAAATTACCTCTCATTGCCGTTACCAAAGTATGGGTGCCGGAAACAAACTGAGGCCGAACTAATGCTGCTTCAGTTTGAAATACTTCAGCAAAAATAGCTTCTAACTTATCACGACCGGTATCATCATCACCATAGCCATTAGTTCCTTTTAAATCAGCCTCAGCTACATTAGCATGCTTAAAAGCTTCTAAGACCTTGGCTTGATTATAGACAACTTGCTCATCTAATTCAGCAAATTTAGGCGCTATCTGCTGATCTACAGTCTTTACTAAATCTCTTAATTCTTTTGGATAATTATACATTTTGCCATTGCTCTACTTTCGTTAAAATCTTATCAAAATAAGCTGGATCATTTAAAGAATCATACCAATTCACACTTAACTTATTTCTAAAATACGTTAGCTGACGTTTAGCATATTTTCGAGAAGCCTGTTTAAGTTTATTAACACAGGTTGTTAAATCACTTTCACCTTCAAAATAAGGGAAGAATTCTTTATAACCAATCGCTTGTAAAACTTGATATTCCTTAGCCCGATTTTCGAAGACAAACTTCGCTTCGTCAAGCAATCCATCAGTCATCATTATATCTACGCGCTTATTAATTCGACTATAAACAAGTTGGCGGTCACTATTTAAGCCAATTAATAAAGCATCATATCTAGGCGTTATTTTTGTTTGCTGCTCACTAAATTTCTTTCCTGTCCGGTCAATAACCGTTAAAGCACGCAATACTCGCCTGGTATTTTCAACTGGTATCTTTTTACAAGCTTGAGGATCTTTTTCGTGTAAAAGTTGCCATAATTCTTTAGATCCATGTTCAGCTAAAAAAGCCTCAAATTTTGGCTCAACACTTGTTTCATATTCTCCAGGTTCCCCAAGCTGCATTTTATTAATTAATGCATTGATATAAAAACCTGTTCCTCCACAAATTATTGGGATTTTTTTCATTTGAATCGTTTTATCAATTGCCTTAGTAGCATCAGCTACAAAATCTTTAACAGAATATTCCTCAAAAACAGACTTTTGATTAATTAATAAATGTGAAGCTGCAGCTTGCTCTTCTTCAGTAGCCTTTGCTGTTCCAATTGAAACTTCTTTGTATATCTGCATTGAATCGCCAGAAATTATTTGTCCATTAACCTGCTGAGCTAGTTTAATAGCTAGACTTGTTTTACCAACAGCAGTCGGTCCGACTACAACTATTATTTTTTGCATACCTTTTCCTTTAATAAAATGATAAATATTGCTAAAATTAAAGTAAATGAACTAGGAGGTAATTCAAAATGGCTAAAAAGTTTGGAGCCGGTTTTGTTACCGGAATGATTACTACTTTAGGTACAATTGCAGCAGGAGTCTTCACTTATAAAAAGAAGGTATTAGACCCTGCTGAACAAGAAGCTAAGCGAATTGAACAAAACCGTATTCGCGCTAACCGTAAGAGTCACTCAGCTCACTTAGGTTAAAAGCAATATTTTGAATTGTTACTTAATATTATAATTATAAATCACTAAAAAAACTTGCTAGGATAATACCAGCAAGTTTTTTTGTTTAATTAATATTTTGATGCCTTAGTACGTCCATCCCAATTTTCTAAACCATCTTTTAACCAGAAAATCTTTTTATAGCCATCTTTTTGCAAAATTCTTGCAGCACGCAAGGTAATAGAACTTGCATCTGAATAAAGGTAAACTGGTAAATCTTTTCTAATTTCACCATGTTGGTATTTAAACATAGTCATTGGAATATTGCGAGCTCCATCGATATGCTTACGCTTAAATGGTGCACTTTCACGCACATCAATTATTTGGGCCTTACGCATCCCTGCTCTAAATTCTTCATTACTTAAAGCACCACCTACTCTTTTAGCTTGGTACTTATTCCAAAGCCATGAAAAAAGAAATGACAAAATAATAATTAATAAAATTGCATCAATAACTAATAAAAAAGTATTCACAATAACTTTCTCCTCAACTTTTTCTTTATTTTATAATACCGCTCTTACGACTCTTTTTCATTCTTTTCTTCAATTTCATGTTCACGTCGTAAAATTAGCTTAGCACTCAAATAATCCTTTTGACTAATTACTCCAGCGTGATGTAAATTATCAAGTTCTAAAGCCATCAGCTCAATATCCCATTTTCGTTTACCAACATAAACTAAAATATTAAATTTTTTCAGCAACTGCTGCACATCATACAAAGTTTTCATTATTCTGAAATAATAAATCCTAATCTCAAACTAATTAATACAAACCCAATTAATGCAAATCCTGCCAAAATTTTTATTGGTAATTTGTAGCCACGTAAATTTTGGTCTCCTAGAATCACTGTTAATAAAAATCCAGCAAGTAAACCACCAACATGCCCCCAAGTATCAATCTGTGGAATATTAATATCAAATAGCAGATTAATTACAGCTAAAACAAATGATTGTCTACCTAAATAAGCCATTCCTTCATGAGTACGATTAGCAATTCCTAAGGCAATCATCGCCCCAAATAAGCCAAACAAAGCTGTTGAGGCACCAGCACTTACTGCATTATCACTACCCAAAGCTAGAGTCATTAAATTGCCACCAACTCCAGCTAATAAATAAATAATTAAAAAACGAACATGTCCCAACATTGGCTCTAAATATTGCCCCATATAAAAGAGCGTGACACAGTTAACAACTAAATGCAGCAATCCAATATGTAAAAACTGAGCTGTAAAAAGTCGCCACCATTGGCCTAATATTATGATTGCTGGATTAAATTGGGCACCCAATTTAAATAAAACAGCAGATTCGTCTGATCCTCCACGAAGAGTTTCTATTATAAACATTGCGACTAAAACCACAAAAATAGTATTAGTCATTGCATTAGTCTTATAGTACTTCCTAAGTCTTGGATTATTCATAAGTCGCTATTCCTCACCCTTCTCTTTAGTTTATGAATATATTTTACTTGGTTAAAGCAATTAATTCTCCAACTTGTCGATCTGTTTCTTCAATTGGCCAAGCTGGCGTATCAAACAACATAACCGAATTAACTAAACTAACAGTTTTACAATTATGTTCAGCTAAAAAGCGGTCATAATACCCTCCACCAAAGCCTAAACGATCATGGCTTGCTTTTGAAAAAGCCAGGCCAGGTACTAGTAATAAATCTAATTGATTATTAATTTCTATAGGATTAGCTACTTCCAAAATACCAAAGTTAGATTTTTTTAACTGAGTTTGTTCATCAAAATAAACAAAATCCATCCTCTTATCAGGATAACTTTTAGCTAAATAGGTCTTTATTCCTTCTCTTCTTGCTTGTTCAATAATTATTTGATTATCAATTTCAAAATTTAAAGGACAAGTTACACCGATTGTTTTCACTCCTTCAAGTAACGAATTAGCTAAAAATTTATTTTGTAATAAAATATCCTCTTCAACTTTTCGATCTTTTTTAGCAAATTCTTGTAAGCGATGAATTTGCCGTTGTCTTAACTCTTTTTTCTTCATAATTAACATTATAACAAAAAAACAACAGGCTTTTTAACCTGTTGTCTTAGTAATTACTTAGTTTCGCGGTGAAGCGTAGTCTTTCTTTCGCGTGGGCAATATTTCTTTAAAGCCAAACGTTCAGGGTGCTTACGCTTATTCTTCTTGGTTAAGTAGTCTCTTTCGCCACATTCAGTACATTCAAGAATAATGTTATCTGCCATTTCTTCCACCACCTATTAAATTTATTTCGACTGTTCAATGATAGCATTTTTCGCTAATTTTTACCAGAAAAAATATTAGTTTTCTGCGTATTTATTTAATTTAAAGTAATCTTCCACCATTTCTTTAGCAACTTGCAATGTGTAAGTACCTTCCAAATTAGGATCTAAACCTGGGAAAACGACTACTACAGCTAATTTTGGTTTATTTGATGGAGCAAAGCCTACAAAAGTTGCATTAATTAATTCAATTGGATCACTACTACTATTCTTTTTCTTACTTGCACTAGCATCATAATAGAAAGTTTGAGCTGTACCAGTCTTACCTGAAATACTTGGTTTAACACTCTTCAATGTATGAGCTGTCCCCCAAGCATTTGTACCATGTACTACTCGATACATCCCTGTTTTAATGACATTTAATTCACTACTTGTCCAAGGTATTCTAAATTGAACATTTGGTGTTTTTGAGTAATTAATTGATACTTTAGTACCACTTGAATTAGTCTGTCCAACTGATTGCACCAAATATGGCTGCATTCGATAACCACCATTGGCAATTGTTGAAATATATTGAGCTAGCTGAATTGGTGTATATGCATCGTAGTTACCATAGGATTCGTCAAGTACGGAACCAGAAAGCAATTGGCCTGATGAATTATAAGACTTACCTTGAATACCTGAAATTTCTCCTGGTAAGTCAATACCAGTCTTTTGTCCCAATCCAAACATCGCAAAATTACGTCTCAAAATATCAAATGCATCACTTGGCATATGAATGTATGTTTTTGGAGTATATTTTGCATTCAACCATCTTAAAGTAAGTTGCATCATGTAAATGTTACTTGATACTTCAAGAGCTGTTTCAGCATCTAATGAACTAAAAGTTCCAATTGGATAAACAGATTTCTTAACTGGAGTCCCTGGTAAGTAAATTGGTGTATCAGGCAAAGTATTACTACTTGGGGTAATAACTTTATTGATCAAACCACCTGCAACTTGTGCACCCTTTACAACAGACCCCATAACAAATGATTGGTTAATAATACCTAAAGCATCATCTGTAATTTTATTAGTTTTTACATTGTGATCTAGACCTGCTACTGCCTTAATTGCACCGGTATTTGGATCTAGTGCAATTGCAAAAGCACCACTTGAGTAATGTGCAGCACCGGCTGATAAAGCAGAAGAATAGACTGATTTCAATTTCTTTTGCACTTTAGCTTGGTATTTTGAATCAAGTGTCAATATCAAACTAGCACCAGCTTGTCCCTTATACACGGTTTTAGTCTGTGTAACTTTTCCATTAGATTTAGTGGTTAATTTACTTTCAGTTTTAGACCCCTTAAGTAAAGCTTCATATTCTTTTTCTAGATAAGAAGTCCCTACTCGGTCATTACGTGAATAACCTTGAGCTAGGTAATATTGCAACTTTTCACTTGGTAAACCAGCTTTTTCTGAAGAAACAGACCCAATAATAGTCTTAATTGAAGAACCATTTGGATAAGTTCTTTCCCAATCAGTTCCTATTCCGACGCCAGGCAATTCTGATAAATGTTCTCCAACTAAAGCAACTTCTTTATCTGTCAAGTTTTGATTCTTAATATAAATTGTAGATAAGCTATAGGCACCAGAAATCTTATTAAAAATCAGGGCAGCTGTTTTTTCCCTACTGGTATAATGCCTTTTATTTTTAATAACTTGCTTTTCCAGTGTTGAATATACCGTTGAATTGCTTAGCTCATTTCCATCAGAATCATACTTTTGTGACTTAGGTAACTTAGCATATTCCTTGGCATAATTGCGACTATTGCCAAGGTAATAAGCCGCTAATTGTAATGCGGTCGGCTTTTCATTACTAATGGTAATATATTGACTCAATGCCGTAGAAATATTATAAATTTGTTTACTAGTAACAGATGAACCCTTAGTATAAGTAATGGCATTATTAGCCTTATTACCTACTAAGACGCGCCCTTTATCGTCATACATAATACCTCTTGGCACTGCACTAGTAACTACAGTATCATCTGTTTTTTGTACTTCTGAATGAAAACGACTACCATAAATTAACTGTAAATATGCTAGTTGTCCTATCAGCATTGCAAATAAAATAAAAATGACACCTAAAATTATTTTCATTCTGATTGGCGTTTCTGCCGCTTTTCGATCAGATTTATGATTATTATTTTGTAAAAAATTCAAGAAAATCAACCTCACTAGACAGTCAATATTTTAGCAGATAGCTATGTGTTATGCTATGTATATCCCAATGTTAGTTTCAATGTTTTTTAAATCTTAATCAAATGAAGAAAATGAAAATGAATTATCAAAACAAACACATTAATACAATCTTATATTTATTGAGTTTTTTTATTCCCTTTGCCATTTTTGCTAGTTACTTTACTATGCATGGTATGAGAATCCTAACAGTTGATTTAGGACAGCAATATATTGATTTACTTGCCTTTTATAAAGATCACTTCTTTAACCCAGCAACATATAACTATAGCTTTACCAATGGCTTAGGTGGTAGTTTAATAGGTACTTTCTTTTATTATCTAGCTAGTCCCTTTAATATCCTCTTGCTTTTTTTCACTAAAAGCCAACTGCCAATAGCTATTTATTGGCTTATTTCACTTAAAGTAGGAACAGTCGGCTTAACTAGCTATTATTATTTTCAAAAAAATTATCAAAAAATCTATTCCTTAGCTGGCAGTATTGCCTTTGCATTATCAGGCTATATTATTGCCTATAATTTAAACTTGATGTGGCTCGATAGCCTAATATTATTGCCACTATTAATTCTTCAAATTCGCAAAACTGGTCAAAAAAATTGGTTAATTCTTGTGACCTTCTTACTATGGGTTACTAATTTTTATACGGGCTATATGGCTTTAGTATTTGGATTTTTCTATTTTTGTATTTACTTATACAACCATCCTACTAATTGGCAAAAGAAATTATTCAACTACTTGGCCAAATCTGTTATTGCAACCTTATTAGCTGCTTTTGCCTTAATTCCCACAATATATGAAATAATTAATAATAAAAATAGTAGTGCTGTCTTTAATTGGGGAATTCAATTTACCCCTTATAAGATGTTAGGTAAATTTATTTCCGGCTCTTATACATTCCATGAGATGCAAACTGGATTGCCTAATGTATATATTACAGTCCTACTTTTTCTGGTTAGTTTAACCTATTTTTTGAGCAACAAATTCAGTCTTAAAGAACGTTTTAGTAATGCGCTTTTAATTCTATTTTTATTTGTTTCTTGCTGGTTTAATCCCTTAGTTCTATTTTGGCATTTAGGCCAATTCCCAACCTGGTATCCAGCTCGCTTTAGCTTTGTTATTAGCTTTTTGTTAATTGAATTTGCACTTAAAGTTTTATCAAAGCAAGCCAAATTTTCAATTGCACAATTAATATTAATTATTTTAGTATCAGTTGGTTTATTCACTTGGTTATTAACCAAAAATAGGTTTGAGTTTTTAGACCATAATAAAGTATTAATCAGTTTAGTTTTTGCTGCACTTTTAATTATTATTGTAGCTGCCTTTCCTTTAAGAAATATCCTAGTACAAGGAATAATCTTGAGTTTGACGATTATTGCTACTGCCTTAAACTTAAGCTCAAGCTTAAATAGTATTTCTTACCAAGTAAATGAAGACTACAGTAACTTTACTGAAAATGTTGCAAATGCTACTACTATCATTAAAAGGCATGATAGTAGTTTATATCGTTTAGAAAAGACTTTCTCTCGTTCTGACGATGATCCATTTAGTGATAATTATTATGGTCTTTCAGTCTTCAATTCAATTGCTAATTCTAAAATTACTAACTTTATTAGTTATCAAGGCTTAGCTCATAATTCCAATGCTTTTATTAATAAGTTTTCTACTCAAGTATTGGATTCATTGCTGGGAGTAAAATACACCTTACAGCCTTATTACGGTAATGATAACGTTAAGACTAGTCAGCGAATGAAATATAATAATCAACTATATCGTACTGATATTAATTCCATGGCTTTTGGTGGCGACTTTAAACAAATATCTTATGCAATTAATCAAACAGCATTACCTTTGGCGTATGTTTCTCAAAGAAATTGGGCTACTAATTACTTTGAAAATGAACCAATCAAAAACCAACAATCTTTTTATACTGCTGCAACTGGTGACAAAACTAACTTGTTTACCACAATTAACTTACCAAACGCCCAACTAGAAAATGCTAAAACCAATGGTAATTTTAACTACCAAAAAAAGGTTTTCTCACAAACAGCAACTGTTTCCTTTACTTTTACACCTCAAACAAATAATTCATATTATTTACAATTACCAGCTAATTTAACTGGAAAAGTTGCTTCACTTACTATCAATGGGGAAAACGTTGATATAGAAGCTCGCTACGATCAAGTCAGACTTATTAATATTGCTAACAAGCAAAAAGGAAAGAAACTAGTACTTACATTCACGTTATTAAAAAATAAAGCCAACTTAGCTAATATTGTTATTTGGGAATTAAATTCAAAGCATCTTACTGATACTTTGATTAAACTTAAGGAAAATCAACCCACTGTAAAAGAAATAAAAGCTGGAACTATTGAGACTTCAACTTTCACAACTAGTGGAAGTCAAACACTTAGAACTAGTATTCCTTATGATAATAATTGGGTTATTTATGACAACGGTAAAAAAATTAACTACACTAAATTTACAAATACCTTTTTAGAAATTCAGTTAGTTGATGGAAAACATCAAATAAAATTTGTTTATGTTCCTCATCAATTCTATTTAGGCCTCTTAATAAGTCTAATAACTGGAATTTGTCTTTTAGCATATTATTTTTATCATAAGCGTAACCAATAAAAATCATTACAAAAAGAGCTGATACAATCTGTATCAGCTCTTTTCTCATATATAAAACTACTTATTAAGCTTTAACATCATTAATAACAACGTCAAAACTTCCACCTGGTGTATTGATTGAAACAGTATCGCCCTTATGCTTACCAAGCAATGCTTGAGCAATTGGTGAGTCGTTTGAAATCTTACCATTTAATGGATCTGATTCATCAGAACCAACAATAGTATAAGTTTCAGGATCATCTTCACCAACTTCAGTATAAGTTACAGTTTTTCCAACTGAAACTTCATTGGGATCAACACTATCAGCATCAATAACATCAGCATATTTAAGCATTTGTTCAACTTGTGCAATCCGTTGTTCTACAGCACTTTGTTCATCCTTAGCCGCATCGTATTCTGAGTTTTCTGATAAGTCACCATATGAACGAGCGACTTTAATTCTTTCAATAACTTCTGGACGTTTAACAAGTTTTAATTCTTTAAGTTCTGCTTCAAGCTTTTCTTTACCTGCAGCAGTCATTGGATATGTTTTTTGTGGCATATTAATCTCCCTTTATTGATATTTCACCAGTCAATAATATTTAATTCACTAATGAAAGTCAATAGATTAACGTACTTCTACTTCTAATTGACTAGTTAAAGCTTCACTAACTGCACTAACTGCCTTAGTTACAACTTCATCTGTCAAAGTTTCTTTTTCGTTTAAGAATGTTAATTTATAAGCCAAACTCTTCTTACCCGCTTCAATATGCTTACCTTGATATACATCAATTACATCAAGTTTAACTAAGTATTTACCTGCATTTTCACGAATAACATTTGCTACTTCATCACTGGTTATATTTTCAGCCACTAACAATGACATATCACGTTCAACACTTGGATACTTAGGAGCTGGCATAGATTTAGTTTCTCCATCCATAAGTGGCAAAATTAAATCTAAATTAAGTTCATAACCATATAATTCTTTTCCACGTAAATTCTTATCAAATAAGTTAAGTAATGGTGCAATTTGTCCAATAAAACCAACATATTGATCATTAATATAAATTCCAGCAGTTCTAGTTGGGTGCATACCTGGTAACTTAAGAGCCTTATATTCAATCTTGGCAGAAGTTTTAATTACAGCATCAAATAAACTTTCAACTTGACCCTTAACATAGTAAAAATCAATCTTTTCGTCAATATGTTGCCAGTTAGTTTCTTCAGCTGTACCAGTATATAATGCAGCTAAATGAGTATGTTCGTTATATTCATCACTTTCATGGTCATATACGCGACCTTGTTCAAAAATTCTAACTTCATTTTGTTTACGAGCAAAGTTATAACTAGCTGCTTCAACCAAACTAGCCATTAAGTTCTGTCTCATCGTTGTTCTAGCAGAATTAAGTGGCCATTCAACTTTAACAGGAGCTAAGGCTTTTTCTTCAAATAAAGTTGCCAATTCTTCACTAGTTAATGAGTAATTAATAGTTTCAACAAGTCCCTGGGCTTCAACTAAGTGACGTAAATGTCTTACTTTTGTTTCATCTGCATTATAGCCACCATGTGTTTGACCAAGTACCGGTTGCGTTGACTTAATATTATCATAACCATAAATTCGGCCAACTTCTTCAACCAAGTCAGCTTTAATTGAAATGTCCCAACGTCTACTTGGAACAATTACAGTAACTTCATCACCTGAGACTTTAGTTTCAAAGTTTAAACGATCAAAAATTGCTAAAATTTCTTCATTTGATAATTCAGTACCCAAGATCTTATTAAAGTAGGCAAATTTAGCAGTAATTTCACATTTAGGCTTTTCTTCATTTTGAGCATAAATAATCCCCTCATTAACTGTACCTTCAGCATGATTTCTAAGAAGTAAAGCTGCCATATTGAGAGCTTTTTCTGTATTATCCCAGTTAAGGCCCTTTTCAAAGCGAGCTGATGATTCACTTCTTGCATCATGACGTAAAGCAGCCTTTCTGACTAATGCAGGATCAAAAACAGCACTTTCTAAAATAACATCAGTTGTTGCTGAAGTTACTTCAGAATTAAGGCCACCCATAACACCTGCCAAAGCAACAGGCTTAGAACCATCTGTAATTACGATATCTTCAGTATCTAACTCTAATTCATTTTCATTAAGTAAGGTTAACTTCTCGCCCTTCTTAGCTAAGCGAACTTCGCACTTACCAGCAAAGGCATTTGCATCATAAGCATGCATTGGTTGGCCAGTTAAAAGCATGATGTAATTAGTAGCATCAACCACATTATTGATTGGACGAATTCCAGCATTCCATAAACGAATTTGCAACCAAAGAGGACTTGGAGCAATCTTTACATTGGAAACTTTTCTCATCAAGAATTTTGGTGCTAATTTCTTATCTGCACTAACACTCAATTCTTTAGTCCAATCACTACCATCACCTTTTAAAACAACATCTTCGATTTTAGGCTTTTGACCAACAATAGCACCTACTTCATATGCTGCTCCTTCCATAGAAAGAGTATCAGCACGGTTAGGAGTAATATCAAAATCTAAGATGTAGTCATCCATTCCTAAAGCTTCATAAACATCAGTCCCAGGTTTAATTGCATCAGGAAATACAAAAATCCCATCCGCAAATTCTTGTGGCACTACACTATCGCTGAAGCCAATTTCTTGTAAACCACAAATCATCCCATTTGAAACAACGCCACGAATTTTACCACGCTTAATCTTTTCATTGCCAGCAATTCTAGCCCCGTGTAAAGCTACAATTACATATTCACCAGCTGCAACATTAGGTGCCCCACAAACAATTTGAATTGGTTCATCTTCACCAATATCTACTTGGGTAATATGCAAATGATCTGAATCAGGGTGCATTTCACACTCTAAGACATGACCAACAACTAGCTTTTTTAAGCCTTCCATTGGATGATCAACTGATGCTATTTCAATCCCAGTTCTGGTGATTTTTTCAGCCAATTCATTGGGATCAATATCTAATTTTAAGAAATCTTGTAACCACTTGTATGAAACTAACATCTAGTCTTCCTCCTGACGAAATTGTGTTAAGAATCTAATGTCATTAGTATAGAAATCACGAATATCATCTACACCATACTTCAAAATTGCAAAACGGTCTAACCCTAATCCAAAAGCAAATCCACCATAAACTTCCGGATCTAAACCAGCATTTCTAATAACATTAGGGTGAACCATACCTGCACCTAATACTTCTATCCAACCAGTGTATTTACATACTGGGCATCCCTTGCCATCACAGTTAAAGCAAGAAACATCCATTTCAACACTAGGCTCAGTAAATGGGAAATAACTTGGTCTCAAACGAGTTTCCCTATCTTGACCAAAGACATGCTTAGCAACTGCTTCTAAAGTCCCTTTTAAATCTCCCATAGTAATATTTTTATCAACAACTAACCCTTCCATTTGGGCAAATTGATGTGAGTGTGTTGCATCATCATCATCACGACGGTAAACCTTACCAGGAGATATCATCTTTAAAGCACCATTTTCAAAATCATGCTTCTCCATAGTTCTAGCTTGAACAGGGGAAGTTTGACTTCTTAAAAGGTGACCATCATCTACAAAGAACGTAGCTTGCATGTCACGAGCTGGGTGGTCCTTAGGCAAGTTAAGCATTTCAAAGTTATAATGCTCTGTTTCAATTTCAGGACCTTGAACTACTTGGAAGCCCATACCGATAAAGAATCTTTCTAAATCATCTTGAATAATTCTAATTACATGTTTAGAACCCAGGCGAGTTTTTCTACCTGGTAAGGTAACATCAACTGCTTCCGCTTTTAATTTTTCAGCAACTAATTTTTCTAATAAGTCTTTTTTAGCATCATCAAGCTTTTGGTTAAATAAGTCACGTAATTCATTAACTTTTTGACCAACTTCTCGACGATTTTCAGGAGCAACTTCCTTCATTGAGTGAAGAATTTCAGTTAATCTTCCTTTTTTACCAACTAAAGTTACCCTTACATCGTTTAACTTCTTTTCATTTTCAGCTTTTCGAATTTGTGCTAAACCTTCATCACGCAATTTAGCCAATTTTTCAAATAAATCCATACTACGTCCCTTTCTAAACAAAAAAGCCTCGCCCCAACAGGGACGAAGCTTCGCGGTACCACCCTCGTTTAGGGATAAAGTTATCCCTACACTTAACTTTCGATAACGGGAAATACCGGAATTGATTAAAATTCAACTTACAAGGTGAAATTCATAAGCTATAACTTAGATTAATCTCAGCTAAATAATCCTCTCTGTTAAGTAATAAACTTATTACTAGCCTTGCTTAACGTTTTTATCTTTATTGTTATAGTTAGTATCTTAAAACTTTTAACAAAAACATGCAACCAGTATTCTTTATACTTCCCAGCGATCTGCCCACTCATGAACTTGATCAAAGACTGGTTTTAATTCTGCACCTTTTTTAGTTAGCTTATACGTAATGATACCTGCATCTGAGACTGAACGCTTGACGATCTTTAATTCTTCTAATTCTTTTAATCTTTCCACTAAAACACGATCTGAACACGCATGAACAGCATTAGCTAAGTCCTTAAACCGCATTGGCGTAAAGCTACATAAGGAACTAATAATCAATCCATTCCATTTCTTGCCAATAAAAGCAAAGGCGTTGATAAAGTGTTCACAATTTTCATATTTATTATGACAGCCTTGACAGCCATCTTTTTCTTCAGAAGTAGTTGACATATGTCTTCCTCCTTTAAAAAATTTATTATTAATTTTATTATACTTGTTTTCACTTACTAATTACAAGTGAGCAACTTAAGCAAAATGATAAATCATAATTCCAGCTGCAATTGCTGCATTTAAAGATTCAGCTTGACCCTTTATAGGTATAAACAATTTTTCATCAGCTAAATTTACAGCCTCATCACTAACACCATTAGCTTCATTACCGATGATTAAGGCTAATTCTTTAGTTTTTTCAAAATCAGGTAATTCCTTAGCTTCATCATCTAAAACTGATGCATAAACTGGAATATAGTTTTCCTTAAATTGTTCAATTGTCTTCAAAAGATCTGCTTTAATTATTGGCAGATGGAATTGACTTCCTTGCATTGCTCTTTGAGTTTTTGGATTATATAAATCAGCACAGTTTTCTGATAAGACAACGCCATTAAAACCAGCAGCATCTGCTGTTCTAATAATTGTACCAATATTACCCGGATCAGCTAATGAATCGAGCAATATCCATTTACCAAAATTAAAAGTAAAATGCTTAGGCTGGTTTATTTTTAAAACCATAAACACATCTTGAGAATTAGTTGTCGCGCTAAGATGTTTCGCAACTCGTTCGTTAATTTGAATCAAGCGTTTATCAGTCAAATCTAATTGGTACTGAATATTTAACTTTTCAAATGCTGCTGGAGTTGCTAATAAATATTTAAAATTGAGTTTACTTTTAAATGCTTCATCTACTAAATGAAAACCTTCAATTAAATAATATCCTTCTTGCTCACGATATTTTTTCTTATTGAGCTTAGCCAAATTTTTGATTGTTTGATTAGTTGTTGATGTAATTTTTTGCATATCTTTCTCCTTAGTTCACTACACTATTTTATGTTAGAAGCTTAAAATATTAAATAGTAGATTGTATTCATAAGGAGAAAAATTATGGAAACAAGAGAAATTCATGTTTATGGCCTAGTTCAAGGGGTCGGATTTAGATGGTGTACTCAAATATTAGCTAAGAAATTTTTCTTAAAAGGTTGGGTAAGAAATGAAAATGATGGTAGCGTAACTATCCTTATCCAAGGTAAAGATTATATTTTAGACAAATTTATTCAAGAATTGCCGGATGCGCAAGGGCCAACTGCTAGAATTGATAAAATTGAACAAAAGCAGTTGACAAATGTAGCACCATTGACCCGTTTTACGGTAAAATATTAACAAGTTGTTTTTTTAAAACAGAGACTATATAGAAATTAAGTGGTGTATTTAATTAATGAAAAAAAATAAAAAGATTTTACTATTAGTTAGTTTAGTAGCCATGTTAGCAATTATCCTAACAGGCTGTGCAGCCTACAAGACTGGTGCAAATGCAGCACCTAAAGGTGGCTTTTTTGGATTAATCTATCAATTTATTGGTATTCCCATTAGAAATATCATGTTAGCAACTGAAAATGCTATTGGTGGCTCTAATGGTGCTGGATGGGCAATTGCGATTATTACTGCAGTAATTCGCTTCGTTCTTCTACCATTAATGCTTTCAACTTCAAAGAAATCAACGATTCAACAAGAAAAAGTTAGTCGTTTGCAAGATCAATTCAAGTTAATCCAAGATGCGTTAAAAGATCGCTCTTTAACTCCTGATAAGCAAATGCAAATTAGCCAACTTCAACAAAAAGTATATCGCGAAAATAACTTAAGTATCACTGGTGGAATTGGCTGTTTACCTTTATTAGTCCAATTTCCATTTATGATTGGTATTTATCAAGCTGTTGCTTATTCAGATGCTTTATATAAATCGAACTTTTTTGGAGTATCACTTGGTAAGCCATCATTACTCTTCGCAATCGTTGGTGCGCTCTTTTACTTGGCACAAAGTTTATTAATGCTTCGCGGAGTTAGTGAACAGCAACGAGCAGCAATGCAATCAACTGTTTTCATCAGCCCATTGATGACATTATTCATTTCAATGTCAACACCTGGTGCCTTAGGTCTTTATTTCTTAGTTGGCGGAATTATTGCTTTAATTCAACAAGTAATTGTAACTTACATTATCTTGCCAAGAGCCAAAGCAAAAATCGACGCCGAATTAAAAGAAAAGCCAATGAAGGTCGTAGTAACAAAAGAAATAATTGATAATATTATTTCTGATAATACTAATACTGGTAATTCAACAAGTTCAACTACTGCAGAAGATGAGCTACGTAAGCGTAATGCTGGTAAGCAAAAGCGCAATGACAAATAAAACAATTAAAAAGGTCCTCTACTTACATAAGTAGAGAACCTTTTTTTGATATTTATCTTTATTAAACCAAAACAGTCATTGAAGCAGCAACAACAATTAAGACTAATCCTAAAACAGTTACAAACATTTCTCTTTTAGCCTTATTTTGTCCTAGTAACCAAATACCTGATAAAGTTGCCAAAACTACTGAAGTTTGTGAAAGAATAAAGCCAGTAGCCAGGCCGTTCATATTTGGTTGGGCAGAAATTAAATAAGTTAAAGCTGCAAAGGCAAAGAAAAAGCCTGAAATAATATGCTTGTATGAAATCTTTTCTTTAATTGCTGACTTTCTTTGGTGCTTTAATGATAAGAAGATAGCATAAACTACAGAGACTAAAACCATCCCTGTTGCTTGTGGCAAGAAGGCTTGCAACCCTGACACATGAGCAGCTTGTGGAGCAGCTGAATATGCCCAGTAACCTACTTGGCCAATTACTAATAATAAGATGGCTTTTTTCAAGGTTTGCTTATCTTCATGGCTCTTATTTTCAGTCCAAACAGTAAGCCAAGCGCCGCAAATGATTAGGATTAAGGCTAAACTCCCCACTGTCTTGTCAAAGCTGCTTGGCCAGTCACCAAGAGCTAACACGCCCCAAAGTGAAGTCACGATTAATTGTAAAGCGGTTGAAATTGGCATTGCACGTGATGATCCAATCAAAGTGAATGATTGGAAGGTAATGATTTGTGCACTTGCCCAACCAATTCCAGATAAAACTGAAAAGACAAAATTCATCCCAACTGGTAATTGAATTTTAAGGGATAAAGTAACAATTAATGCAAAAATAAAGGTTCCAATCGTTGAACCTAAGATTTGATTCTCAGGTTTTCCACCAATTTTACTTGCAATTGTTGGATATAAACCCCAACCCACAAAAGGTCCTAGACCGATTAAAATTGCGAATGTATTCATATTAAGTCCTCATCTCAGAATGTATAATACCGCTTTCATAACAGTACAAGATGAAATTTTATCACACTTCGCAATCGCTTTCAATAGATTTTTTAAATTAAATCCAACCCTTATCACGCGCTAGGTTAAGTGCTTCCAAACGTGACGCAGTTCCTGTCTTACTGAGAATAGAAGAAATATAGTTTCTCACCGTTCCTTCTGACAAAAACAACCTTTGAGCTAACTCTTTAGTAGTTGCTACTTGTTCAAGCATTTTAAGAATTTCTAACTCTCGTTTAGTTAATGGATTATCGACTTCATTTAAGACGCCACTAACAAGCTTGGGGTCAAAGACAGTGTTGCCTTCTAAAATGGCTCTAATTGCCTTTACCAGCGAATCACTAGGACTATCTTTTAAGAGATAACCATCAACTTTTTGAGCTAATGCTTCCTTAAAATAATTAGCCCGAGCAAAGGTAGTTAGGATAATGATTTTTCCTGGATAATTTTGCTGGCGCAACTCTTTAGCAATTTCTAGACCGCTTTGTTTGGGCATTTCAATATCTAGTAAGGCTACGTCCACTTTTAAATCCATTATTTGCTTTGCTACATCTTCACCAGTTAGACTAGTCCCCACTACTTCAAAGTCATCTTCTAAATCAAGTAACATCTTTAGAGCTGAATTTAACAACTCTTGATCTTCAGCTAAATATAAACGTCTCATAACTACTCCTTAGGTAGGCTAATACTAATTTCTACCCCATTTTTATCAGAAATTGCAAAGCTTCCCTTTAACTTATCAACTCTAGCCTGCATCCCACTAATGCCAAAATGCTCACGACTGGAATGTTTATTAGTTTTATTTTTAAAGCCAATACCGTTGTCTTTAATTTTGACAAAATAGTTATTGCTATCTTCATTAAAATCAATCTTAACTAAATTGCCGTGGCTATAACGAATAGCATTGGCAATGGCTTCTCTAATAATAAATGATAACTCATTTTGAATATTATTAGGCCAGGCAAAGGCTTGTTTTTGATTCTCTGTTGTTAAGTCAAATTGCGCGTTTTCCAAGTTTTCACTCTCAACTGCCAAGACTTGGACCAACTTTTGTTTACGTAAATCAGCTACAATTTCACGGACTAAGCTTAGATTGTCCCGAGCGTTCTTGCCAATTTGTTGAATTTGCTTCTTAGCTAAGGCTGGATTTTTATCTACAAGCTTTTCAGCTAGATCGGCGCTAATTGCCAGGGTTGAAAAGACTTGCCCTAAATTATCATGTAATTGTCCAGCAATTCGGTCACGTTCAGATTGCTTAACAATGATTGATAAACGCTGATAATCCTGCTTTAAAGCGAATCTTTTTCTTTGAGAAATCGCAAATGAATGGGCAAAAAAGACACTAGAATAAGTAAAAATTAAACCAAAAGCTAAATTAACGTCAAGCCCCTGTTTAAGCACAGAGAAGATAGCACAAGCTGTAATTACAGTCAGATAAAGAATTACACGTTTCATAAAAATATGAGGCTTAATTTCACTAAAACCAATGCAAAAGCCAGCAAAGATAAAATTATAGTAATATTGGTAGTTAATCACCCATAAAGCTGCAATAATAATCATGCCGATGATTTCCCAATCATATCTGGGAATCTCATCTCCATAAGAATCACGATAAAATTTGGCAAATGGAATTAAGGCTAAAACGCAAACCCAATCAAGTAAGCTTTTAAGTGGCAAGGCAATAAAAAAAGCTACCAGCAAAAACAATAAATAGTAATAAGGCATGGCCCCATACTTTTTTGGAAAGAGGACATGCCTATTTAAAAATTCTTCCAATCTTTTTTCTCCTTAGTAATTAGGCTTTACGACCCTTTGTTTTAATAACAAGTCCTAAGATTAAAACTAGCACAATCAGCCAAATGAATAAAGTTTGTAATTGACTAGTGGCCAAGTTTTGTTTTAGGAGTAAGTTTAAACTTAACTCTGAAACTGGATGACCTAACATAATTTTGCCAAGTTTTTGCAAATAATCTGGCATGATGCTTAATGGCCACCAAAGCCCTGACAAAATTGCGATTGCAAACATGAGTAAGTTAGCCAATGCTCCAACCGCATTCTCATCACCAACAAAAGAAATTAGCACACCAATTAAGGCAAAAGGAATACACAAAACCGGCACTGCAACTAGTAAAACGAGCCAATTTTCAAAAGACAAGTTTACCTTATTAACAAATACACCTACTAAAGCTACGGCGCTAATTGCAACTAGATTCATAATTTCAAATACGACAAAGATATTGGCATAATAACTAGTTAAACTAGCAGGTGATAACTTAACAAAGAGCTTAAATCCATTTTTATCATCACTTGATAATATTCTGGAAAGTGTCGTCAGTGAATTAACTAAAATACCATAAACAATCATACTGACTAAAAACCGTTTATTCCAACCTGCTGGAGCATTACTAATTGCAACTTTAGTATAAATTAAGTAAAAAATCGCAGGAAAAGAAATGGTAAAAATAAAGAAGAAGGGATTTCTAAGTAAGAAGCGTTTTAGATTAATTTTTAATTGATAAGCGAAATTTTTCATGATTAGTCCTCCATCCACTTTTTCATTAAGCTTTCGAGATTACTTTGAGAGATTTCAAGATTTTCAACTTGTTTGATATATTTGATAAAGCTTGGCAAAAATGTGTTTAAATTACTTACTTTTAAAACATAATGGTGGTTATTTTCAGTAATTTCTGCTAAAGCTGGTAATTTAGTAAAACTTTCTTTTTCAAGCTGACTGACAAATTTAACTTGAGCAGTCTGGTTTTGTTCTTTCATTTGCTCTAAACTGCCATCAAAAACTAAGCGATGATTATTGATAATCAAATAACGGCCTGCTACTTTTTCAAGTTCTTCTGGATAATGGCTAGTGATCAAGAAAGTAATACCCAGCTTTTTAAAACCGTTAATCTTTTGCCAGAATTCATTTCTAGCATCAACATCCATCCCCGCAGTTGGCTCATCTAAGAAGACTAACTTAGGATTTCCTGCCATTACAATTGCAAATGAAACTCGCTTTAATTGGCCACCTGACAACTTATCAGTGAATTTATCTAGTAAAGTTTCAATTCCTGCTAATTCTACTAATTTCTCAAAAGATAATGGATTTTGATAAAAAGATCTCGCTAAATTTACTGCCTCTTTTACTTTTACTCTGTCTAATCTAACTGAATTTTGTGACATGACCCCAATCAGATTGCGGTCAGGCTTAACTTGTTCAAAGATTTTAACAGTTCCAGAATCTTTAGTAATTAAATCATTAAGGAGTCTAATCAAAGTGGTTTTTCCTGCACCATTTTTTCCAAGTAAAGCTACAATTTCTCCGGCTTCAATTTTGAAATTAATATTACTTAAAACGGGCTTTTTATTAAATGATTTAGATACATTATTTACTTCAATTGCGTATGTCATTAATTCTTCCTCCTTTAACTATCTCTAGTTTATCGGAGAAAAAAATTATCCTGTAGTAAGTTTCATCATGATAAAAGATGACATTTGTCATAAAAAAACAGCTAGGTCAAAAACCTAGCTGTTTTAATTATTTGCCCCGTTGAGCTTTTTCTTTTTTCTTATTTAGCTGTTTAACTTCTTTTTTGCTTAAAACAGGGAAACGTAGAATAAAGTTACTACCGCTACCTAAGACTGAATCAACGCTAATTTGGCCATGATAGCTTTGGGTTAACTTTTGGGCAATTGATAGCCCTAAACCATTACCACCTTTTTCACGTGTTCTAGCCTTATCAACCCGGTAAAAGCGGTTAAAGATCTTACTCTTTTCGCTTTCAGAAATACCTTCGCCAAAGTCTTGCACGCTAACAACGGCTTCACCATCTTCAACACTTGAACTAATAATGACCTCATTACGATTAGTCGAATACTTGATAGCATTATCAATTAAAATAATTAGCAATTGCTCAAAATGACTATGATACATTTGAATCATTGTATCTTCATTTAAGTCATCATTTAAGCGCAAAGTAAAGTCCTTGTGAACTAACTGTAAGTCACTAACAACTCTAGTTAAAACTTCAGAAACATTAGTTACTTCATTAGGATATTGAATATCAATCTGTTCAGCCCGTGTTAAATCAAGCATTTCTTGAATCAAATGCTTCATTCGCTCAGCTTCCTGTAAACTGGCATCTATTGATTCATCTAAAATTTTTGGGTCATTCTTGCCCCAACGTTCAAGTAAGGAAAGATGCCCTTCGATTACAGCAACAGGTGTCCGCAATTCATGTGAAACATCCC
The DNA here is from genome assembly GCF_001436455.1 of Lactobacillus jensenii DSM 20557. Lineage (GTDB taxonomy): Bacteria > Bacillota > Bacilli > Lactobacillales > Lactobacillaceae > Lactobacillus > Lactobacillus jensenii. Next base: position 29,171 of record NZ_AYYU01000009.1, read on the forward strand.
CCACAAACTGCTTTTGTTGCTGAATATAGCCCTGAACTCGATCAAGCATTTGGTCAAAGCTTTTGGCCAATTCCCCCAATTCATCATCGCGCTTTAAATCAGGAATTCTCACATCACTATTAGGATCTTTATTAATTTGTCTAGCAACTTTTGACATAGCATTTAGTGGCCAAACGATTCCTCTAATAATAAAGTAAGAGATTAAAATAAAGATTATCGTTGCCACTATTGAAATACCAATCATCCATGCTCTAACTTTTTCCATCATCGAATTAAAGCTTGACATATCGTCTGTTACAGCAATATAACCTATAATTTTATGACTACTTGCTGAACGAATTGGCTGATAAATAGTTAAACTTTGTTTCCCTAGGTAAAGCTTAAGTTGTTCTTCTTTATGAGTTATATCTGTTACGAAATCAGCTTGATTTTTCCCATTAGAAAAGACAATATCACCAGACTTATCAAAAATTACTACACTGATATCTTGATTCGTTAAATTTTGTAAAATATCATCACTAAAGCCATTTTCAGTCGAACTAGTATTATTATCCGCAGCTGAAATTGTCGGTCCACCATTTAAAATTCGCTGAGTAGTTGGCGATAAAGCTGGAACAACATTTGAAATCTGCAATTCTTTATTAATTGAATTTAAACGATGTTCAAAATTCTCAACGACAGTTTCAGCAACTCGGCGTTCTTGATTTAAGAACTGTTGACTGACAATTGAATAAATAATTACTGAAAAAACAAGAAAAGAGACCGTAATAGTCAATGCCACAAGACTTACCCATTTCTTGACTAATGACGTATTTTTGGCCTCTTTCTTTTTAGTTTGCTTCTGGAACTGGCGCATCGTCTTCTCTTACCATGTAACCTGTACCTCTGACTGTCTTGATATATGAAGGACGGTCAGGTGCATCAATTTTATTTCTTAAGTAACGAACATATACTTCAACAACATTAGTTTCAATATTAGATTCAGGACCCCAAATCTTGTTAAGCAATTGTTCGCGACTTACAACATTATTCTTATTATCAATCAAAGTCATAAGAAGGTTATATTCACGCTTAGTAAGATCAATTGTCTTGTCCCCTCTATGTACAATTCTGTTTGCAGTTTCAATAGTTAAATCATTAAATTTAACAACTTTTTGCTTAATAGCAGTATTACTTGAAACTTTCTTTTCAATATTTACTCTACGCAAAACTGCACGTAAGCGAGCTAATAATTCTTCGATTGCAAAAGGCTTTACGATATAGTCATCTGCTCCATGATCTAAACCAGATACACGATCAATAACTGAATCTCTAGCTGTCATCATGATAATTGGAGTCGTTTTTACTTGACGCACACGACGGGCAATCTCTAGACCATTCAAGTCTGGTAACATTAAATCAAGCAAAATTGCATCGAATTTTTCATTTAATGCTAAATCCAAACCCCGGCGTCCATTGTTTTCTACAACAGTTTCATATTCTTCATGTTGTAATTCTAACTGAACAAAACGGGCTAAATTCTTTTCATCTTCAATAATTAAAATCTTAGCCATTTTTTCTAATCTCTACCTTCTATTTATTAAAATTTTAAATGATGTTATCTAAGAAGAAATATTCATTTTAAAAATAAAATAAATTTATCCTTCTTTTTAATAATTCAATAATATATTAAAAACTAAGCTTTGACAATAATCAAGCCCCAAAAGAAAAAAGCCTTAAAAAAGGCTTTAATTTTTATCGTCTTCTGGGAATAAATCCTTTAGTTTAGCAAAAGCAGGGTTGATTTTTTCATCATTTTGCTCTTCTAAACTTTCTTCAGAAACTACTTCCCAACCTGTTCCTTGAGGGAATTCATTATTTTCCTCTTCATCTTTAGTAAGAATAGTTGTTGGCAAACTCAATAATAAATTGTCTTCAACTGCGGTTTGTAAGTCGATAATATCCTTTTCAATTGGGACAATCATGTCAACTTCTTCTTTTTCTTCATTAGTTGGTTCTCGATCTAAGTAATTTTCAGTAAAAGAGAAGCTCAAATGCATTGGAACTGGTGCCAACGATCGGCTTGATGGAGCAACAATGTCTGCTTCTACTTGGAAATTTCCTGTTACAAAAGGTTCTTGATAGAACATTTGCCCCTTAACCTGAATATTATTGGCATCAAGTAATAATTCTTTAGCTCTTTCAAAAAATTCAGGTCTGGTTTCTAATTCTGTGGAAATTTCAGTTAATGGTTCTTTACTCTTTTTTATTTGAGAAAAATTAATTGTTAACATTATTTCACCTCCATTGGTTTTTGGCCAAAATTTTGATCTTGGCCAATAATTTGTTCAAATAAGCGATCTACTCTTACATCAAGAGCTAAACTACCTTTTTGACTATTTTTATGGTCAACCTTTGAAATAATTGGTAATTCAACTTCTTTACGTATCTGCTTTAAATAGTTTCTTCCTCGTTTACTATAACCTAAAAGTATAGTTGAAACATCATGACTATTGATAATATCAGTATTAGTAACTCCCAATAGGGTATATAGGCATAATCTTCTTAATCTAGAATATGTATAACGTTTAGATTTTATCCGCCTTAAAAACTCTGTAAAATCACGAGCTTCATGAATTTCAGCTTTTAACTTGTATTCCAAGCCTTCACTCATTTGATAAATTTGTTGTAAATCAGTTAAGCTAGCAGATTCAATCCTATATTTTAAAAATGGAAATAATAAATTCCAATTAGGATAAATCTTTTGCGTTAATAACTGCTCAGCTTCAGCTTTAGGAACCCACTGCTTTAAATCGGCTAAATTAGGCTGTTCAAGTAATAAATTTCTAATTGCACTTGCACTTTGAACCACTCGTTCACGCTCAAGCAAGTCATCATGATTAGCTCCAATTCTAGTGATTGGACTTAACTTTAACTTTCTAGATAAATCTGCGTTAGCAACTGCATAAGCTAATGCCAAAATAATATTTGGTTCATTAACTTCTTTGCCAACTTCACGAGCAACCATCTGATTATATTGAGTGGAATAAGTCTGAGTATAATCATTAAAGTCCATTTTATTTTTAGGAATTTGTTTAATTTTTTCACCTAAATAAGCAAAATTTAGGTTGGCATCTTCTACTCCAAAAACTAATTCCTCACAGCCTAACTTACTCAAGATTTCCATACTACCTTTTGCAAAAATATCAGCAGCTTGAACACTGGTAGCAAAAGGCATTTGAAAAATTAAATCAGCACCACTAGCTAAAGCATACTTGGCTCTAGTCCATTTATCCGTAATTGCCATTTCACCTCTTTGAACATAGTTTCCAGACATTATTACGATAATTGGATCTTCGCCAGCTTTTAATCGAGCTTGATTCATTAAAAATTCATGGCCAGAATGAAAAGGATTATATTCTGCAATAATTCCAACAACTGACATTACTAATCCTCAGGAATATCTAATTTTTTACCATTTGCCCAAAGGCTTTCAAGTCCATAAAAGTCACGAGCATCTTCAGTAAAGATATTTACAACGACATCCCCCAAATCGACTAAAAGCCAATTAGAATCACGAGTACCTTCAACACGATAATCATGATAATCGTATTCTCTTACCTTATCTAAAATACTATTAACTAATGCATGCAATTGTCGATTAGAGCTAGCGCTAGTTACAATATAAAAATCTGCTAAAATACTGATTCCACGCATATCATATGCTTCAGTAGCTTCACCGTGGCGGTCGCTTATTGCATCTAAAGTAATATCTAATAATTTTTCGCTATTCAAATTTATTTCTCCTTTTTAATTCCCCAAACATTATATGCAGCTAATGTTTTAGGATATATTTTTTGTCGATTATTCGCTAAAAATTGTAATGTATGAGCTAGTTCATAGCCAACACCTGCATCTAAGTTAGAAAAAGTAACTTCTCTTGCTTCATCTACACCAGAAAAGCTACGTCCTGGCTCAATATAATCAGCAACAAAAACAATTTTATCCAATGTCGTCATCTCAACATCCCCAGTAGTATGGCGTTTTATTGCAGTTAAAATTTCTGAATCCGTAATACTTAAATCACGTTTAATGAAATAAGTTCCAACAATTCCGTGCCAAATTGCCCGATTCCAGTTCAGTAAATCTTGATTGAAATTATTCTTTGGGTCTTTTATAACACGAATAAATTCATCATTAGCCACTTGCTTCGCATAATCATGAATAAAGCCAGCTAAAGCAGCTTTATCTTCATCATAATTATTAAGCTTTGCTAATTTTCTTGCAGTAATACTAACACCCTGACAATGCCGAAAACGAGCCTCATCCATATTAGCACGTACCTTGTTTACTAATAAATCACTAGATAAATCAGAAAAGGTTTTATTTAGATAAAAATCATTCACGATATAGCCCCCTTTGTTCAATATATTCCCGAACACTATCAGGAACTAGGTATCTAATTGAAGTACCTGTTTTCACAGCATGACGGATTGCTGTTGAAGATAGACGAATATCAGGAGCATCAACCCAAATCAGTGGATAATGCGCTTCTTGTGTATATCCAGGTCGCCGAATCCCTACTAAAGTAGCTAATCTTGCCAATTCATCTGCATCTTTCCATGTATGGAATGAATTTACCTGGTCACTTCCCATAATTAAATAATAATTATTTTCCGGCGCTTCTTTCTTAAGATAATGCATTGTATCAATCGTATAAGAAATTCCTCCTCGATATAATTCAAGGAGCATTACCTTAAATTTGGGATTATTTTTTGTAGCAAGTTCAAGCATATTAGCACGGTCTTCAGCTGGTATATTTAAAGCTAATTCTTTATGAGGTGGAATATTATCTGGAATAAACCAAACTTCATCTAAATGTAATTTGGTCATTACCTGTTCTGCTGCAACTAAGTGAGCAATATGAACTGGATTAAAGGTTCCACCCATAATACCAATTTGCTTACCTGAAATTTTTTTTATTTCTTGAGCCCTAACTTTAGGCTTATTTGCTACAACACAGTCCATTTTTATACCTCTATTAAATTAACGCACGTCTAATTCCTTGACCAATTCCTCCCGGTAAATATGTCTTAACGACAACACCAGCGGGAACTGTAATAAAACCAATGCCGCCAAATAATAAATCACTTTTAGTAGTTGGATGATAGGTTTGACCTTTCATTGCTGGTAAATTTTCATCCCCATGTGGTGGAGTTAGCAAATCACCAACATGTTTTTCATAAAAATCATCCGCATTAGTTGTTTTTGTACGATGCACATATAATCCTCGTGCAGTGTAAACAGTGAAGCTAGTTTTTTTACCACTAATAAAATCAATTCTCCCCAAACCGCCTAAAAAAAGTGTTTGTCCACTATTTAACTGATAAGTTGCTGGTTTCAGGGGTTTTTTTGGAGCGATTAAATCAAGATCTTTTGCATTTAAATATGATGCAAGTTGCTTTTCAGTCATAATTCCTGGTGTATCAACCAAATAATGACCAGAATCAAGTGGGATCTTAATTTGATCAAGTGTAGTTCCAGGGAAGCGAGAAGTAGTAATTAAATCTTTTACATCTCCCATTAAATCAATAATTGAATTAATTAAAGTTGACTTACCAACATTTGTTGTACCTACAAAGTATACATCTTGATCTTGTGATGCTTGATCTAAATAAGTAATTAAATCTTGCAAGTTTCGCTTCTTAGCTGCACTAATTAGAAAAATATCCTTAGGATAAAGTCCCATTCTGTTAGCTTCTTGGCGCATCCAATCTTTAATCTTGGATTCTTTAGAGTTAAGTGGAAAAAGATCAACTTTATTACCAACTAAAATAAAGTCATTATTTCCAACAAAACGTTTTAATGATGGAATTAGCGAATTATTGAAATCAAATAAATCAACTACATTAACAATTAAAGCCTTTTTATCGCCCAGCGAATTCAACAAGCGTAAGAAATCATTATTATTTAATTCTACTGGCATAATTTCACTATAGTGGCGTAATCTAAAACACCGCTTACAATAGATTTCTTTATCTTCTCCATCAAGAGCCTTGTTTAATGCACTCGCAGGAAGAAAACCAGCTTCATTTTCATCTTCACTTTGTAAAATAGCTCCACAGCCAATACATCTTAATTCTTCATCCATTTTAGGCTCTCCTTGAACTCAATTTTTTTGTTTATATTTAAAAAGAAAAAGATAATTTTTTCAAAAAAGCGATTAATTCTTGTATTCCATTTATCAGTTTCAACAAGTGGCTTTACTAAAACTGTCTTAACACCAGCCAAATTTCCGGCCTGAATATCAGTAATTAATTGATCGCCTACCATTATAACGTCTTCCTTTGACAAATTGTAATGCTTAAGTGCCTTTAAAATACCGAATGGCAACGGCTTTCTTGCATTAGCCCAAAATGCCACATTAAACTTACTTACTGCTTCACTTACTCGGTCTGGATTATTATTTGATATAACTATCAATTTAATTCCAGCTTTAGCTAATTTCTTATTTAAAATTGCCATTTCTTGACTACTCTCTCTAATGTTCCATGCAAGTAAAGTATTATCTAAGTCAGAAAAAACAGCCTTAATTCCCATTCTTCTTAATCCAGTGGGATCTAAATGATATATTGTATCAATCGTATAAATTGGTCTAAAAATCATTAATCTACTCCTAGTTTATGTACTCTTTATTATATGAAAAAAAAGCCCTCTCCTCAACAATTGAGAATAGGACTTTATTTTCTACAATTAAGCTTGATAAATTTTTAGAAGTAAATCTTTTATTTCACTAATCAACATTGCTGAAGGATTAGTTACAGTATTCTGATCACCATATGCTTCAACAGCTATTTCGCCTAGTTGCTTTTCAAACTCACTCTTACTAATACCATAATCCTTTAAACTCAAACTAATGTCTAAGCTATGTGCTAAATCACTGATTTTTTGACATAAACCCTCAATTAGTTCATCATTTTTAGTTCCTTTAATTCCAAGGCTTTGGGCAATTTTTGCATAATCTCTATCTGCTCGATAAGTAGCATAATGTGGCCACATAGCTAATTTATTAGGTCTTTGTGCATTAAAACGAATTACGGCAGGCATTACCAAAATATCACTAACACCACTTGGCAAATTAAAATGTGAGGATAAGCAATGAGCAATTGAATGGCCTACTCCTAAGAATGCGTTGCCATAAGCCATCCCCGCAAGAGTAGCTGCATTATGCATACGATTCCGAGCTGCCAAATCACCCTTATAAGACTTTTCGAGATTTTCAAAAATCAAATCAATTGCTTCCATAGACCAGCCACGGGTAAAATCAGTAGCCATTGTAGAAACATATGATTCTATAGCATGAGCTAAGGCTTCAAATCCAGCAGCAGCTATTAAGTTTTCAGGTAAATTCTGAACAAACTGATCATCCACGATTGCTACATCTGGATTCAATGAATAATCACAAAGTGGATGCTTAATTCCTGTCTTTGCATCTTTAATAATTGCAAATGGTGAAACTTCTGAACCTGAACCAGAAGTAGTTGGAATGCAGACTAATTTTACTTTGTTATCTTTAGGGAAGCGAACTGTACGTTTACGAATATCTAAGAATTTTTGGTAGCTATCTTCAAAGGACATATCTGGATTTTCATAAAACAGTCTCATCGCTTTAGCAGCGTCCATAACACTACCACCACCTAACGCAATTATGACATCAGGTTTAAAGATTTTCATCCTATGGACACCATCAAAAATCACATCACTATCGGGATCTGGATTTACCGCTTGAAAAATCTCATAACTTTTTTCTCCTAATCGATTTGCAAGAATATCGGTAATTCTATTTCCAAATTCATTAGCAACAGTTTGATCGGTAACAATGAAAAAGCGACTAACATCTGGCATATGACGTAAATAATTAGCTGCATTATGTTCAAAGTAGGTCTTTTTCGGAACTTTGACCCACTGCATATTATCGCGTCTCATTGCGACTGTCTTTATATTAAGCAAATCACTTGCAGATACATTATGTGAAAGTGCATTAGCCCCATAAGTTCCTGTTCCCAATGTCAAAGATGGTAATAAATTATTATACAAATCACCAACACCACCTAAGGCAGCCGGAGTGTTTACCAAAATTCGGCAAGCGGACATTTTTATTGAGAACTCTTTAATTAAGGCTTGATTGTTTGTATGGATACCTGCAGTATGACCACGGCCACCATAATTTAATAATTCTGTACAAATCCGCAAAGCATCTTCATGATTCTTAGCTTTATAAAGGGTAAATACTGGTGACAGTTTTTCTGCTGATAAAGGATAATCCTTCCCTACTCCTTTATACTCTGCAATCAAGACCTTAGTATCTTCAGGAACGTTAATTCCGCAAAGCTTAGCAATTTCATACGCGCTTTTACCGGCAATAGGACCTGCAACTGTCCCACGCTTTGGATCAATAAATTTTTCAGTAAAAGGCTTAATTTCATTTTTCTTGAGGAAGTAACATTTCCAAGAAGCGAATTCTTTCTTTACTTGTTCATAAATACTACTATCAACAACAACACTATTTTCTGAGGCACAAACCATGCCATTATCAAAAGTTTTAGATAAAACTATATCATAAACTGCTCGTTTAATATCTGCAGTTTCTTCAATATATGCAGGGCCATTACCTGGACCAACACCAATTGCAGGCTTACCTGAAGAATAAGCAGCTTTTACCATTGCTGGACCACCCGTTGCTAAAATTAATTGTACTTCTGGATGATTCATCAATGCGCCAGTAGCTTCAATGCTTGGCTTTTCAATCCATTGAATACAATTTTTTGGAGCACCTGCACTAACTGCTGCTTTACGAATAATTTCTGCAGTTTTTACGCAACAGCGTTGCGCTTGAGGGTGAAATCCAAAAATAATTGTGTTTCTAGTTTTCAAGGCAATCAAGCTTTTGAAAAGTACAGTCGACGTTGGATTGGTAACTGGAGTTACACCTGCAATTACTCCAACTGGTTCAGCTATTTTTATTAATTCTTTTTCTTTATCTTCACTAATAACACCAACTGTTTTTTCATGTCGCAATGAATTCCAAATGTTTTCAGTTGCGAACATATTTTTTATAGCCTTATCTTCTACAACGCCACGTCCAGTTTCTTCAACGGCCATTTTAGCTAAGGCGTAATTATTTTGTTCTCCCGCAATTGCGACCGCTTCACAAATTTTATCAATTTTTTCTTGATCAAAGTTTGCCATTATATCTAAAGACTCATGAGCTCTCTTGACATATTTATTTATCATCGATTGAACTGAAGCTTCATTATTTGTTTGTGACTCAGATTTTTTTGCTAATACCATGAATAGATCCTCCTTAGCATGTGAATCTTTTTACAATTAGAGTATAATTCCACAAAGAAAGCGTTGTAAATAGTTATTTAACATTGTTATTTTTTCACGATAAAGTTACAATTATCAGTCCATAGCTCTTTCAATATGGTAAGCGCTGCCATCAAAAAATAAATAGTTCATCACTTCACATATTAAGCAACAAAAAAAGACCAAGAATTTAATCTTGGTCTCATCTAAGAACTAAATCTTAGTTTAAAGCCTTCTTAGCAGTTGCTGCTAATTCAGCAAAAGTCTTTTCGTCGTTGTAAGCAATGTCAGCTAACATCTTACGGTTGATGTCAACACCAGCTACCTTCAAACCGTGCATTAACTTGCTGTATGAAAGGTCGTTTTGACGAGCTGCTGCATTAATACGAGCAATCCATAACTTTCTGAATTCGCTCTTACGCTTACGACGGTCACGGAATGCGTACTTGTATGAAACAAATAATTGAGTACTTGCTGCTTTAAATTGCAAGTGCTTTGAACCACGGTAACCCTTGGCAAGCTTTAAAACCTTCTTACGACGTTTACGTGTAACAGTACCACCTTTAACTCTTGGCATCTGAAATTCCTCCTAATTCGCTATCTATATTTCTAAAATGTTATTAACGCATTTGGGAAAGCATTTGCTTGATGCGCTTTAAGTCACTGCGTGAAACCATTGCAGCTTTTCTCAAATGACGACGTTGCTTCTTAGTCTTACCGTGGAAACGGTGACCAGTAAATGCGTGATGACGCTTTAAACCACCATTACCAGTTCTCTTGAAACGCTTTGCTGAAGCGCGGTGTGTTTTTTGTTTAGGCATGTTTATTTCCTCCAATTAACAAGTTTTTTTTACTTCTTATCCTTTTCACTCTTAGGAGCAAGCATTAAGAACATACTTCTGCCTTCCATCTTAGGCTTAGCAGTAACATTAGCAATATCCTTAGTTGCTTCTGCCATCTTCTCTAATACTTCAAGTCCTAATTCAGTATGAGTGATTGCTCGACCTCTAAAGCGAATAGAAACGCGTACCTTAGCGCCTTCCTTGCTTAAGAACTTTCGAACATGGTTCAACTTAGTGTCGAAGTCGTTACCTTCAATAGTTGGACTTAAACGAATTTCCTTAACACTAACAGTCTTTGACTTCTTACGTGATTCCTTAAGCTTCTTTTGTTGTTCGAAGCGATACTTACCATAGTCCATAATGCGAGCTACTGGTGGCTTGGCATTTGGAGAAATAAGTACTAAATCTAAATCTGCATCGGCTGCTTGGTTTAAGGCCTCGTTTTTAGAAACGACACCAACTTGTTCACCATCTTCGCCAATCAAACGAACTTCGCGTGCGCGAATGCTTTCGTTTAAAATTAAATTCCGTGGTATAACGATTCACCTCCATGTTAATTTGAGGACAAGAAAAAAGCGGGTATGGATAAAACAACCCGCCTTTAATCAACAGAAATTATCGATTAGCCTAGAGGTTTTATCTTTAACTTAGGCGAGAAGCGGGAGCTTCTTCTTGTTCTCAACTAGTTAAACATTATACTTTATCCAGCTATACCAGTCAAGCTCTAAATTAATTTCAAATATTGATTACTTTTCTCTTGAATATGAATCTACATCAGCTTGTAATTCATTGATAAATTGATCTAAGCTCATTGATTCTTGCTTTTCAGTACCGTAAGGACGAACGTTTACGGCGTTACTGTTCATTTCATCGTCACCTAATACTAAAGTGTAAGGTACCTTTTGAGTTTGAGATTCACGAATCTTGTAACCCATCTTTTCATTTCTAAAGTCAACTTCTGCTCTGAAGCCGTGCTTAAGTAATTCATCACGAACCTTCTTAGCGTATTCACCATGAGCATCTAAGTTAACTGGGATAATTTCAACTTGTTCTGGTGCAAGCCAAGTTGGGAAAGCACCCTTGTAGATTTCAGTCAAGTAAGCAATGAATCTTTCCATAGTACCAACAATACCACGGTGAATCATAACAGGACGGTGTTCTTCGCCATCTTGACCAACGTATGACAAGTCAAATCTTTCTGGAAGCATGAAGTCAAGTTGGATAGTTGACATAGTTTCATCGTTACCCAAGGCAGTCTTAGTTTGAATATCAAGCTTAGGACCGTAGAATGCTGCCTCACCTTCTGCTTCAACGTAGTCAAGGCCTAAGTCATCCATAGCACCCTTAAGCATCTTTTGACTTCTTTCCCACATTTCGTCATTTGCAAAGTACTTGTCAGTGTTCTTTGGATCACGGTATGACAATCTGAAGTAGTAATCAGTAATGTCAAAGTCCTTGTATACATCCATGATTAACTTCAAAATCTTAGCAAATTCTTCTTGAACTTGTTCTAAGGCTACAAATGTGTGACCATCGTTCAAAGTCATTTCACGTACACGTTGAAGACCTGAAAGGGCACCTGATTTTTCATAACGGTGCATCATACCAAGTTCAGCAATTCTGATTGGTAATTCACGGTATGAACGAATGTGGTGCTTGTAAACTTGAATGTGGCTTGGGCAGTTCATAGGACGTAATTCAAGCATTTCGCCATCACCCATATCCATTGGTGGGAACATGTCTTCACGGTAGTGTGCCCAGTGGCCTGAAGTCTTGTAAGCATCAAGGTTCATTAAAACTGGAGTGTATACGTGTTGGTAACCATCAGCTAATTCTTTATCGATGATGTAACGTTCAATAACGCGACGAATAGTTGCACCCTTTGGCATCCAGTAAGGAAGACCTGCACCAACCTTAGGATCTACAAAGAAGAGGTCAAGATCACGACCGATAGTTCTGTGGTCACGTTCCTTAATTTCAGCACGACGCTTAAGGTCTGCTTCAAGATCTGCTTCCTTAAAGAAAGCAGTACCGAATAATCTTTGAAGCATTGGGTTAGAACTCTTCCCTTGCCAGTAAGCACCAGCTACTGATAATAACTTGAAGTGCTTTACCTTACCTGAGTTTGGCAATAATGCAGCAAAGCCAAAGTCGACAAAGTCACCCATCTTGAAGGCAGCAACTTCATCGCCTTCGCTCTTAAGAAGTTCCATCTTGAATGGATCATTCTTAAATTGAGCTTCAAGTTCACTCTTCTTAACCATTACTGGTTCAATTGCTTGACCATTCTTAATTAACTTAGCAATTGCCTTTTCTAATTCTGGTAATTCAGTTACCTTAATTTGGTCTTCTTTGTCAGTATCTACGAAGAAGCCATCTTCATTTGCTTCATGTTCACCTAAGCGAAGTTCTGGGTACTTAGCTTGAGCTGCTGCTTCAAGTAAAAAGGCAACAGTATCACGTAAAACTGCCAAACCAGCTTCATCTTTATCAGTCAAAATTGCAACTTCACTATCTTTTTCAAGCATGAAGTTTACTGACTTAACTTCGCCATCAACTTTTGCAGCTACAGCAGCCTTACCAAGAGAAGTAGAAATACCCTTGGCTAAATCTAATACTGAAACGGCTTGATCAAAGTCTTTCTTTGAGCCATCTGGTAAAGTAATTGAAAAACTCATCTAAAAACCTCCGGAAACAAAAAAAGCCCCAGCATGAGAAAATCTCACGCTGGGACGAATATTATCGTGGTTCCACCCAAATTTAGCGTACAAAAATACGCTCTCAAATAGATCGATATTGGGATCAAACCAAGTTTATTAACATCTTCAAGAAAAAAGGTGGGGTGCTATTTTAATGGGGGCTTTCAGAACTAGGCCCCTCTCTCTGAGGCAAATAGCATCATGTCTTTTATCTAAGATAAAATTATACCCCGTCAAAAATATGATGCAAGTCTTTTAATTAAATTCTTGCTACCAAATTTTAACTCGCTTATCAGGATCAAGCCACATGCCGTCATTTTGACTTACTTGATAAGTTTCATAAAATTCTAGCTGACATTGAACTGGTAAATTAACTCTAGTAGGCTGTGGTGCATGCACATCAACACTAACTTCAGTCTTAATAGCTGCTGGACGCTGAAGTTGAGCCCATGAACAAGCATAATTTTCAAATAGCTCTTTCATGTTACCATTTTCCAATTTATTTGCTTGAATTGCACAAGTTAAACCACCTAAGTCTGCAATGTTTTCAGCAACAATCTGTCTACCATTTAATTTACTTGGACCATATTGAACGCCATCATATAAGTCGACTGCAGCTTGCGTCCGCTTTTCAAACTCATCGAAGTCTTGTTTAGTCCACCAATTAGTTAAATTGCCTAGTTCGTCAAATTTAGCACCATTGTTGTCAAAAGCGTGTGAAATTTCATGTGCAATAGTCGCCCCGATTCCGCCATAGTTAGCAGAGCGACTTTGCTTTAAGTCATAAAATGGTGCCTGCAAAATCCCGGCAGGGAAAGTTATGTCGTTTCTTTGCGGGTCATAGCAAGCGTTATTCATGTTACCTGGCATGAGCCAAGTATTGCGGTTAACTGGCTTAAATAACTTAGCTAATTGATATTTAGCCTTAATAAGGGTGCATTCCTTTTCATTTTCGTAAAGACTTAATTCAGGATCAACTGTTAATTCATCATAAATTGTTTCTAATTTTTCTGGATAGCCGATCTTTAAAACTAAGGCATTTAACTTAACAATTGCCTTGTCTTTGGTTGCTTGTGAAAGCCAAGTATTATTTTGAATTCGGTCTTCGTACACCTTGATCATTTGCTTAATCATCTGAGTAATATCAGCCTTAGCTGCTTTACCTAGATACTTTTGACCATAAAAGACACCTAAAACTTCATCAAAGAAGCCATTAGTTAAATAGTAGGCTTGTCTTTGAACTGAAGGCAATTCAGCCATCCCACTAATTGCCTGATGGAATGAGAAAGAAGCCTCTCGCATTTCCTGAGAAAGGAATCTAGCACTATTATTAATAAACTTCATTACCATCCAACCCTTAATTTGAGTGAAATTATCAGGATTGAATAAGGTTTCAATTTTATCTAAATAGCGAGGTTCCATAACAATAACCCGTTCTGGTAATTTCTCTAGTAAGTTTTCAAGATAAGTCTTAATGGTAAATGACTTAAACTTACTTAAGAATTCATCAAGAGCTAATGGGTTATAGCAAGCTGGATAATCAGACCATTCTTCAGTTGACTTTACAACTTGTGCTAGCTTTTGATCAAAAGCTAAACCATCTTTGACTAAGTTCTTAGCTTCTACTTTTGAAACACCGGCCATTTCAAGTATTTTTTCAGTTTGTTCAGCTAAAATATCTAATAACTTTTCGGCATCAGGTGACTTGTATGAAGTAGTATCAGGTAAGAACGTACCTGGTCCAGCAAAGTATAAGGCATGCTTTTGAGTATCTTTCATATCTGTATCGACTTCAAAGGCAAATGGCAATATTACTGCTGAATTGAGAATCTGGGTTAAATTCTTGGAAGCTAAGGTATTAAAAGCAGAGAAATTTTTTAAGTCCAATAACTCATGTAAATCCTTTTGAATTGGCAAAGTCTTGTCAGCATTTCTCTTATCAAGATTTAGCGCCACTTGATAAAAAGTAACTGCTTTAGCTAAATTAGGTACACTATTTACGTCTTCTTTGCCGGCTATCAAAGCTTCAAGATCATCTTTCATGCGTTTTTCAATTCGCATATCAATTTCGGTGTTTACCCCAATTTCAGTTCGGTCTTCAGGAATGACAGCATCTTTTTGCCATGTTGAATTAACAGCTAAATATAAATTATCCTTTGGACTAGCATTAACATCTGCTTTAGTTAAATCGCCAGCACCACCGCGAACCTGCATAAAACGTCTCATAATCATATCTCCATCCCTACAACTAATCATCTAAACGAAGATTTTTACCACCAACATCTACTTCTTTGCCTAAAAACTTAATGCGTTGCATCAAGCGTTTAGCCTTAACTGGCTCAATATTATTACGAGTTTCTTCAAAATGCTTTTCCAAATCATCAAAACTTAAATTAGAGCTAAAGAAAGTAGGTAAAAGATTATCCATCCGATATTGCAAAATAACCCCTAAGACATCATCCCTTGACCACTGAGATAAACTTTCAGCGCCAATATCATCAAGAATCAAAATATCTGCCTGACTAATTCGGTTGATTTCTTCATCAAGATTTTGTTCTTTAATATGAGTACTCAAATTAGCGAAAAAGCTAGGGGTATGCAAAAAGATAACCTTTTTCCCCATCTCAGCCAAAGCTCTTGCAAGCCAAGCTAATAAATAAGTTTTTCCTACACCGAAGTCACCTTGGAGGTAAAGTCCTTGCTTATATTCATGGCCTTGAATTTCCATCAAAAAATTATTAATTGCTATAATGGCTGCTTTGCGATCTTCATTTGCAATAATATCTTTACTTGTAACATTGCGATATCTTTTGGGAATGTCTATTAATTCCAAATGTCGACTAGCTTTTTGCCTTACCAATTCTTTACTTTTTTCTTTGGTTGGAGCATAAGCCAAATCAATCGTCGAACCATGCAAAATAAGCTTAGGTAAATAGCCTGGGATGGGATTAGAGCCAGTTTTGGCAGCTTCTTTTTGTTGATGAAATTGAAAGATATTATTCAAACTTGAGAGCACAACTTCCTTAGGTACCTGATTTTGTTTAATAAAAGCTTGTACTTCTGAGTCTTGCAAGGCTTCATTAATCAAAGCTTTGCTATCAATCTTTCTATCTTTGTTATGCTGAGTAAAAGCATTACCTAGCAAATCGTTAATTTTTTCCATAACCTAATCCTTTGGATCAAACTTCTGTAAATTTTTCATTATTTCAGACAAATCTTGATCATCAGCGGAGCTTGTACCGCCTTTTTTATCAATCTTATCCTGAGCAATCTTCTTCTTCCAGTTCGTTCCCTTTTCAACTCTTTTTTTACTAAAATTATTTGCTTTTCGCTTCTGCCACTCACGCGTAAATTTAAGAGCAGCTTCAGGTGTAGTTACTTGGTGCTGAAGCCAAGAATTGGCAATACGTCCAGTAATATTGTCAGATAAAACTGAATCATAATCTAAGCATGTTTTAATCAAAATATTAACCCATGCATCAGGCAAATTGTAATTAAGTTGCAAACGGCGAATAACATTACGCTCATTATATGTAACAAAACCACCCTTTTGTGATTTCAAAGTTTCTAAAAACTTCAAGGGACTTAAGCTTTGGGCCATCTCCAACAATTCCCGTTCACTTTGATTTAAACTAACTGGTGAATTATTTTGTACATTACCACGTTTAAAAGCTTGAGCTATTTGTTTTTGACTATGATTTTGAGTAGCTAATTCATTTAAGCGATACTGCATCTGCTTAATATTTAGTTGGTCTTGCCCCGCAATAATAGTCGTTGCAACTTGATTAACAAAATCTTGTTCAGAAAGGCCATAAAAATGCATCAATTGAGCCATTTGCCCTGCATGACTATCTACTTCGTTAGCTGAAATCCCATATTTACTAAAAAGTTCTTTTACAAAATTCCAGTCAATTGGACTCATTTTATCTTTTACTAAATCAGCTGCTTTTTGATCTGCTAAATTAGCAGCATTTAAAACTTGTTCATCAGGATTAATAGCTTTTTCTGCTGATAGACGAAAAACATCAAAAAAGTCAGCTGAAACATCCCTACCATCTTTGATAAATCCAGGTAAAGTAGGATTAAATTCCTTATTCAAGCTTTGAAATCTTGTAGTTCCTACTTTTTCAAGTAATAAGCTGCTTAACAAAAGAGTCTTAAAAAACTCACTTGCTTCAGGTATATCAATTAGCTGAAACGCTAAATAATCTCCCACTCCCAGCATTTCACCATGAAAAGTTTTGACTAACCCAGTTGCTTCTAGCTTATGTAAACTCTTAAAAATATCTTCTAACTTTATATCTAATATTTCTTGTAATTGATACAGTCTTTTTCCTTGGCTTTTAATTGGTACATGTTGATAGTCATCAACTAAAGTTAAATATAATGACATTGCAACCGGGCCAATTAGCGGCTGGTATAAACGAGTCAACACTTGCTCTTGTTTTTTTGCTAAATCAACTCTATTTAAAACAAAATACGTTAATCTAGGATCAGCGTTTTTATACATTTATCTCACTTCGTTTTTAATTTGAGTGTTCATGTTTATCCATGATATCTTTCATTGTCTTCATGAAACCAGAAATATCTTGGAACTGACGATAAATACTTGCAAAACGAATATAAGCAACGTCATCAACATTTACCAATTCGTTCATCACCAATTTACCAATTTCTTTAGATGAAATTTCGCTAACTCCCTGTTTTCTGATTTCATTTTCAACATGGTCAACTAGTTCATCTAATTGTTCACTAGTAACTGGACGTTTTTGAGCTGCTGCAGCAACACCACGTAAAATCTTTTCCCTATCAAATGGTTCACGAGTTCCATCATTCTTTATAACTAATAGAGGCGTTTGTTCAACGCGTTCAAAAGTGGTAAAACGATACCCACAATTTTCACATTCTCTCCGCCGTCTAATAGTTCTTCCTTCATCAGTTGGCCGTGAATCAATAACTTTAGAAGAATTTTTATGACAATTTGGACATTGCATCTTCTTTCTCCTTTACCTCTTGTAAAATTTTATTAAGCTTATCTTGTAATACTTCTATTGTACCAGTATTCGCAACGCTATAGGTGGCTAATTTTAATTTCATATTTGTTGACATCTGACTCTTAATTTTTGCCATAGCATGTTCTCTATCTAAATTATCTCGTCTCATTAAACGCTCTAATTGAACCTGTTCAGGCACATATATCAGCAAACTTGCATCATAATATTTCTGC
Source organism: Lactobacillus jensenii DSM 20557 (assembly GCF_001436455.1). Taxonomy (GTDB): domain Bacteria; phylum Bacillota; class Bacilli; order Lactobacillales; family Lactobacillaceae; genus Lactobacillus; species Lactobacillus jensenii. The sequence goes on from NZ_AYYU01000009.1 coordinate 47,287, forward strand.
TGTTTGCTTTCAAAAAGTAAAGGAATATCAACCACACAGATTCCAGATTTAATAGCAGCTTTTTTCCTTTTAATTTCAGCAAAAATGGCTGGATGCGTTATCTGATTTAGTAGCTTTAACTTTTCTGAATCATTAAAGACAAGTCGACCTAGTTCCTTTCTATTAACATCGCCACTAGGAAGGATACACGATTGACCAAAAAGTTGACAAATTTGTTTCGTAACTTCTGTATTTCTTTTAAGTAGGTTATGAGCTATTTCATCACTATCAATAACTGGCAGCCCTAGCTCTTTAAAATAGTTATCAGCTGTTGTTTTTCCTGAGGCAATACCACCTGTTATAGCTAAATAAAAAGTCATTACTTCACCTCTTGGCATTTAGGGCAAAAAGTCGTTCCGCGACCAGCAATATGATTTTTTTGTAAAGTCGCGCCACATCTAAAGCATTTTTTACCAGCCCTGCCATACACTTTTAGATATTTTTGATAACCACCTGTTTGCCCTTCCGCATCTAAAAATGAGTGGACAGTTGTTCCATGAGCTTTTATTGCCTGGGAAATAACTTGATTAATGGCTTTGTATAAGCTCGTTATCTCATCACAAGATAGCGAGTTTCCTGGTCGCTCAGGATTAATTTTACTTAACCATAAAGTTTCATCAGCATAAATATTTCCCAAACCTGAAACTACATTTTGATCTAGCAAAACAGCTTTAATATTCTTCTTTTTGTTCCTCAACGCCCTTTGGAAATAACTTAAAGTAAAGCCTTCACTTAATGCCTCCGGTCCTAACTTCTTTATTCCTGTCTTTTGCTTTTCAGTTCCTGTTTCAACAAGTTGCATACGCCCAAATTTTCTTACATCGTTGTAGCGCAAACTAGTTCCATCAGTAAAAATAAATTCTACATGATCATGTTTATTTTTTTCTTCATGTGGAGTTGCTAAACGGTACTTACCTTCCATTCGCAAATGGGAAACAATCGTTATATTGTCACTTAGTCTAAAAAGTAAGAATTTTGCATAACGATCAATTTTTATAATTTTCTTTTTCTTTAATTGATTACAAAAAGATTCGCTGTCCCCTATGATTATATTCGGATACCACACCTTTGCCTTTTCTATTGTCTTACCTAAAACTAATTCAGTTAATGTTTTACGTACTGTTTCAACTTCTGGCATTTCAGGCATATTGCTACTCCTTTACTTTGCTTCATACCAGTCATGTCCCCAATTAGAATCTGCAACAAGTGGTACATCTAAATGAACTGCGTTTTGCATTACTTCTGGTACAACTTTCTTTATAGTTTCTAATTCATCAGCAGGAACATCAAAAATCAACTCGTCATGAACTTGAATCAACATTTTGCTTTTAAGATTCAATTCATCAAGTTTTTTCTGCATATTAATCATTGCTATTTTAATAATATCAGCGGCCCCACCTTGAATTGGTGAGTTAATGGCGGTTCTTTCTGCAAAAGATCGAACATTAAAGTTTTTAGCATGAATATCTGGCAAATAACGTCGACGATGCATAATGGTTTCAACGTAACCTTTTTCACGGGCAAAATTAATTTCCTTATCCATGTAATCTTTAATTTTAGGATATTGTTCAAAATAATTGTCAATAAATTCTTTAGCTTGCTTACGGCTAATCCCTAAGTTTTTAGATAAGCCGTAATCACTAATACCATAGACAATTCCAAAGTTAACAGCCTTGGCATGTCTACGCATATTTGGTGTTACTTCATCTGGAGAATCTAAGTGGAAAATCTTCATTGCAGTATGAGCGTGGATGTCATAGCCAGTCTTAAAGGCTTCTTGCATATTTTCATCACCTGAAACATGGGCTAGAACTCGCAACTCAACTTGTGAGTAGTCACAAGAAAAGATATATCCATCTTTATTTGAAGGAATAAATGCTTTACGAATCTTTTTTCCCTCTTCTAAACGAACGGGGATATTTTGTAAATTTGGATCAACTGATGATAGTCGACCAGTTGCTGTTAAAGTTTGTTGGTAACGAGTATGTACTCGTCCATCGGGTTGAATTACATCAAGCAATCCTTTGACATAAGTTGATTGAATTTTGGCAATTTGTCGATAATCTAATACTTTTTGAACAATCGGTGATTGATCTTTTAACTGTTCTAACACTTCAACTGAAGTAGAATAACCTGTCTTAGTTTTCTTAATTGGTGGAAGCTCTAGCTTTTCAAATAAGATTTGCCCTAATTGCTTAGGTGAGTTAATGTTAAATCTTTCTCCAGCTTCAAGATAAATATCCGCTTCAAGTTCAGTAAGTCGCTGTCCAAAATCATTTCCTAATTGGACTAATGTACTAGCATCAGTTTTTAATCCTGTGATTTCCATTTTAGCTAATACGTTAGCAACTGGCATTTCAATGGTTTCATATAAATCATCTTGCTCATGCTCAGTCAATCTTTTCAGCAAAGTTGGTTTTAATGCTTCAATTGCTAAAACTTTTCCAGCTAAATGATTAAAAAAGATTTCTTCATCCGGTATTGCAGCTTTTTTACCTTTTCCATAAATATCGACATCTGGCTGCAAATCGTAATAATTGTATAATTGACAAATCTCTCCTAAGTCATTTGAATTATTCTCATTATTTACCAAATATGAGGCTAACAACATATCATAGTTGATGTTATTAGCTTTTATTCCCAATCGATGTAAGCCAACAATTGTTCTTTTTAAATCAAAAACATTTTTATTAACTGCTTGATCTTCTAGTAAAGTTTGCAAAGGCTGCTTAGTCAATAATGATACGTCATTTGAAACATAGACATTATCACCCATTTTCAAACTAAAACCAACAAAATCTGCCAAATGATAATTTTCACCGAACATCCCTAAATAAAAACTAACTTCAGATTTAACATTTGGAAGCTTATTTAAGTTTTGTTCATCTAAAACTATATAATCAACTTTTTTATCGCTCACTTCGCCAATTTCACTATTAGAATTATTGAGCTCTGCTAAAAAACGTCTAAAGTTCATCTGTTCATAGAACTTGCGCAAGTCAACTACATTGGTTTCTTGCTTCTTCAATTCATCAAGCTTAAATTCAACTGGTGAAGTACGATCAATGGTTGCAAGTGTTTTGGCTAAAAAAGCCTTATCTTTGTCATTGATTAAATTCTCTTTTAATTTCGACTTTTTCATTTCGTCAATATGCTTATAAATATTTTCAACAGAACCATATTTCTGAATCAAATTAGAAGCGGTTTTAGGGCCAACTTTAGTAACTCCAGGATAATTATCTGAATTATCACCCATTAATGCCTTCATATCAATAAATTCCGTCGGAGTTACACCATTAACTTCTTTCATATGTTCAGGTGTAAAAGCTTCTAGTTCACTTACACCTGATTTTGTAACATAAACGGTAGTTGAATCACTTGCTAATTGCGTAAGGTCTTTATCTCCTGAAACAATGGCAACCTGATAACCAGCTTCCTCACCCATCTTGGAATATGTTCCAATAATGTCATCGGCTTCATAATTTACAAGTTCATAAGATTTAATTCCAAGATCCTTAAGCATTTCTTTAATATAAGGAATTTGTTCTAATAACTCGCCAGGAGTTTTCTGACGACCACCTTTATAGTCAGAATATAATTTAGTTCTAAAAGTAACTTTTCCAGCATCAAACGCTACCAATACGTGGCTAGGATTTTCTTGTTTTAAAATTACATCCAACATATTTTTGAAGGCATAAATGGCATTAGTGTGCAAGCCTTCAGGATTTTGGAAACGATCAAGTTGTCGATAAAGAGCATAAAAAGCCCTAAATGCAACAGAATTTCCATCAATCAAAAGTAATTTCTTATTTGCCATTATTTTTCTCCTTCTTATTAGACAGCTATTATTACAAATATTTATTTTAACAGTTTACAAGCTAGTAAAAAAGCTAAGAGCTTTTTGGCTCTTAGCTTTCAACTTAAATTAACTTTTCAAAGGCATCTTCATATTTTTCAATATCGCCAGCACCCATAAATACCACTACAGAATTACGATTCTTAGTTAAATCTGCGATATTAGCAATATCTATTACTTCACTACCAGGAATTTGACTTGTTAAATCTTCACTTGAAATATCGCCACTCTTTTCACGAGCTGAGCCAAAAATTGGGGTAATATAAGCTTTATCAACTCCACGCAATATTTCAATAAATTCACTGGCAAACTCTTTAGTTCTTGAATAGGTATGAGGTTGAAATACAACTACCAATTTTTTATTTGGGAACTTTTGCTTAGCAGCTTGAATAGTTGCTCTCATTTCAGTTGGGTGGTGAGCATAATCATCAATTACAGTAATATCACCAAAGTCTTTTTCACTAAAACGACGTTTTGCCCCACCGTAAGTTAACAATCCTTTTTGAATATCTTCCATTGGAACTTCTTCAGTTAATGCAACTCCAATTACGGCAAGAGAGTTCATGATATTATGGTCACCAAATAAATGGGTCTTAAATTCACCAATTTCTTTGCCATGAGCCTTTACACTAAAACTTGTTCCATCAGTTGACTTCTTAACGTTATAAGCTTGAAAATCGTCACTATCCTTGAAGCCATAAGTATACTTAGGAATTTTTGTTTCAATTTTTTGCAAGCGAGGATCATCGCCCCAAACAAAAAGTGCCTTTTTAGTTTGATCAGCTGCAGATTGAAATGCACTTTGCGTATCATTAATATCTTTAAAATAATCTGGATGATCAAAGTCGATATTTGTCATAATTTGATAATCTGGGTGATATGCCAAAAAGTGACGACGATATTCATCTGCTTCATAAACAAAGAAGCGTGAATCTTTAACACCACGACCTTCACCATCACCAATTAAATATGAAGTTGGAGCAGCTTCAGTTAAAACATGTGATAAAAGTGCAGTAGTTGAAGTCTTACCGTGAGCACCGCTAATACCAATACTTGTGTATTGTTGAATAATTTCTTCAACTGTATCTGGATATGAATGCATTGGCACTTTCATTTCTAAAGCAGCTGCAACTTCTGGGTTTTCTTCTTTAAAGGCATTTCCTTTAACGATAACTTGTGCAGGGGTGATATTATCTCTATTAAAACTCTTAATCACAATTCCTTTATCTTCAAGTGGCTTTTGTGTGAAAGTTTCCATGTCAATATCACTACCAGCAACATTAAAACCTAAATCGTGCATAATTAAGGCTAATGAAGCCATACCTGTACCTTTAATTCCAATGAACCAATATTGTTTTGTTTTATCTAGCATTTTTATACTCCAATACTATTTTTCAATTTAATCTTTTTCATCATAACATTTTTTGAAGAAAAAAGAGCCTAAAAATAGACTCTTTACTTATATTTTTTAATTACTACTCTTTTTTAACTCCGGTGCATCAGTTGTAAAGTCACTTTGGGTAGTCTTTTTACCATTTTGATACCATAGACTAGATTTTTTCTTTTTATCTTCTGCATATAAGTTCTTCAAGGCAATCTTTTTCTGATAGTTATAATCTTTAGCATTTACTGGTTTAAACCATGAAGGATGATAGAAACGTAATAAATTGCCCCGAATCACACGATCAGAGAGTGATAATTGAGTTGTGACCTGATTTGATAATGATGCTAATTCTTCTTTTACCTTTTTAGAAGGATTTTTAACCTTTTTTCCAGTCTTAGTATAATAATATGTTCCAGTAACTTTACTATACTTCGGCGTTACAAAATCACCATTACGTTGGACAACTAATTGCTCACGATTAGTAGCTAATAAATCATGTCCAAATTGAATAGTATTCGTATCATTATATCCTAGTAAGTTCATAATAGTTGGTAAAACATCAATTTCACCACCATAAGTGTGGTTGATACCACCTTTTAACCCCGGCATATGAATCATTAACGGAACACGTTGTTGTTGCAAATTATCAAAATCATTATACCCCTTCTTATCGAGCAACTGAGCCATTGCCTTGTGGTGGTTTCCTGAAATACCATAGTGGTCACCATACAGAACAATCATTGTGTTCTTTTCCAGACCAGTCTTCTTTAAATAAGACATTAACTCACCAATAGCTTGATCTAAATAATGAGCAGTTTGTACATAGCCATCAACTGTAGAATCTCCTGTATCAGTTTTACTGATTGATTGATTCTTCTTATCTAGTTCATAAGGATAGTGGTTAGTTACCGTAATCATCTTCAAATAAAATGGTTGTGGTAAACGTTCAATATATTTAATAGATTGACTGAAGAAAATTTTATCTTTTAATCCATAACCAATATAATAACTCTTCTTATTTACATAATAAGATAATGGCATGAAATATTGATAACCAAATTGCTTATATGCATTATTCCGATTCCAAAATGAACCTTCTCCCCCATGCATAACGGCTGTTGTATATCCGTCTTGTCCTAAAATAGCTGGAGCTGCTTCAAAAGTATTTGCTGTACCATAACTAGACATTGCAGAACCAGATGAAAGTCCATATAAAGAATTCTCTAACATTAATTCAGCATCAGAAGTTTTACCTTGACCAACTTGGTTAAAGAAATTATCAAAACTCAAGGTATCACTTTGGTGATATAACTTATTTAAATTAGGAGTTACTTCTTTACCCTTCCATTTATAATCAATCAAAAATTGTTGAAAACTTTCCAAGTGAATAATCAAAACATTTTTACCTTTAGCAACACCTGTATAACTAGCATTAGGTGTTACTTGATGTTTTTGTAAATAAGCTTGAACTGATTTTAGATCAGAGGCATTTGCTTTAGCCATCTCAGCATTATTTTGAGCAGTTTTCACCCCATCATATAAGGCATATTCGTTCATCCCCAAGTACTTAACGATATAGTTATTATCAAAAGTCCTAGTTAATAAACCTGAACGATCTTTTTGGGCCATAAATAAATTCAAAGCCATTAAACTTAGGGCTAAAAGCTCAATTAAGCTAGTAACTTTTAATTTTAATGGTCGAACATCAATTTTAAACACTTTAAACAATATAAGCGCTAAAATAATTACCAAATCTAAAAATACTAAGAAATCAGTAGCTTTAGTAATTCCAGCTATACTCTTTCCTAAATTATCAGATGTTGAGCCGGAAGTTGACATTATCGCAAATGACAAAAAATTTGAAAACTCACGATAATATAAGATATTGGCAAAAAGCCAAAAACTCATAATGAAATCAATAATCCAAATAATCCAATACGACTTTCGCCCTTTAACAAAGAGTCCAATTCCTAGTAATAACATTCCAGCGGGAATTGGATTAAGTAGCAGCAAGAAATTCTGCATCGCCCCAGTCGCACCTAAACTAAACTTAGTTATATAGATTAGATATGTTTTAATCCAAAATAAAGTTAGGACAACTGAGAAATAACCCAACTTGGTATGAAAGAGCCAATTGGCAATTTTTTTGGCACGAGACATCCAATTTTCCTCTCAATCTTTAATTATCAACTCTTATGATAATACTACTTAAATACACTTCAATATTAACTACTTTAGGCTTTTAACAAAAAATTAACCCCTAATATTCTTTTTGGGTCTAATTAGCCAAGCTATTACTCCTAGAAGCATTCCAAAGAAATATGTTGCAAATCTCCAAATGAACATGCCTAAAACTAACTGAGCACCATTTTTTACAAAGAATTTGAATAAAGTCTGAAATCCTAACTCTGCTCCTCCACTTGCACCAGGTATTGGAATGACAGCCATAAATAGTGCAACTAAAATATTAAGGTGCATTAATTCAACCCAACTTCCAGACAAGTTTAAGGCTTTTATGGTTAAAAATGGCACACTGTAAAATAAAGTTAATTGAATACAAGTCAAAATAAAGCTGATTACTAAACTCTTTTTATGCTGAAATAATTTTTGACTCTCAAGATAATATTCATCGACCTGTTGATCAAAACTCTCTTGGAGGTTAATTAACTTTCTTGAAGATGTAAAATATCCACCTAATTTAAAAAGAAGTGCACCTATACGCTTTAAAGTCTTTCTTGCAAACATACCAAAAAGTAAAAAGATAATTGTACTTAAATGGATTAAAAAACTAATAACAATAACTATATTAAAGTGATCCATTTCTCCTAATAATTGATGACCAGTAAAAAAAGCCCATACATAGGCACAAAAGACTACTAACTGATAAATTATAAACTTCATCAGCAAAAGTGAACTAGCTGGACCTAATTCGATTTTCATTTGTTTCAGTGCAATTAGCTGGGCAGGTTGCCCTCCAGTGGCCATTGGCGTAATTGCATTAAATAAGGCTTGAATCAATGGAACACGATAAAAATGAATTAAATCGCTAAATCTCTTCCTACCTGCTAAAACAAATAGAATCAAAGCTTCACAAAGATATGTACATAAAATTACTAAAAAAATCAAAATAATAAAACTATAATTTATATTTTTGCTTGCTGAAAGTAAGGCTTTAAAATTAGTTTGCTTCAAATCCCAATATAGTACAAATGCACTTATTGCTAAAACAGCTATAAAACCTAAAAAATATTTCTTTCTCATAAATGAATTTGTCCTAGCTTAACCCCAAGCTCATATTGCTCAAGATAAAAGTTACGCCAAATCTCAGCCAAATGTTCTTCAGAATACTTTTCACTAGCCTTTGTGGATAATGAAGCATATTTTTTCAACAGCTCTGGATTAGCTTTGATTTCTCTAATTTTCTCGTCTAAAGTACCAAAATCAGTACCATACATATAATAGCCATCAATAATTGCTTTATATAAATCTAAATTTCTAAGTAATACTGGTGTGCCACAAGAAAAGGCTTCTAAAACAGACATTGGGAATAATTCATCAAATGAAGGTAGTAAAAATAAATCAGCAATATTTAGATAATTAACTAGTTCTTCACGTTTTACAATCCCAGTAAAGATTAGGTTCTTAGGCGGATTTTCTACTAAATTACGATAATGCTCATATCCATCGGTAATTTTTCCAAATGAAAAGCCACCTGCCCATATAAATTGGATATCTGGATTAGCTTCAGCCAATTTAGCAAAATCGTCTACACCTTTTCGCTCTTGAACTTGCCCATCACCAAAAATGACAAACTTGTCTAAAGGTATTCCTAATTGATTACGAAAAGCATTTTTTTCAACTGTAGTTTTCGTATAAAATTCGTCTTTTGATACAAAGTTGGGAATATATTTAATCTTATTACGGTCAAGACCATGAGCAACTAACTTATCAATGAATATTGGGTTAACTACGACTATTTGATCCATCCGTTTATAAAAATTAATTACATAATTATAAAAGGCATTCTTGGCCGGTGTTGGTAGTTTTATAGAGCCTTCTAAGGTTTCAGGTAAAAAATGTACATAGCCTATTTTTCTACCTCTTGCAGGCGAAAAACTATTAAGAAAATAAGTTGGATTGATCGTATGGTAATGAGTCAAATCACTTTGGCCATACTTATTAATCGTCATATAAAAATCGTCTACTAATCTTGTTCTCATCAGATTAATTAATTCTTGATAGGCGCTGCCCACACCTTGTCCTTTAACTGAATCTGCTTGAGAAAACATGTTAATTCTAATCATCATTTACCTCTTTATTTGAATAGGCATCAATTGCAGCTTTATAAAAATCAACTACCTCTTTACCAAAATGAGTTGCCGAAATATTTTCTAATTTAGTCTTTAATTTAGTTGGATTAATAGCTTGTTTACCCTGCTTTAAATAAGAAATAATTGCTTCTTTCATTTCTCTTTGGCTATTGAATACTTGCCCAAATTCAACATCATCAAAAACATTTTCCGTATAATCTGTATCAAAAATAACACTTTTAGTTCCGGCTGCTAATGCCTCTATATAAGTCAACCCTTGAGTTTCAGTATCACTTGCGGAAACGAATAAATCAGCCATACGATAGAAATTTCCTACATCTTCATGAGGAACATCACCAGTAAAAATCACATAATCCTCAATTGATAAGCGTTCCACTTGATCCTTTAATAAATCAACATCTGGTCCGTCACCTGCAATTACTAATTTTAAATTAGAAAATTGTCCCAATAATTCAGGCATTAAATCAAGGATTCTATCTATCTTTTTTTCAGCTGCAATTCTACTTAGAGTCAAAATAACTAAATCATCAGGTGCAATGCCAAGTTCTGGTCGAACGTCTCTTCGTTGGTCTCCATTCATTGCCTCGATATCGACTCCGGTTGGTATCACTTTTATAGGAATCTGCACACCATAACGATCTAGCAATTTTTCAACACGTTTACTAGGTGCAATAACGCCATCCATATTCTTCAAATAGGCTTTTGTAAATTGCTTAACATGCACTGGGCGTAGTAAATTCCCATTGAGCACATAGTGTAAGTAATCTTCATACATTGTATGATAAGTATGAACTGCTGGAATATTAAGCTGATGTGCAACATATTTTCCAATAAGTCCCATAGAAAATTCGGTTTGGGTGTGAACAACATCAAGTTGAACTTCTTTAGCAACTCTAGTAGCCTCAAAAAGCCCCCTAAAAGCAATTCTTCGGTCAGTAAAGGAAATAAAAGGAACACTTGAAAAGCGAAATACATTTGGCTCTACAACACCTTTGCCCACATGCGGATCTGTAGTTGTAAAAATGAAAACATTGTGACCTTGCTTTTCCAAAGCTCTTTTAAGAGTTTGAATTGAGGTAGCAACACCACTAATTTGTGGAAAGTAAGTATCCGTATATAACCCAATGTTCATAAAAAAACCTCCATGATTACTATTATAGAGATAACTTGTACAGCTTGCAATTTGAGCAAGAAAAAAAGCTCATGGCTTTATCCATGAGCTTTTATAAAAAATAGCGGTGATCGGGGTCGAACCGATACGTCCCAAGGGACACCAGATTTTGAGTCTGACGCGTCTGCCAATTCCGCCACACCGCCATAGTACTTGCTAACACCAGCTTAATAAGGCGGAGGTCGGACTCGAACCGACGATTAAGGTTTTGCAGACCTCTGCCTTACCACTTGGCTACACCGCCATTAGCTTTTCAATTGTATGAAATAAGATGCCTTTCAGCATCTCATTTCTAGGGCGGAATATGGGATTCGAACCCATGCATGCCGGATCCACAAACCGGTGTGTTAACCCCTTCACCAATTCCGCCGTGAAGTACTAACAGGGATAGTAGGAATTGAACCCACACCAACGGTTTTGGAGACCGTTGTTCTACCTTTAAACTATATCCCTATTATGGAGGAGAGTGGATTCGAACCACCGAACTCAGGGAGAGCGGTTTTACAGACCGCCGCGTTTAGCCAC
>NZ_AYYU01000090.1 GCF_001436455.1 Lactobacillus jensenii DSM 20557
TTTCTCCTTTTTAAGCGAAACTAGTTGCTTCTGCTCAAAATAGCTTTGATTTCCTCATCTGAAAGGGACACATTTGTATTCTTTCTTATCCAAGCTAAGCCTTCAGCCACTGTTGCTTCTGGCTTCAATATTTTGAAGACTTTCACCGTGTTCTTTTGCTCTTCTTCACGCCCTTCTTCTCGCCCTCGTCTTTCTGCTACTGCAGTTTCTTCCTTCATACGTAGTTCTGCTGTTCTCATAAGGTTTCTCC
>NZ_AYYU01000091.1 GCF_001436455.1 Lactobacillus jensenii DSM 20557
GATGTCGTCAGTTCGAATCTGGCAACCGGAGTAATGGAGTGTTGTCCGAGTGGCTGAAGGAGCATGATTGGAAATCATGTATACGGGCTTTAACCTGTATCGAGGGTTCAAATCCCTCACACTCCGTTAGCTTGAAAGCGAATCAAGTTTTTTGTAAAAAAGACTTGCCAATTATCAATAATTTTGATATATTAATATTCGTGCTCGAGGGATCTGGCCCGTTGGTCAAGTGGTTAAGACACCGCC
>NZ_AYYU01000092.1 GCF_001436455.1 Lactobacillus jensenii DSM 20557
GGGTCGCGGGTTCGAATCCCGTCTTCCGCTTCACGAGATGAGGATTCACAGTAGTGAATCCTTTTTTGTTAGCTTCGGGAAATAGCTCAGCTTGGTAGAGCGCTACGTTCGGGACGTAGAGGTCGCAGGTTCAAATCCGGTTTTCCCGATAATTATTCAAAAAAGTCTTTGCAGATTGATAAAGCTTTGCTATAATAAACTCTGTTATGCGGAAGTAGTTCAGTGGTAGAACATCAC
>NZ_AYYU01000093.1 GCF_001436455.1 Lactobacillus jensenii DSM 20557
TTATCGCGGGATGGAGCAGTCTGGTAGCTCGTCGGGCTCATAACCCGAAGGTCGTTGGTTCAAATCCGGCTCCCGCAATATGGTCCATTGGAGTAGTGGTTTATCTCGCCTCCCTGTCACGGAGGAGATCGTCGGTTCAAATCCGTCATGGACCGTAAGAATGGCTCGGTAGCTCAGTTGGTAGAGCAAAGGATTGAAGCTCCTTGTGTCGGCGGTTCGATTCCGTCCCGCGCCAT
>NZ_AYYU01000094.1 GCF_001436455.1 Lactobacillus jensenii DSM 20557
CCATGTGTACTTAGTGCCATCTGGCATCTCATCTTTATTCTTTATGGCTGTTGATGGATTTGGTACTACACCTGGAGTAGTGTGAACATCTTGTGGTTCTGGAGTTGGGTTATCAACTACAACATGAACTTCAACCTTATCTTTCGAACCGTCTGGGTATGTTACTACTACTGTTGCTGTTGTAGTACCCGGCTTACTTACATCCGGAGTCTTCTCCCATGTGTACTTAG
>NZ_AYYU01000095.1 GCF_001436455.1 Lactobacillus jensenii DSM 20557
GGAGAAATCTTATGAGAACAGCAGAATTACGGATGAAAGAAGAAACTGCAGTAGCAGAAAAACGTGGCGTTGAGAAAGGCCGAGAAGAAGAGCAAAGAAAGGCTATAAAAAATACATATAAACTATTTAAAAGTTTAAGCCCCAATTCTACAGTGGATGAAGTTTTACAATGGATAAAAGCAAACACAGATGTTTCTCTTTCAGATGAAGAAATAAAAGCTATCT
>NZ_AYYU01000096.1 GCF_001436455.1 Lactobacillus jensenii DSM 20557
AGGTCGATGGTTCAAGTCCATTTAGGCCCATATGGAGCAATACTCAAGTGGCTGAAGAGGCGCCCCTGCTAAGGGTGTAGGTCGGATAATTCCGGCGCGAGGGTTCAAATCTCTCTTGCTCCGTTTTAGTTTTAAAGCATGTTATCGTAACAGATAACATGCTTTTTGTTAGCTAATATAGATTTAAAAAAAGGGCTCTTTGTCAAATCCTGTTGATAAAGAGT
>NZ_AYYU01000097.1 GCF_001436455.1 Lactobacillus jensenii DSM 20557
TCCAAGTGCAATTATGACATTAGCCATAATAAAGCAAACTCCAATCCATTCCGAATAATCATATAGACACCTCCACAGACGAAATTAGGTTGAGGGGTGTATAGTTATTCTGAACTGCTAACTCGTCTATTGACGAGCTTTTTTAATTATATCAGAGCAAAAATATGTTTGGTAGATACTAAATGAATAAATTTTGAAGTAGAAATTGTT
>NZ_AYYU01000098.1 GCF_001436455.1 Lactobacillus jensenii DSM 20557
TCTCTTAACCTTTCGGTCAAGAACTTTTTTGAATTTATTTTTTCGCTGTCTCATCGACTCGCGACAAGTAATTATATTACTTGATTTATTTCAAAATTACAAGAACTTTTTTATTCTTTTTTGAAATATTTTTGTCATCAATGCTTTGCCTTAACACGACTTTATCTAAGATACAGGATTATTTTCTTTTTGGCAAGTGTTTTTT
>NZ_AYYU01000099.1 GCF_001436455.1 Lactobacillus jensenii DSM 20557
TTATGAAACCAATGCTAAAACTATTACTGGTTATCACTTGACAAAGACCCCAACTAACGCCACTGGTAAATTCGGTACAACCAATGACGACGTTGTTTACACTTACGCACCAGATACTGAAAATGTTAAGGTAAGGTACGAAACCGCTGATGGTAAGACCTTAGCTGATTCAGAAACTAAGTCCGGTGACTACGGTTCAAG